>JAVEET010000155.1 GCA_030840295.1 Pseudonocardiales bacterium
CCGGCATGGAACGCTACTTCCAGATCGCTCGCTGTTACCGCGACGAGGACTTCCGGGCTGACCGGCAGCCTGAATTCACCCAGCTCGACATCGAGATGAGCTTTGTCGAGCAGGACGACGTGATGGCGCTGGCCGAGAGGGTATTGCGCTCGATCTGGGCTTTGATCGGTCACGAGATCGGGACGGAGATCCCGCGGTTGACGTACACGGAGGCGATGAACCGGTTCGGCTCGGACAAGCCTGACCTGCGATTTGATCTCGAGATCTCCGAAGTGACCGACTACTTCGCGAGCACGCCGTTCCGGGTCTTCCAAGCCCCGTACGTCGGCTCCGTGGTGATGGCCGGTGGCGCCTCCCAACCCCGCAAGCAGCTGGACGCCTGGCAGGAGTGGGCCAAGCAACGCGGCGCGCGTGGCCTGGCGTACGTGCTCATCGGCGAGGACGGGGAACTGGGCGGCCCGGTTGCCAAGAATCTGTCAGGGGACGAGCGGCGCGGACTCGCCGAGCGGGTCGGCGCCAAGCCGGGGGATTGCGTGTTCTTCGCCGCCGGTGCCCGTAAGGCGTCCCAGTCGCTGCTGGGCGCGGCCCGCCTCGAGATCGGCAAGCGGGCAGGCCTGATCGACGAATCGGCGTGGTCGTTTCTCTGGGTGGTCGACGCTCCACTGTTCGAGCCGACTTCGGAGGCCACCGCCAGTGGCGATATCGCAGTGGGCTCCGGCGCCTGGACCGCCGTGCACCACGCGTTCACCAGCCCGAAGGCGGAGTACTTCGATACCTTCGACAGCGATCCGGGGAGCGCGTTGGCCTACGCCTATGACATTGTCTGCAACGGCAACGAGATCGGCGGCGGCTCTATCCGTATCCACCGGCGTGACATCCAGGAGCGGGTGTTCGCCGTGATGGGCCTGTCACATGAGCAGGCTCAGGAGAAGTTCGGCTTTTTGCTGGACGCCTTCGCCTATGGCGCCCCACCGCACGGCGGGATCGCCTTCGGCTGGGACCGGATCAACGCGCTGCTGTCGCGGACCGATTCGATCCGTGACGTGATCGCCTTCCCGAAGACCGGGGGCGGTTTCGATCCCCTGACCGAGGCGCCGGCGCCGATCACGCCCGAGCAACGCAAAGAAGCCGGCATCGACGCACAACCGAAGGTGGCCGAGAGCCAGCTCTCGTGACGCCGGAGGAGACCGCGGCCCTGCTCAGCGCGGACGCGGCTCAGGTGTGGCATCCGTATGCCCCGATGCCGGGCCGGGCGTCGCCGTTGCTTGTCGAATCCGCCAGCGGGGTGCGGCTGAAGCTGGCTGACGGCCGCGAGCTGATCGACGGGATGTCGTCGTGGTGGGCCGCCATCCATGGTTACCGACACCCGGTGCTCGACGCGGCGGCCCATTCCCAGCTCGGTTCGGTCAGCCACGTCATGTTCGGTGGTCTTACTCACGAACCGGCGATCCGCCTGGCGCAACGGCTGATCGAGATCACGCCGGATCCGCTGCAGCACGTCTTCTTCAGCGATTCAGGGTCGGTGGCCGTGGAAGTCGCGGCGAAGATGGCGTTGCAGTACTGGGTGTCGGCCGGCCGGCCGGAGAAGCACCGGCTGATGACCTGGCGGGGCGGCTACCACGGTGACACCCTGCACCCGATGAGCGTGTGTGACCCCGAGGGCGGCATGCACTCGCTATGGCGCGGCCGGTTGCCCGAGCAGGTCTTCGTCGCGGCGCCGCCAGCCGGCTTTGATGCTCCCGTCGACGAGGCATACTGCCGGGTCTGGGAGGCGGCGTTGTCCAGGAACAGCGGGCAGGTCGCTGCCATCATCGTCGAGCCGGTGGTGCAGGGCGCAGGGGGCATGTCCTTTTCCAACCCGGCATACCTGCAGCGGCTGCGGGAACTCGCCGACCAGTACTCGGTGCTGCTCATCTTCGACGAGATCGCCACCGGATTCGGCCGGACCGGTGCGATGTTCGCGGCAAACCACGCCCGCGTGCACCCCGACATCATGTGTCTGGGTAAGGCGATGACCGGCGGCTACCTGTCGATGGCTGCCACCCTGTGTACCTCTGCCGTGGCCGAGCGGATCTCATCCGGGGCTGTACCGGTGCTGGCTCACGGACCGACCTTCATGGGTAATCCGCTGGCCTCGGCCATCTCGCTGGCCTCGATCGATCTACTGCTGAGCCGACCCTGGGCCGAGGAGGTTGCCCGCATCGAGCGCGGGCTGGTCCGGGGACTGGCACCGCTGGCCGGCCTGAGGGGAGTGCGCGATGTGCGGGTCCTCGGGGCAATCGGGGTGGTGCAACTCGACAGCGAGGTCGAGCTGACCGCGGCGACGGCGGCTGCGGTGCGGGAAGGGGTGTGGCTGCGCCCGTTCCGGGACCTGATCTACACGATGCCTCCCTACATCATCTCGGATGCGGAATTGGCAAGAGTGAGTGTGGCATTGCACGCGGCGGCAGCGGCCAGCATCCAGGCCTCAGGACGCTGACGTAAGGTCAGCCCGGTGACCGGATCGCCTGCGCTCGATTGGCTGTTCCGCGCGGCTGAGGCGCGGTCGGCCGCGGGAGTGCACCGGGTGCTGCGGCCCCGAGCCGCGGATTCGGTGCTGCTCGACCTGGCGTCCAACGACTACCTCGGACTGGCCGGTGACCCGAGAGTGATCGAGGCGGCCGCGGCCTCGGTAAGGCTGTGGGGCGCTGGTTCGACGGGGTCGCGGTTGGTGACCGGCACGACCGACCTGCATGCCGAACTCGAGTACGCCCTGGCCGCCTTCGTGGGCGCGCCGGCCGCCCTGGTGTATTCCTCCGGCTTCCTGGCCAATGTAGGGGCGATTACCGCGTTGGCAGGTCCGGACTGCCTGATCGTGTCCGATGCCGGCAACCACGCCTCGCTGGTGGATGGCTGCCGGCTCGCCAAGTCCCGGGTGGTGGTGACCCCGGCCGGTGATCTGGCCGCCGCGGAGACCGCGCTTGCCGGACGTTGCGAGCCACGAGCCCTGATCGTCATCGACGCCATCAATTCGGCCGACGGCCGATTGCTGCCGATCAGCGACTGGCACCGGCTCGCACGACGTTTCGAAGCGTTGCTGCTGGTCGATGATGCTCACGGACTGGGCGTTCGGGGTGACGGTCGCGGCTCGGTCGCCGAGGCCGGACTGGCCGCCGAGGCCGACCTGATCACGACCGTCACACTGTCGAAGGCTCTCGGGGCGCAGGGCGGCGCGGTGCTTGCTCATCCCGCCGTCATCGCGCAACTCATCGACACCTCGAGGGCCTTCATCTTCGACACCGGCCTGAATCCGGCGGCCGTCGGGGCGGCCCTGGCCGCACTGGGAATTCTCGAACGTGAACCGGCACTGGCCAAGTTGGTCCTCGAGCGAGCAGCCGGTCTCGCGGGCGCGGCGGCGGTCGCGGCGAGCGATTCAGCGGTGATTCCGATTCTGGTCGGCGATTCGAATCTCGCGTTCCGGCGGGCCACAGCCATGCGGGACAGTGGCATCCTGGTCGGCTGCTTCCGGCCGCCGTCAGTCGCGACGGGTACCGCACGGCTGCGGGTAACGGCGCGCGCGACGCTGACCGATGGCGATATCGAACGATTCCGCCGTTGCCTGATTGCAACATCGGCCGGATGAAAGTCACCGGGTGAAGATCATCGTCGTCACGGGTACCGGGACCGGTGTCGGCAAGACGGTCACGACCGCCGCCCTTGCGGCCGGTGCCATGCGAGCCGGGCAGCGGGTCGCGGTGGTCAAGCCGATCCAGACCGGCGAGCCGCCCGGAGCGCCCGGCGATCTGGCCGAGATCCAGCGGCTCACCGGCCTGAGCGACCTGCACGAGTTCGTCCGTTACGCCGAACCGCTGGCCCCGGCCACGGCGGCCCGACGACTGGGCGAGCCTGGTCCGGCCATCGAAGACCTGGCCGATTCCATTGC
>JAVEET010000156.1 GCA_030840295.1 Pseudonocardiales bacterium
GTCGGCCGTGATGGGCCCAGGCTCTCCTAGCGATTCACCCAGCTCATGTCTGCCGCGCGATCGCCCTTGACTGTTCCCGGCGGGACGATCTGCTCCAGCCGTCGCAGGTCATCATCGTCCAGTTGAACCTCGGCGGCCCGCAGATTGTCCTCCAGATAGCTCGTCCGACGGGTGCCCGGGATCGGAACGACATCGTGACCCCGGTGCAGGACCCATGCGATGGCGAGCTGCGTGACAGAGCACCCCTTGTCTCCCGCCATGGCGGCGAGCGCGTCGACCATATCGAGGTTCGCGGCGAGGTTACCCTCCTGGAAGCGCGGGTCCGTGCGACGGTAGTCGTCGACGGCGAGGTCGTCCGGCGACCGCCACCGGCCGGTCAGCAGTCCACGACCCATGGGGCTGTAGGCAACGAAACCGATGCCGAGTTCGCGCACGGCTGGCAGCACCTCCAACTCGGCGTCGCGCGCGAAAAGGGAAAGCTCGGTCTGCACCGCAGTCAGCTCGTGCACCGCGTGCGCCCGCCGGATCGTGTTCGCCGACGCTTCGGACAGTCCGAGGTGACGCACCTTGCCGGCCGCCACGAGTTCGGACATCGCTCCCACCGTCTCTTCGATGGGTATGTCGAGGTCGACCCGATGCTGGAAGTAGAGATCGATGTGGTCGATACCCAGGCGCGTCAAGCTCGCATCACACGCCTCACGGACGTAGTCGGGCGATCCCTGGATAGCAACTCCGCCGGATCCCGGTACCAGGCCGAACATGGTCGCCACCACGGCCTCATCCCGACGGCCTCTGATCGCGCGGCCGATCAGTTCCTCGTTCGTGAACGGTCCGTACAGGTCCGAGGTGTTGAGGAAGTTGCAGCCGGCGTCCAGGGCTGCGTTGATGACGGCTATCGACTCCAGGTCGTCACCTGGATCGCTGTAGATACCGCTCATGCTCATACAACCGAGGCCGATCGCCGAGACGGCCAACCGGGACGGACCAAGGTTCCGTACGCCGATCACGCATCCACCCTTCGTTCGCGGGACTGCTTCGATTCGTGAGGCTCAGCCAGCAATTGCCGCCAGGCGGCCTCACCCGCTTCTGCGATCGCCCGGTCCTCGTCCGTCGATCCGCCGGAAACTCCGATGGCACCGACCGTGTTCCCACCGTCCAGGAGCGGGACGCCGCCTCCGAAGACGACCAGACGATCCAGCTTGGCCAGGCCGTGGACCAAGGCGGGGTCACTGCCGATCATCGGCCACCATTCATGCGTAGCCATTCCGAAGCGGATGGCGCTGTGGGCCTTGTCCTGTGCCAGTTCGACACACAGCAGTGGCACGCCGTCCAGGCGGTCGAACGTCACCAGTTCCCCGGCGCGGTCCAGGACGGCGATGGCCGGCCGCACTCCGATCACGTGGGCGAACTGCTGCGCGGAGCTGACGACCTTGCGGGCCGCGGCGAGGGTGATCGTTCGGACGTCAATGTAGGGCTGCATAACGGCTCCCCCGATCGGGATGTGCATCGGACCTCAATGCATATGATGTGCAAATGTAGCTTTGTAGCGTGCGGAAGTCTATATTTCTAGTACTGAAGCCAGCTGCCACAGCTCAGAAGTCCGGGCGCCGATCCACCCACAGCACCGCCAGCCAAACGCAAGCTCAGAGGAGAAGAGCAGGAATGAGCCTGTACACGCAGTTCGACCACTACAACACTCCGTTCGGACCGGACCAGACGCCTTATGCCTTCTACGAGGCACTGCGCGACGAGGCCGTCCGCACCGACACACCAATCGGCTGGAGTGAGGTCTACGGTGGATTCTGGGTCGTGACCGGGTGGGAGGAATCCCAGCGGATCCAGCGCAACCCACAACTCTTCTCCAGCACCGAAGTCACCTTTCCTGCCTTCAAGACACCCGACGGGCGTCCACTGATGCTCGCCGGCTACGACGATCCACAGCACCTGAAATACCGGCGACTGCTCCAGACACCCTTTTCGCCGGCCCAGGCTCTGGGTATGACGGAGTACTTCCGCAAGGACACGAACCTGCTCATCGACCGGTTCATCGATTCAGGCCGGGTGGACGTTGTCGAGGTGTTGACCCGGCAGATCCCTGGCCGGATGACCGCTGTCATGCTCGGCCGACCGGCAGAGGACGGCGACCGCTACCGGACGTGGGTGCACGCAGCCGCCATGCAGGTGCACACCGACCCGGAGGGCGCGGCCAAGCACTTCAAGGACATGCACGATCACGTCACGGAGCTCATCGAGGAACGTCGGCGTAGCCCCGGCGACGACGTGTTCTCCGGCGTGGTCAACGCCGAGATCGACGGCGAACGGCTCACCGATGCCGAACTGCGCGACTTCTTCCTAGCACTGCTGATCGGTGGCATCGACAACACCATGTATCTGCTGGCCGACATCATTTGGCGACTGGCGTGGGACAAAGAACTGCGCAGGAGATTTTCACGCAGTCCGCAGCTGATCGAAGACTCCATCGACGAGTTCCTGCGGTTCTACGCTCCGAACTTCAGCGCCCGAATCACCACCGAGGAGGTGACGATCGGCGGGGTGACGATGCAGCCAGGACAGCACGTCGTGAACTTCCACCCGATTGCCAACCGCGACCCGCGGCAGTTCGAGTACCCCGATGCCTTCATTCCCAACCGCTCGCCGAACCGGCACTTCGCCTTGGGCCTCGGAATTCACCGGTGCCTCGGTGCCCATCTGATTCGGGTAGAGGCCTCCGTGGTCACCCAGGAGCTCATCAAGCGCATTCCGGATTGGGAGTTGGACCCCGATCGCAGCCCTCGCTGGATCTCCGGCCAGACCGGCGGGATGGCCTCGGTCCCGATCGTGTTCGAACCCGGTGGAAAGCACGTCGACTGACCCCGTCCTGACCGTCCAGCAGACAGCGGTCGCCAGCACCCCGGCCGCCCCGATAGGAGACTTGCGATGACCAACACCGAGATCGACCTCGCGACCCGGATGACCGTGGAGTTCCAGCGGTTGTCAGGCTTCCACGAGCTAATCGGCAGCGGCGGCCTCGACGACGCCGCGGTCGCCACCCTGCTCGGCACGGATACCGGTACCCTTCAACAGCTTCGGACCGAGATGCGTGCGGTGGTGGCGGAGGGCGCGAAGCAGCTGCTCGCTCAGCCGAACGTGCGAGTGGCAATCGAGAACCTGCCGCGCGACTACAGCATCGCGGTCGTGGGCGACAGCCAGAGCGCTGGCCATCAGTCCTGGGCAGAGATGCTGAGCGAGATGCTCAGCCAGATCCGGCCCGACGTGGAACTGCTCAACCTGGCCAAGTCGGGTGACACGACGATGGATCTCGTCCGCCGGCTCGGCCTTGCCCTCGGGGAGCGCCGACCCGCGTTGTACATCGTGTTCATCGGTGGCAACGACTTCTGCCGGACCGCACCTCAGCCCGGGCCGACATTCATCTCCGACGAGCAGACCCGAAGCAACCTGCAGCGGATTGCCGACATCGTCGCAGCACGCGGCGGCCGACTCGCGTGGGTGCCGCCAGCTCCGGTTCGCGACGAGGTGGTGGCGGAATTTCCGGTCTTTCAAGCCATGGGCATCACCTACACGAGCGCAGACTCCGCGACCAAAGCCGAACTCTTCCGCGAACGGCCGGAGCAGTTGGTCGACCTGTGGACGACTTTCACCCCGCGGCGACTGCCTGAATTGCTCTCCCAGGACGGCCTGCACCTCTCACCGGCCGGACATCGCGCCACTGCGGAACGGATCATCCTCGAGGTCCTCGGTGACGTCGGTGAGCGTGGCAGGTCAGCGGCCGCCTATGACGGCAAGCCCAAGCGGCGACTCCGCTGCCCCTGTGGCGAACTTCTGGTCGCCGCCGATGACGAGGCACTGATCGTGCTCGCTCGAGAGCACCTGGCCGCGCAACACCCCGGTACGGGCGCGGAATACACCCGCGAGCAGATTCTGTTCATGGCCTACTGAGCGGTCCTGGGCCAGGCAGAGCAGCCAGGCCTCAGAGAATCGCGATCGGATTGGTCATCGAGCCGCTGGCGTGCGAGACGTTCATCGGGGGAGCCGTGAGAAAGAACTCGTACCGGCTCTGCTGGGCGCAGCCATTTGCCAGGTCGTCGAGCCAGAAGAACTCGCCCAGGGTCAGACCGAGTCCGGGAATCGCCCCGTGATGGAAGGGGAAGACCGCGGACGGATCCTCGAACGGCACCACGTCGATGGCCCAGTTATCCATGGCCAGCGCAGCGATGTCGTTTGCGTGGCACCAGGAGACGCTGTCACCGGACAGTCCCGGTTGAGTCGCAAGCCATTCGTTCTCCCGTTGACGCTCTCCAGCCAGCCCGTAGTACAGGCCCAGATATCCGGTTCGAATCAGGACGATGTCACCCGGCCGCACCACCGTCCCTTGCACCCGCGCGACCTCGTCCAACTCATCGGCGCGGATCAGCTCCCCGCCTGGCAGTGGCTCGCCGCCCCGGAATCGACAGACATCGAGCAAGACGCCCCGGCCCACCAGCGAACAGTGTTGGTGCTCCATACCGTTGCGGGCCGCGCCGCCGGCCGCCGTGACAAGCCCACCCCACCAGCCGTTGTACATCACGTGATCGAGCATGAAGTGCGCCAGGCCATCCCATTGGGTTGAGCCCTGCAGCGCCATGATGATCACGTCGTCGGTCCACTGCTGGCCCGGCACCATGCCGTGCGCTACGGCTGAGCCCGCCACGAAGTCGGAGCCGCTCAGAGTGTTCAAGCGCATCGCCCGTGGTCGCGTGTGGTGCACGGGCGCATTGGAATCTATCGGTATGGCCAGGGAATAGGCCCTGCCGGATCGGACGAGCGAGGCCGCCTCGGCAATCCGCTCCGGGGTGATCAGGTTCGTGGTACCCCGCTGGTCATCCTCGCCCCAACGGCCCCAATTGTTGAGAGTCGGCGGCTTCGCACCGATAACCTTGCCCCGCGCATCCACTTGGTAAGCCGGTGGCGTCCAGGCCAATGACTGCATGGATTGCTCTGCTCTGATCACTTACTTCTCCAGGATCATCGGGTGAATTGGGCCGCAGCCCTCGTCCGTGCGACAACCGTTGGGCCGAGGTCAGTCGCGGGTGTTGCGGGCGCGCTCGATGAGCTCGGGATGCCGGACGAGCTTCACTCGCGGACGCCCCAATGGTTCGCCAGCGCCCCGCTCATGGGCATCGACGGCTTCCCAGGCGGCGTAGTCCGTGACATGGACGCCCCGCTCCTTCAAGGTTTCCAGCAGTTGTTGCGGTTCGCGCAGGGGTGTGTTGAGCACGCCGTCAGCGACATCGTGCAGCAGCAGATCAACTGTCTCCTGTGCGCATTTCTTGTTGGTGCCGATCACGCCGGAAGGTCCACGCTTGATCCATCCAGCGGTGTAGACACCGGGTATCGCTTGGCCGGTGGCGGGATCGCTCACCCGACCGTGGTCGTTGTGGATGGTCGCGCGGTCGGCGTCAAAAGGGACGCCGGGGATCGGCTTACCCAGATAGCCGATCGAGCGCAGAACGAAACCGCATTCCAAGCGCTCCTGCGCTGCGGTGGTCCTGGACACGATATTGCCATCGCCAGCGGCTTGCAGGACGGTGCGGGCAATGTCCATACCCTCGACGCGGTCTTCGCCGATCAGCGCAACCGGAACCGTCTGGAACCGCAGGACGATGCGCTTGTGTCCGCCGCGGGGCGTGCGGCGTGAATACTCCTGCAGTAACTCCACGTTCGCGCGGGCCCGGTCGCCGCCGTGATCGGCGAGCCAGGCCTGGCCGAGGTCGTCCAGTTCCGCCTCGGCCGAATCGACGATGACGTCGGTATCGGCCAGGCTGCCCAGCTCCCGCAGTTCGGCGGTGGTGAACGCAGCTTGGGCCGGTCCTCGCCGTCCGAGCACGACGACCTCGGAGATGTTGCTGGCCCGCAGCGCCTCGAGGGCGTGATCGGCGATGTCGGTGACCTCGAGCTCTGCGGGTGACAACGCGAGAATCCGCGCGACGTCAATGGCGACGTTGCCGTTTCCAATCACGACGGCACGGGTTCCAGAAAGGTCGAATCGCTCGTCGGCGAAGTCGGGATGTCCGTTGTACCACGACACGAACTGAGTCGCTGCGTGGCAACCGGACAGGTCCTCGCCGGCTATTCGCAGCCGCCGGTCGTTGGCGGCGCCGACGGCGTAGAGAACGGCGTGGTAATGCTGTAGGAGTTCTGCATGCTCGATATCGCGGCCTAGTTCTACATTGCCGTGAAAGCTGAAACCGGGTCGCTTGGCAAACTTCTCGAACATCCGGGAGACTGATTTGATTTTCGGGTGATCGGGGGCAACACCTGCTCGCACCAGACCCCACGGCGTGATCAGGCGGTCGAACATGTCGACCTGTACGGTGAGGCTGGTGGCCGCCTGCAAGTGTGCGGCAGCATAGAATCCAGCTGGCCCAGAGCCCACGACGGCAACGCGCAGCGGTTTCTCCGTCGTTCCTACCGCTTCCTTCAGGACAGCCATTGCTGACCGCTCACGCCGGGCCGTCTTCGAAGTAAGCGGCATTGATTGCGATGTAGTGTTGCCATTCGGCCGGGACCAGATCCGCGGGAGCGATGGCTGACACCGGGCAGACCTCCATGCAGGCGTAGCAGTCAATACATTCGGTTGGGTTGATGTACAGCTGCTTGGCCTCGGCAAAGCCTGGTTCGCCCGGTGCCGGGTGGATGCAGTCGACGGGGCAGACCTCGACGCACTCGCCCCGCTTTTCCTCGACGCACGGCTCGTTGATTACATATGGCATCGGATTTCTGCTCCCTGCTTCCGGCGTTGCTGTGTCGCGTTCGAGCCCGGTCGGCCTGAAGGTCCGAGTCAGTCAGGCCGACCGAAAATTCGTCAGTACTTCTTGGCCGGCTTCAATGACCACTTCATGTAAGCCTCCGGGATGTCGACGTTCTCCTTGGTCACCAGTCGCGTCGGCACCCAGTGCAACTTCGGAACGGCATCACCAAGAATGACGCTGTGGAACACGTCGTCGATCACGTACCGGCCGATGTCGACGGTGTTTACGTCGACGCTAGCCGTCAGCTTGCCGTCCCGAATGGCCTTCATTCCGGAAAGCAGCCCGTCTGCGCCCACAATGACGACGCCCTTCTGACCGTCCCAGTGTTTGAGCCCGCGCGCATCCACGGCCTGGGCGGCGCCCAAGGCCATGTCGTCGTTCTCGCCGTAGATCGCGTTGACGTTGGGGTAGCGGGTGAGCAGATCCTGGGTCACAGTGAAACCTGTGTTGCGCTGATACTGGCCATTGCCCTTGGCCACGACCTTCAACCCCGGGTACTTGGCCAGTGCAGCGTCGAACCCGGTCTGGCGTGCATCGGCGAACTCTGATCCGGGCGGACCCCAGATCTGCATGACCGTGCCGCTGCCCTTCAGCGTCTGTCCGATGTAGTCCCCGACGACGAAACCCGCCTGGAACTTGTTGTCGTAGCCGACACTGGACTGGAAGACGAAACGGTCCTCCTTGTCAAAGTGCATTTCGGGCACCATATTGATTTGAAAGCACTTCGTGCCGCTCTTGAGCGCATCCCGGTACGCGTTCTCCATCGTCGCGAAGTCGCCGCCACTGTCGACCACCAGGGCGTCATACTTTTGCGATGCGAGGTTCTGGATAATCTGGATCAGCGCTTGCGTCGAGTTGAAGCTGTTCTGCGCCGGGGTCTGTCGCTTGTAGGCCCACTTGACTCCGTAGGCGGTCTCCAGCTCGTACATGCGCTGGAACATCGCGCCCTCGATCTGGGTGAAGAACTCGGCGAGGAAGGTCGGCGTGAACCCCAGCTTGATTGTGCGGCCGGCCGTCTTGGTCCGCACCAAGTCGTCGTACGCCGAGAAGCCGGTAAGAGCACCACCGGCTGCGCCGGCGCCTGAGGCTGCCGAGGCCGGGACCGCGTCGGCGCTCTTGTTCTTGCCGGGCGTACATGCGCTCAGCAGCGCACTCGATCCGACGAGGCCTCCAGCGACGAGCCCGGCGCCGCGCAGGAACGAACGCCGGGAGGCTCCTGGCTCCGGCTCGGCTTCGGGCGACTCATTCATGTCCATGTGGGTGCTCCTTCTTGAACGTGCCGACATCTGGTCGGCTAACGAGCCGTTGCAGCCGTTGTGGCTGCGACGGGTTGTATCGGGATCTGAACTACTCGGGAGCGAAGCAGCGTGCTGGCGCGGTCGAGAATCACGCTGAGCAGCAGGATCAATCCGGTAACGACCTGTTGCCAAGTCGGGTCGACACCCGCGATGTTCATGGCGTTGGCAGTAACGGCGAGCGTGAGGGTGCCGATCACTGCACCGATCGCTCGGCCTCGGCCACCCGAGAGGGCTGCGCCACCGATAATCGCTGCGGCGATGGCGTAGACCTCGTATCCGGTGCCGAGGTCTGGCGCCACTGCGGTCGTCTGCCCAGCCAGCAGGACGCCCGCTACTCCGGCGAGCAGGCCGCTACACACGTAGGCCAGCAAGCGAACCCGAGGCACTGACACGCCGGACAGCATTGCCCCATGGCTGTTGCTGCCCACGCCGTAGAGGTGCCGCCCGAACGGTGTGAATCGCAATGTGACTGCGACAATCAGCGTCGCTAGCAGGGCCACGATGATGGGCACGGTCAGATAGCCGAACGGCCGTCGCAGGCCGCCGACGATGAAGTAGGTGTCGGTCATGTAGTCAAGGAAGGGCGTGCCGGCGGTCCACAGGTAGAGAAGGCCGCGTGCTACGCCGAACATCGCCAGGGTAGCAACGAAGTCAGGCAGGCCCAGCTTGGTAATGATCAGCCCATTCACCATGCCGAGGCCGGCGCCGGCGGCCACAGCGAGGAGCATCGCGACAACCATCGGCACGCCATCGATCATGAGCTTGGCCACCACGCCGGCACACAAGCCCATCACCGACCCGACCGACAGGTCGATGCCGCCGCTGATCAGAACGATCGTCATGCCGAGCGCCAGCAGTAGGATGAAAACCATCTGACTCGCGATGTTGAAACCGTTGTTGACGGAGATGAACACCGACGACTTGATCGAGGCGAAGATGCAGACCAGCACGATCACGGAGACGACACCGGAATTGGGGCTCGTGACGACCGCACGCAGGCGTTGACCCACGGTTGCGTTGTTCGGTAAGAATGACATCGACTTCGCTCCTCGTTATCCGGCCGCGGCCGGCGTTCGATCGTCGGACGGTGACGGTTCCGGTTGCGTCGGCGCGGGCGGTAATGGCGCCGGCCGCACCGCGGCCGCCAGCCGCTGTGTCATGCGGGAAAAGGCGATCGCCGCGACGATGCTGATTCCGGTGACCACCGTGAACCAGGTGGAGGAGATGCTGAGCAGTTGCATGCCCTGGCTGAGGGTCGCCAGGAAGAGGGCACCGATGACGCTTCGCCACACACTGCCCTGGCCGCCTGCCAGGCCCACACCGCCGATCACCGCGGCGGCGATCGCCGTCAGCTCGTAACCGGATCCGAGGCCCGGCTGGACGGAATTGAGCTTGGAGGCAAGGAGTATTCCGGCCAGTCCAGCGATGGCACCGGAGAGTATGTAGACCTGAGGCCTCAGCCGGCGCAGGTTCACGCCAGCCATGTGTGCGGCGCGCTCGTTGATGCCGGCGGCATAGATCCGGCGCCCGAACGGCGTGAGAACGAGGACCAGTTCCAGCAGGATGACCACGATGGCTGTGATCAGCACTGGCGAGGGCAGGCCGAAGACGGATCCCTGGGCCAGCGAGGCGAACGATTTGGACGGCGTGCCGGTGAGCTGTGCCCTGGTCGTCAGCACGTTGAGGCCACCGGAGAAGATGCTGAGCGTGGCCAGCGTGACAATGAAGGGATTGATACCCATGCCGGCTATCAGCCCGCCGTTGAGCAGCCCGATGGCAGCGCCCGATGCCAGTCCGACAGCGATTGCCAGCGGCAGCGAGTTGGTCTTCTGCATAGTCAGCAGAGTCAAACCGGCGCTGACGCCGAGCACGGATCCGATTGACAGGTCGATGCCGCCGACTATCAGCACGTAACTCGTGCCAGCGGCCAGCAAGACGGTGAACGTCGATTCGACGAACAGGTTCCGCAGGTTCTGGCTACCGAGGAAGTAGGGTGAACTCAGCGAGAAGAAGATGATCATGGCGACGAAGACGAGCGCGACGACGACACCTTCGACCGCGGCGATACTCGCGAGACGCTCCCGGATTCTCACGAGGAACTCCTTACTGCCAGCGCCATGATTTCCTCGGCTCGGTCGCTACGTTCGTCCTCGGATTGATCCGGCCCGGCGGGTACTTCGCCGGCCACACGGCCTTCCCGCATCACTACGATGCGATCACTCACGCGCAGCAGTTCAGGCAGTTCGGAGGAGATGACGATGGCGCCGCCCCCAGCATCGACGAACTCGTAGATCAGCCGGTAGACCTCGTTCTTGGCCGCAACATCGATCCCCTGGGTGGGTTCGTCGAAGATCATCAGTGCGGGACGGGTGAACAAGCATCGAGCGATCACGATTTTTTGCTGGTTGCCGCCGCTGAGGTTGCGAATCTTCTGTTGGATCCCGCTGGTCTTGACTTCAAGATCTCGGACATAGACATTGGCCAGCTTCCGCTCGGCGGAGCGATCGATGATCATGCGTCCGCGGGTCACCCGGCTGAGGTCGGAGATCGAGATGTTCTTGGCGAGGGAGAAATCGCCCAACACCGCCTGAGTCTTGCGCTCCTCCGGGACAATGGCGATCCCGAGCTTGTACGCGTCGCGTGGGTTCCTGATCCGGACCTGCTTACCGTTCACGCTGATCTGGCCCTTGTCGGCTCGATCCGCGCCGAGAATGATGCGGGCGAGTTCGGTCCGTCCGGCACCGGCGATGCCGGCAATGCCGAGGACCTCGCCGCGCTTGACGACCAGGTTCACATCGCGCACCAGCGGCGCTCGAGACACGGACTCCAGCCGCAGGATTTCCTCCTCCGGCCCGGACCACCGGTTCCCACGCGCCTCCGCCGAGCTCTCCGCGACGGCTGAACGCCTGCGGCCGACCATCAGCCGAACCAGGGAATCGGGTGTCTGGGTCGCCGGATCGACCGTCGCGACGTGGTGCCCGTCGCGCAGGACGGTGATGACATCGGCGAGCCCGAACAACTCGTCGAGTCGGTGCGTCACCCAGAGAATCGCGACGCCCCGGTCTCGCAGCCGCCGCATGTTCTCGAACAACGACATCCGCTCGTGGTCGGCCAGACCCGAGGTCGGCTCGTCCAGAATCACCACGCGGGCGTCGAAAGCGAGCGCCTTGAGAATCTGGGCGGCGTGCTGTTTGAGCGCACCCAGAGTGCCGGCTGGGCGGCGCAGGTCGTCGGCGGTGAGCCCGAACTCTTCGACCAGGTGCTCCACCCGTTTGCGCATCGCCCGCTCGTCGAGCAAAAACCGGCCGAGCAGCGAACCGCGACGCAGCTCGCGGCCCAGGAAGATGTTCTCCAGCACCGTGAGGTCCGGCGCGAGTGTCTGTTCCTGGTGGATCGTGGTGATCCCGACGGACTGCGATTGTGCGGCGTTGCTGAATTTGGTCGACGTTCCGTCGATGACGATCTCGCCGCTGTCCGGCTCGGTGATGCCGGACAGGATGCCGATCAGGGTGGACTTGCCGGCACCATTTTCGCCAAGCAGAGCGTGAATTTCACCCCGGCGCATCGAGATGCTGACGTCGTCCAGCGCGATGACGCCGGGGTAGCGCTTACCGGCGCCTCGTGCTTGGAGCACGACAGAGCCTTGCGGCCCCGTGTCCTGGTCATCGACGAGCAGAGCCGCGTCAGTCGATCTCGAACTCATGATTTCCCACATTCCGAAGAGAGCCTCGATGCGAGGCGGGCAGCGTCCGGCAGGTTGTGCGCAGCACCCATCGCCGGATCAGCGTCTGGCAGATTTCGATCCGTTCTGTGGTGCTGAAGTACTAGGCGAGGTACCAGGAGGAACCTGGCTGTTACGGGTTCGGTCGTTCCCCTGGCATGCCACCGCCGGGCGGGAACACAATGGGGACGGACGCCATCCCCCCGGTCTGACCCGGGAACCACTTCGACGGTCGCTGCTGATCGAGCTCCCACTCCGGGATTCTTGCCATGAACTCCTCCGCGACGACCGTGGCCTCCACCCGGACCAGGTGCGTTCCGAGGCAGCGATGAATACCGAGACCGAGAGCGAAGTGCCGGTTGGGCGAGCGCTCCGCGACGAACACGTCAGGGTTCGGGAACTGTCGGGGATCACGGTTGATGATCGGGTGGAAGTTCACCAGGTGCTGGCCGGCTTCCATCCTTACCCCACCGATCTCGACAGCTTCGGTCGTGATGCGCGCGCTCATGTTCGGTGAATACATCCGCAGGAACTCGTCGATTGCCGACTCGAGCAGCTCCGGCTTGCGGACCAGCCGGCGGCGCAGCTCCTTGTCCCATGCCAGCCGCCACAACATGTCGCCGAGCAGGTAGACCGTGTTGTCGATCCCGCCAATCAGCAGGATCACGAAGAAGTCGTAAAGCTCCTCGTCGGTCAGGCGTTCACCGTCGATCTCGGCGTGGATGACCTGAGACATGACGTCGTCGCCGCGATTCTTCCGCCGGTCGGCCAGCAGCTTCTCCCAGTAGGCATCCATGTCGCGCATGTGGCGGCCCGCACCTTCGGGGTCCTTGTGGACCTCCATCGCCATCGAGTGGACCCAAGTGCGGAACATCGAGCCTTCCTCGGGCGGGGCGCCAATGAGCATGGCCGT
The DNA here is from genome assembly GCA_030840295.1 of Pseudonocardiales bacterium. Lineage (GTDB taxonomy): Bacteria > Actinomycetota > Actinomycetes > Mycobacteriales > Jatrophihabitantaceae > Jatrophihabitans_A. Next base: position 12,742 of record JAVEET010000156.1, read on the forward strand.
CATACGGCCCGGAATCTCCTGCGTCAATGCTTCAACGATATCCACGCGGCCGGAGCTGATGAACTTGTCAATCAGCAGGTTTACGTCCTTGCGGAAGTATTCGGTCATCGCGATGGCCTGGGATGGCGAGAACGGGACCTGGAGCAGGCGCCGATACTTCATGTGCGCGGGATCGTCGTGGCCGGCAAGCATGACCGGCCTGCCACCCGGGGTCCCGAAGGCGGGGAAGGTCACCTCGGTGGAGGAGAAGACCGCGGGATCACGCTGAATCTGCTGGGCTTCCTCCCAGCCGGTGACTACCCAGAAGCCGCCGTAGACTTCGCTCCAGCCGATCGGGGTATTGGTCTCGATTGCCTCGTCCCGCAGCGCCTCGAAGAACTCGTACGGGGTGCCGTCAGGGCCGATCGGCGGATTGTAATGATCAAAGTTGGTAAACAGGCTCACGGTATCTACTTCCCTCACAGCGTTTTCCACGACAGGGCTTGCTCCGGACAGCAATTGATGGCGTTCAGGCCGCGCGCGACGGCAGCCTTGTCGGCCGGGTCGATGGCTGGACCGATGTACTCGGCATGACCGTGGTCGTCGGCCGCGCGCAAGAGTTCGGGTGCGATGCGGTAGCACTTGCCGTGACCAGCGCAGTAGTCGCCGACCTCGATGACTTGCAACACGTGATTCCTCCCAACGACCCTCGACAGCAGCCAGCATCGAACTACTTCAGGGCGCATGTTTGGTGTGACATAGTCAAACTTATTCCTCTGACGTGCAAATGTTAGAGGATGCAGTTCATAAGTCAAGCGTGTTCCCGGGACGTTTCCTGTTCGTGACCTCGGCGGTTCCCGCAATTCCGGCCTTCATCGCGAATCGCGAATGCACCCGGCTCATAAGGTAAAACGCCAGAGCACTCAGAAGGCGAGCCAACCCTCGCGCAACGGGATCTGCTCGGACCGCAAGGCGGAATATTCGCGCATCTCCACACACAGACCGGCGTCATTGAAGTGGAGTACCGCGCAACCGGGCTCAGTGGTCGGCTGGCCAGAGTTCTTGACGTTTGCCCACCATTCCACCACCGACCGGTTGCCGGCCGAAAGCGCCTTTCCGAAGATGACATCGCAGTCGGACTGGTTCGCCGTCCCCTGCTCCCACATCGCGCGGATTGCCTCTGGTCCGGTCACCGGCCGGTCGAGAACCGAGATGTACAGACGCCCGTTCTCGACGAACAACGAGGCCACCAAATCTGCATCATGGTTGCGCCAGGCTTGCGCGAACTGCTCGACCCATTCATCGGGGGTCAATGGGGTTTGTGCTACTGACATTAGGACTCCTATGAGAAATGCTGGCTGGCAGGCCGGGCGTGGCCTTGGTCGGACTCCATCGCCCGGATGGCTGAACAGGGCGGGAATCAGGCCGGGCCGGATCCGCCCGACGGGAACACGATCGGTACCGACGTCATGCCGGCGACCTGGCCGGGAGTCCACTTCGGCGCGCGGGTCGGACTCAGCTCGAAGTCCGGGATTCGGCGAAGAAACTCCTCAGCGACGATCCGCATCTCGACCCGCACCAGGTGCGCGCCGAGGCAACGGTGGATACCGAGTCCGAGGGCGAAGTGCCGGTTCGGCGTCCGGTCCGCGATGAACACGTCGGGGTTTGGGA
>JAVEET010000210.1 GCA_030840295.1 Pseudonocardiales bacterium
CGGCGGAACTCGGCCGGGCGTTTCCGATCTTCGCCGATGCTGAGAAGGTGATCGCCGATCCCGTGGTGCGAAATCGTGGCACTCTCGGCGGATCCCTGTGTCAGGCCGACCCCTCAGAGGATCTGTCCGCGGTATGTACCACCCTCAACGCCAGTTGCGTCATCCGCGGCCGCGATGGTGATCGAGTCGTAAGGATGGAGGAATTCCATCGCGGACCGTACGAAACTGCCGTCGGGGACGCGGAGATGCTCACCGAGGTGCGCTTCCCGCTGAGACCGAACGGCGGAAGCGCCTACGAGAAAGTCGAGCGCCGGGCGGGCGATTGGGCGGTCGTCTCGTCGGGTGCGGCTGTCTGGCTGGAGGGCGAAGTGATCGCTGATGCCCGCGTCGGCCTCGCCGCGGTCGGTCCGAACACGGCGGGCCTTCCGGAGATATCGGCGATGCTCACCGGACATCGCCCTTCCGAGGAGCTGTATGAACAGGCGGGCGACATCGCGGCCCGTAGCTGTAGCCCGGTGACGGATATGCGTGGCAGCGAGGAATACAAGCGTCACCTGGCCAAGGAATTGACTCGCCGAGCGCTGCGTCGCTCGGTCAACCGGATCAACAGAGGATCGTGAACCGATGCAGGTAACGATGTCCGTGAACGGCGCTGAGGTGTCCCGGGAGATCGAGGCGAGGTTGCTGCTGGTCCATTTCCTGCGCGATCATCTCGGATTGACCGGCACTCACTGGGGCTGCGATACCAGCAACTGTGGAACCTGCGTGGTTCTGGTCGATGATGAGCCGGTGAAGTCCTGCACGATGCTGGCCGCCATGGCGGGAGGTCACGACGTGCGAACCGTGGAGGGGCTGGAACAAGACGGGGTACTCGACCCACTGCAGCGTGGGTTCATGGAGTGTCACGGCTTGCAGTGTGGCTTCTGCACACCCGGCATGTTGATGACGACGCGGGCGCTCCTCGACCGGAATCCCGATCCCACCGACCACGAGATTCGCGAAGCAATCTCCGGTCAGATCTGCCGCTGTACCGGGTACGCGACGATCGTCCGTTCGGTCCAATGGGCCGCGGCCGAACAGGCCGGGACCCGTACGAGCCTGCCCGAACAGGACGACAGCCGCACCAGCTCAGCCGTGGGAAGTGCGTCATGACCGCAGTCGAGGACCGCAAGGTGACTGGCTTCGAGGACAACGATCGCAAGCCGGTCGGCCATGGACGGATGCTGCGCAAGGAGGACCCCCGACTGATCCGCGGCAAGGGTCGGTTCGTCGACGATCTGCAACTGAACGGCATGCTCCACCTGGCCATCCTGCGCTCACCGATGGCGCACGGGCGCGTCGTCAACGTCGACATCAGCGCCGCGCAAGCCCACCCCAAGGTGAAACTAGTGGTGACCGGCGCGATGTTGGCCGAGAAGGGCCTGGCCTGGATGCCGACCCTGTCCAACGACGTGCAGGCCGTGCTCGCCACCGACAAGGTGCGGTTCCAGGGCCAAGAGGTAGCGTTCGTCGTGGCCGAGGACCGCTATTCGGCGCGGGATGCCCTCGAGTTGATCGATGTCGAGTACGAGCAGCTCGAGCCCGTGGTGGACGTCCGCAGGGCCCTCGATCCGTCTTCGCCGGTGATCCGCACCGACCTGGACGGCAAGACCGATAACCACTGCTTCGACTGGCAGACCGGTGACAAGGCCGCCACCGACGCGGTGTTCGCCTCCGCCGACGTAGTCGTCACCGAGGACATCGTGTATCCCCGGGTGCATCCGGCGCCGATGGAAACGTGCGGCGCGGTCGCCGACTACGACGCCGTTGAGGGTCGGCTCACGCTGTGGTCGACCACCCAGGCCCCACATGCGCACCGCACGCTTTACGCCATTGTGGCCGGCTTGCCCGAACACAAGATCCGGGTGATCAGTCCCGATATCGGGGGCGGCTTCGGCAACAAGGTGCCGATCTACCCCGGCTACGTGTGCGCCATCGTCGGCTCGCTGCTCACGGGCAGGCCCGTGAAGTGGGTTGAAGACCGGTCGGAGAACCTGACAAGCACCGGGTTCGCTCGCGACTACATCATGCGAGGCGAAATCGCGGCGACCAAGGACGGCAAAATTCTGGCGATTCGGACGAACGTGCTCGCCGATCATGGCGCGTTCAACGGCACCGCTGCACCGGTGAAATACCCGGCCGGATTCTTTGGTGTGTTCACGGGCAGCTACGACATCGAGGCGGCCTATTGCAGCATGACTGCGGTCTATACGAACAAGGCCCCGGGTGGTGTCGCCTACGCCTGCTCGTTCCGCATCACCGAGGCGGTATATCTCATCGAACGTTTGGTCGACTGCCTCGCGTACGACCTGAAGATGGATTCGGCCGAGCTTCGGCTGAAGAACCTGCTGCGACCCGAACAGTTCCCGTACACGTCGAAGACCGGATGGATCTACGATTCCGGCAACTACGAGCCGACGATGCGTGAAGCAATGCGTATCGCAGGTTATGACGAGTTGCGCCGGGAGCAGGCCGAGAAGCGTCGACGCGGCGAGCTGATGGGCATCGGCGTCGCTTTCTTCACCGAGGCGGTGGGCGCCGGGCCACGCAAGGACATGGACATCCTCGGACTCGGGATGGCAGATGGCTGCGAGCTGAGAATCCATCCCACCGGCAAGGCAGTGGTGCGGCTCTCGGTGCAATCCCAAGGGCAAGGGCACGAGACGACCTTCGCGCAGATCGTCGCTGAGGAGATCGGCATTCCACCGGCCGACATCGATGTCGTGCACGGCGACACCGACAACACCCCGTTCGGACTGGGTACCTATGGCAGCCGGTCGACCCCGGTGTCCGGCGCCGCCGCGGCCCTGGTGGCGCGAAAGGTTCGCGACAAGGCCAGAATCATCGCCTCCGGGATGCTCGAAGTGTCAGTGGCCGACCTGGACTGGGACAAGGGCTCCTTCCACGTCAAAGGCGACCCGACCAAGTCCGTGACCATCCAGGACATCGCGATGAAGGCACACGGAGCCGGAGATCTGCCCGAAGGCGTGGAAGGCGGCCTCGAGGCCCAGATCTGTTATAACCCCGAGAACCTGACTTATCCGCACGGCGCGTACATCTGCGTGGTCGATATCGATCCGGGTACTGCGCAGGTCTCGGTGCGCCGCTTCATTGCGGTGGATGACTGTGGCACGCGGATCAACCCGATGATCATCGAGGGTCAGATCCACGGCGGCCTCACCGACGGTGTCGGCATGGCATTGATGGAGATCATCGCCTTCGACGAGGACGGCAACTGTCTGGGCGGGTCGCTGATGGATTACCTGATCCCGACTGCACTCGAGGTCCCGGATTGGGAGACTGGGTTCACCGTCACGCCGTCGCCGCACCACCCGATCGGAGCCAAGGGCGTGGGCGAGTCAGCCACGGTTGGGTCGCCGCCGGCAGTCGTCAATGCGGTCGTCGACGCGTTGAAACCGTTCGGAGTCCGGCACGCCGACATGCCCCTCACCCCGTCGCGGGTGTGGGATGCCATGCAGGGCAACGCCAGGCCGCCGATATGAGGCCCCGCCCATGACAGCCTTGCTGTCCGGTCGAGTACAGGAACTGACGACCGGCCGGGTGCCTTTCGTGCACGCGACGGTGGTACGCGCTCAGGTGCCCTCTTCGGCGAAACCGGGTGACGATGCGATCGTTCTGCAGGACGGATCGATCGAGGGTTTCGTCGGCGGTGTATGTGCGGAAGGCTCGGTCCGCACCGCCGCTCTGGGTGCGCTCGCGGACGGCAAGACGCTGCTGCTGCGCGTGCTGCCTGAAGGTGAGGTCGAGTTCCCGGATTCGCCGGGTGCCCAGGTAGTCCTCAACCCATGCCTGTCCGGCGGCGCGCTGGAGATCTTCCTGCAGCCGATGCTGCCGCCACCGTTGGTCGAGGTCGTGGGCCGCACCCCGGTCGCCGACGCAGTGGTCGCGATCAGCGATGTGCTCGGCTACGCCACTGCGCGCTCCGGGCCGGCCACACCATCACCTGAGGGCGCGGCAGCTGTCATCGTCGCCAGCCATGGTCGGGACGAGAATGCCGCGATCCGCGCTGCTCTCGACAATGGTGTCGGCTACATCGCCCTGGTCGCGAGTCGGCGTCGTGGACGCTCGGTCCTCGACGAGATGGGCCTCAATGACACCGAGCGAGCCCGGATCCGAACACCGGCTGGCCTGGACATCAGCGCCCGGACGGCGCCCGAGATCGCGGTGTCCATCCTTGCCGAGCTGATCGCCGCTCTGCGCTCACAGCCGGCGATGCCTCCGGTCGCGCGCGAGGCTGGTCCGCTGCTGGCGACCGATCCGGTCTGCGGCATGACAGTGACGGTCCAGGCCGACACCCCACACCTCGTCGTTGGCGGGGAGGACCTCTGGTTCTGCAACCCGCATTGCCGGGACACCTACGCAGCACGGGTGGGGCAGTAGGGCCGTGTCAGGTGCGGTGAGCGCGGTGTTCAGTGACCCCGACGACGTCCAGCAGCGGCTGGACGAGGTCGACTACCTCGTCGACGAGGGCCTGAGCACGGCGCTGTTTCTCGCTGTCACGCTCGGCCAGCCACTGCTGCTCGAAGGCGAGCCCGGCGTGGGTAAGACGGCCGCGTCCAAGGCCATGGCCGCTGCGATCAAAACCCCGCTCATCAGACTCCAGTGCTACGAAGGTCTGACCGTCAACGAAGCGTTGTACGAATGGAATTACCAGCGCCAACTGCTGACCATCAGGCTCGCCGAATCACACCACGACCAGATTCGTGACGCTGACCTGTTCACCGAGGAGTTCCTGCAGGAGCGCCCTATCCTCCGCGCGATCCGCCACGAGGGCAGCGTTGCGCCGGTGCTGCTGATCGATGAGATCGACCGTGCAGACGACGAGTTCGAGGCGCTGCTGTTCGAGTTCCTCGGCGAGGGTGCCGTGACCATTCCGGAGCTGGGTACCTACACCGCCGCGCGCCGGCCCATCGTCATTCTCACCTCCAACCGCAGCCGAGAGTTGCACGACGCACTGCGACGACGCTGCCTATACCACTGGATCGATTTTCCGTCTCCCGAGCGTGCGGCGCAGATCGTGCGGCGGTCGGTGGCCGCGGCGCGCGATCCGTTGATCGCCTCGACCACGCAATTCATCGGCAGGGTAAGGCAATTCGATCTCGACAAGGCACCGGGCATGGCCGAGGCGATCGATTGGGTATCGGCCCTGTCGGCACTCGGTGCCACCGACCTGGTCAGGCCGGACATCATCCGCACGCTCGGCGCCATCGCCAAGACTCCGGACGACCGCGACACCATCATCGCGAGCCTGGACGAGCTGGGCTTCGCAGCGTCTATCCCCGGCTGAGGCGCGGAACGCGTGAACGTTGTCGAGCGCGGATGAGCACTTCGACGATCCTTCGGGGCGTGGACAGAGCGGCCTTTGCGGTGGCTTTGGGAACTCGACTGCGGGCCCGCGGAATACAGGTGGGGCTCACTGGAATCGAGGACTACGTCCGAGCGCTCGTCGCGGTCCCTCCTGATTCACGGTCGAGGCTCTACTGGACCGCGCGGATCACCCTCGTTCGTCACCAGTCCGAACTCGCGGCCTTCGATGCTGTGTTCAATGCAGTCTTCGATGAGGCCGTCCTGCCGCTGGATCCAAACGCACGCCGCTCGCCGCTGGGTGGCGGGCAATCCGATGGCGAGCGTTTCGTCGGAGTTCCTGGCCTGTCGGGGCCTGAGCAGCACGGCGCGGGCTTGCCGTGGGCGACGTTGCCGTCGGTGATCGCCGACGCGGAGGACTCAGACAGCCTCGGCACGATCCCGGAGCGGTTTCCGAGCCGCCTGATGGCGCTGGCGGAGGTGCCCTTCGAGGAACTCAACCCGCAGCAGATGGAGGTTCTGGGTAAGTGGCTGGCGTCAACGATGTCGACGTGGCCTACCCGGCGATCGCGGCGGCTGAAGATCGATCGTGCCGGGCACCGGGTCGCGCTCCGCGCCACCATCGCCCGGTCGCGCCGTACCGGGTGGGAGGCCGTCGAGCTGGTGCACGTCCGGGCCGTGCGCAAGTCCCGAAGGGTCATCATGCTCTGCGACGTCAGCCAGTCGATGCAGGCGCAGGCCGCGGCCTACCTGCATCTGATGCGCGCGCTCGCGCTGACCGCCGACGCGGAGGTCTTCGCATTCGCGACGACGTTGACCAGATTGACGACAATTCTGGGCCAGCGTTCGACGGAGAGCGCCATCGAACAGGCGAGCGCGAAGGTCCTCGACAGGTTCGGGGGTACCCGCATCGCGACGAATGTGCGCGCTCTGCTGACCTCGCATCACGGGGGGCAGTTGCGAGGCGCCATCGTCATCATCGCCTCAGACGGCTGGGATAGCGACACGGTCGAGCAACTCGCCGCTGCGATGGCCAGGCTCCGTCGGCGGGCGTTTCGCGTCATCTGGATCAATCCACGAGCAGCCGCTCCCGGATTCGAGCCGCGGGTCGCGACCATGGCAGCCGCGCTGCCTTACTGTGACGCGCTCCTACCCGCGAACAACTTTCAGTCGCTGGCTGAGGTGATCATGGAGATCTCGCGGTGTTCCAGCCCTCGGTGAATCAGCTCCAGAGCGTGACATGGATCGAGGGTCGGAATCGGCCGACCGTCGCGCCGGAGCCTCGCAGCATCGCCTGGGTCGCCCTCGGGGTCGTGACGAACCGCTCCAGTTCGGCCGCCGCCGGCGGCATACCGCCAGATCCGAGCAACAGCAGACCCCACACGCCGTCGCTCGGCACCGCCGAACTGGCTAGACGCTTCAGATCACCGCGCGCCAGATCGTGCGATGCAGCGAACGCAACCGCAAGCGCGACGCCTCTTCCCCTCTTGGCCTCCTCCAGTGCGGCGGCGTGACTCTGGAAAATCTGTTGATGATCTTCCGGAACGTTGATCCGGTGCAGGATCGTGGGGACCAGGCCGACTTTGGCCGCGCCGGACGGCCCGAGAAGCCAGGTCTGCTCTCTGAGCTGTCCGAGGCTCGGCGTGACCGTCGCCAGGGTGTGATCGGGTCGGACGACCATCACGACCTGATAGTTGAAGAATGGGTGATAGCTGATGGTCTCGTCGAGGCCGGGTGGCCGTGGCCCGATCGCGACATCCACGGCCCGGGTCGCCAGCAGGGTCTGGAACCTGCGTGGGTCAGCGACGCTGAGTTCAACATCCAGATCATCGGCACGGCTGGCGAACAGTTGCAGAAGTCCGGGCGCCGCGTGTTCGGCGAACAGGCTGGACGCGGCCACCCGAAGCAACCGTCGGCCACTGCCGGCCTGGCGGACCTCGAGCACGGTGCGGTCCTGCAGGCCGAGCAGCTCGGCGGCTCGACTTGCCAGCCGCAGCCCTCCGGGCGTGAAGGCCAGCCCCGCCGCCGTGGGGCTGAAAAGCCTGTCCCCGAGCTCCCTCCGAAGCTGACCGACATGCGTCGAGACTGCCGCCTCGGATACACCGAGTTCCGCTGCGGCCTTCTTGACCGAGCCGAGTCGCACCACCGTGGCGAACGCGCGCAGTTGCGTCGGTGTCACGATCTGGCCTCTTCCCGTTGAAGGGGCTCTCGCCCGGTTCCGGCCCGAGCAAACGTACCGCTCATA
>JAVEET010000266.1 GCA_030840295.1 Pseudonocardiales bacterium
GAATCAGTACGACAGTGGCCATTTGGCCGCGGTCTGGAGGGCTCGCATAGTGGCCGAGTGCGGCGGTCTTGAAAACCGCTGATGGGAAACCATCCGAGAGTTCGAATCTCTCGCCCTCCGCTCCACACCGCAGGCCCCGAATTGGCGGGGCTGCAGCCCCCCGTGGCCGCTCCACGCTCCGGACGAGACGCTCTGTGTCGGACGTTGGCACGTAACGAATCGGGCGCTGAAGTTCGGGAATTGTCACGAGCTGCCCCTGTGGAACGCTGCCCGTCACGCCGCAACCGAGTGCTCCACCTTCCGCTCATACCGCGAATCGTGCGTAGGCTGCGAGTTGAACGTGTCGTCGGTCGGGCTGAGTGTCGTCCGGCGGTGGCACATCTGCCACCCAGGCTCGTCGAGCCTCTCACCCAGGGCAAGGAATACAGCCGGACCCACTTGGCCCCGAACGTCCTCCCGGTCTGCGAGGGACCGTCGCCCCAACCCAGTGGTGGACTCCTCGCACCGCATCGGCCGGAGTCCAGGGCCAAGCATCACTCCCGCGCTCATGGCGCTGCCGATCTCAGCGTCCGCTGTTGTTCGAAATGGCGGGACCTCAAGCTCGGGTCACGAAAAGTCCATTTCGATGCCTCCCCGCGATGCGCTCGCGTCACGAGCTGTCTAGGCTCACGCGTCGGGTCAGCGCACGACGACTGGCACCCGCTGGGCGTGATTGTTTGCCATGCCCTGGAGGTTCCACGTTTGCCCGACGGGTTGAACGGTGCCCGCCGCGTCGGTGGCTCTGGCGCACAATTCGTAGTGACCGGGCGTCGAGGCGTGCCAAGTCCAATTCCAGGAGCACCACGCGTATCGGCTTGGCTGCGCGCCCAGCTCGGCGTCATTCCAGTCGATGCCGCCGTCAATGCTGATTTCGACCCTTGTGATCGGTGCCCAGCCTGACCATGCCCGACCAGTCAGTTCTTGGCTGCCCCGTTCGACGATGCGAGTCCGCGTCTGAAAGTCAGGAAAGCCTGGGGGAGTCAGTAGTGCGCGGGGATGGATGCGGGATACCAGGACGCCGGCTTCGCCTGGCTCTTGCTTGATCCGGTAGGCCGTGACGTTCTGATACCCGTCGAACGCCCGGTCGAGCACAGATATTCGGGTCAGCCATTTCACCTGCGCCATCCCATACCAGCCGGGAATCAGCAACCGCAGCGGGGCGCCATGTTGCGGCGGAAGGGGCTGGCCGTTCATGGTGTGCACGAGAAGCACGTCTTCGTCCAGCGCCTCGGCCAACGGCAGCCCGCGCTGGTAATCCTGTTCGACGCCCCGTTCGATCCCGTGGTCGGCGCCGGTGAATACGACGTCGACGGCGTCATCGTTGATGCCTGTCTCGCGCAGCAGTGCTTTCAGCGGCGTGCCAGTCCAGTCGGCGGTGCTGACAGCCTCGTCGAGCCAGGGTTGGCTGACCGGCCGGGGTTCGAGGCGAGCCCGGCCATTGCCGGCACATTCCATGGTCACGCGGTGGGTTATCTGCGGCATCGCCTGGATCTCGGCGAGGTCGAGCGTCCGCGGTCGCCGGATGTGGCCATCGATCCGTAGTCGCCACTCTCGCGGGTCCAGCGCGGGGATGTCGTAGTGGATCAGCAGGTAGTGCAGGCCCGGCGGCGTGGTGTCATACCGCAACGACTCCAGCGGCATCCCATGGTTGCGCGCGGCAAGGTGCAGCTCGTCCAGAGAAATGCCCTCGCCGAGCTCCGCCACCCGCGCCGGAGGACTGACGGATTCATCGAAACCGGTCATCGATCTCTCCCACCGGATCCAGTCATACGCCGCCGTGATTCGCGAGTCGAGTGGCAGTCGACTACGCGGGTCCCAACGTGCCTTCAGACCTACCGCCCAGCCCCCACATAGGGGACACTTATCAAGTCTCACCCCCGGCGCTGCCGGGCAACGAGACCAAGGCCCGCGAGCACGCCACGGGCCCGGAGGAGGCCATGTGTCCCAAGCGATGTCCGCGGCCACTGGGGGAGCGGACCAAGACATGCTTCGTCTCGATCTTCTCGCTGCGGAAGAACAGTTTGCCGCGACGAACGAGGTGCTGAGCGCGCTTGGGCGCAACGCGAATGACCCCGACCGTGTGCTCGACACCATCGTGGAGAGTGCCCGCCGGTTGTGCCGGGCGGAAGTGGCGCAGATCTATCGGGTGGACGGCGAGTACTTTCATTTGTCCAGGGCCGTTGGGCTGAGCGGCGAGGTCGCCGAATACCTGAGACGGCACCCGCTGAAGGTGGATCGCAGTGCCCTGATCGGTCGGGTCGGTCTAGGGCGAAAGACTGAGCAGATCGTGGACGTGCTAAGCGACCCCGACTACGGACGCTATGACCTTCAGCGGATCGCCGGTTACCGCACAACGATCGGATCGCCTCTGCTCTTGGACGGCGAGGTCGTCGGTGTGCTGCTGTTGTGGCGCAACGAGGTGCGAGCGTTCGACGAACACGAGACCGCCGTCCTAGAGACCTTCTCGGCGCAGGCAGCGATCGCGATCCGGACCTTAGATCTGGTGACCGCTCTGGAAGCCAGGAATGTCGCCTTCGCCCGCAAGCTGGAACAGCTTGAGGCCTTGGCCGAGGTGGGAAAGGCTGTCAGTTCGAGTCTCGACCTCGACGAGGTTCTGCTGACGATTGTGATGAACGCGGTCCGGATGGCGAGTGCCGACGGTGGATCGATCCTGCAGTACGTCGAGGTCGACCAAAGCTTCTCCGTCCGCACCGCTTACGGCACGGATCCCGATCTTCTCTCCAAGCTGCGGAGCATTCGCATCGACCTCGACACGACACTGGTAGGCCGGTCGGCCAGGGAAGGACGGCCGCTGCACGTGCCGGATCTCAGCGTGGCTCAGAGGGACCCGCATCTGCAGTTGATGTATGACTACGGGTGGCGGTCGGTCCTGGTCGCGCCCATGCTGCGCCAAGGCCACATCGTCGGTGCGCTGGTGATCCGGCGTAAGGCACCACACACGTTCTCGGACGGCACGGTCGACCTGCTGGAGACGTTCGCGAGTCAGTCGGCCCTGGCGTTCTACAACGCCGGCCTCTTCCGCGAACTCGCGGTGAAGAAGGACGAGCTACAGGTCGCCAGCCAGCACAAGTCCGAGTTTCTTGCGAGCATGTCGCACGAATTGCGAACACCGCTGAACGCCGTGATCGGCTTCTCAGAGGTGCTGATCGAACGAATGTTCGGCGAAATCAACGACCGGCAGGAGGAGTACCTGCGAGATATCTGGAGTTCGGGCAAGCACCTACTGGAACTGCTGAACGAGATTCTCGACCTGTCCAAGGTCGAGGCCGGAGGAATGGATCTGGTGGCCTCGACATTCTCGGTCCGGGCGGTGCTCGAGTACGCGATCTCGCTGGTTCGGGAACGCGCGGCGTTGCACGGCATCGAGCTCGCCGTAACGATCGGAAACGGTGTCGACCTGATCGTCGCCGATGAGCTGAGGTTCAAGCAGGTGGTGCTCAATCTGCTGAGCAACGCGGTCAAATTCACTCCGGACGCGGGACATGTCGCGGTGACAGCGTCGATGAACGACCAATATCTCGTGGTTGCGGTGTCCGATGACGGCCCGGGTATCCCGGTCCAGGACAGAGAGCGGATCTTCGAGTCGTTCCAACAAGGTGGCCGTGGCGCGCCCAAGGAAGAGGGCACCGGGCTGGGTCTGACGTTGTCCAGGCGGATAGTCGAACTCTTCGGCGGCAGGATGTGGCTTCAGAGCGAGCTCGGCAGTGGCAGCACCTTTAGCTTCTCCATCCCGGTCACCACCTCGACAGAAGCCGATATCGGCGCAGCCCCGACCAGCGAACATCCACAGCTGGTCATGATCGAGGACGATCGCGCCTCCCTCGACTTGCTCGCCGCGTACCTGGAAGGCACCGGAATCGAGCTGATCCAGGCACGAGAGGGTCAAGAGGGACTGGCACGCGTTCGTAGGCACCTGCCGGCCGCGATACTACTCGATATCCGGCTCCCCGGCGTGGACGGCTGGGAACTGCTCGCCGCGCTCAAGGCGGATCCGGTGACCGCGGGCATCCCCGTCATTGTCATCTCAATCGTCGACGAGCGCTCGCGGGGCCTGTCCATGGGTGCGGCAGAATATCTGGCGAAGCCCGTCAGTCGGGACGTGTTGCTGGCTTCGCTGGCGAGGGTCGGGGTCGATGCGAATATCGCCGGGCCGGCCTACACGGCGGAGGTGTCATGAGTGCCCGCATCCTGGTGATCGAGGACAACCTCAAGAACATCAAGCTGGTTCGCGATGTCCTGCAGTACGCGGGGTACGAGGTCGTCGAGGCGCACACGGGAGAGGAAGGCATCAAAGCGGCCGCACGCTGTGAACCGGACCTCGTTCTGATGGACCTGCAGCTACCCGGCATCGACGGCACCGAAACCCTGCGTCAGCTCCGCGCCCACGAACGGCGTCACATCCCGGTCCTCGCCGTCACCGCGTTCGCAATGCGCGAGGACCGGGACCGGGCGATCGCAGCGGGCTTCGACGGTTACGTGGAGAAGCCGATCAGCGTCCGCGCGTTTCCCGGCCAGGTGAACGGATTCTTGGAACGGAACGCGGTGACGTGACCGACGACGTGAGCGTCCTCGTGGTCGATGACCAGCCGGCGAACCTACGCCTCCTCGACGCGGTGCTTTCCCCTCGGGGCTACGAGGTGATCACCGCCGGATCAGGCGAGGAAGCGCTTGTCGCATTGAGGGAATCCCCGATTGATCTGGTCCTGCTCGACATACTGATGCCAGGAATGGACGGCTACGAAGTGTGCGGCAGAATCCGGGCAGATCAAATGACTGCCTTTCTACCCGTAGTCATGATCACCGCCAGCGGAGATCAGGAGAAGCTTCGCGCCATCGAGAGCGGCGCCGACGACTTCATCACGAAACCCTTCAACCAGGCGGAGCTACTCGCAAGAGTCGCGTCGCTGGCCAAAGTGAAGCGGTATCACGACACCGTCCGACGGCAGGCTGACGAGCTCGCCGCGTGGAACCGCGAACTCGAGGAGCGCGTCGCCGTGCAGGTCGCAGAACTGCAGAGGGCGAGCAGGTTGAAGCGGTTCCTGGCCCCGCAGGTCGCTGAGTTGGTGCTCGACTCCGGGGATGAGTCCTTCCTCGACAGCCATCGCCGAGAGATCGTCGTCGTGTTCTGCGACTTGCGCGGATTCACCGCGTTTGCCGAAGCGACCGAGCCGGAGGAGCTCATGACGGTGCTGCGCGAATACCACGCAGCGCTCGGAGATCTCGTGTTCCGCTTCGAGGGAACACTGGAACGCTTCACCGGGGACGGGATGATGGTCTTCTTCAACGACCCGCTGCCGTGTGCGGATGCGCCGGCGCGGGCGGTCCGAATGGCGGTCGCGATGCGCACCAGGATTCGGGAGCTCAGCGGAGTCTGGGCTAGGCGCGGTCACAATCTGGCCTTCGGAGTCGGTGTTGCCCAAGGTTATGCGACCCTCGGCAGGATCGGCTTCGATGGCCGCTACGACTACGCCGCGTGCGGCAGTGTGACCAACCTGGCCGCCAGGCTGTGCGCGGAAGCGCAGCCCTGGCAGATCCTGGTGACCCAGCGCGTGTTTTCTGCAGTTGACGAGATGGTCGTCGGGAGCGACATCGGCGAGGTGTCGCTGCGCGGGTTCAGTCACCCGGTCCGCGCGCACGATGTGAAGGGTTTCGACGAAGCACGGCTGACCTCATGACGGGCATGCTGCGAAACGCGGCACCCGACAGCCCACTGACTCTGTCCCAGCTCAGCGAGACCGCGCGGTACGAACAATTCGACCGGCTTCAGCACTGGATGCCCGATGTGTGGGCGGCGATGCGGCTCAACCATCCCGATGAAAGCGTGGTGGTGATCCCATCGGTCAGCCTGGACCGAGCGGTACAGTCCTCCGGCAGCCTGAACCAGGCCTACGAGGAACGCTTCCTGTTCCTGCTCCTGTTGCTGCGCCAGCCCCGGCTGCGGATGATCTACGTGACCTCGATGCCGATCGAGCCCGACATCGTGGAGTACTACCTTGCACTCCTTCCGGGAGTGATCCCAAGCCATGCGCGGGCTCGGCTATCACTGATTTCGGTCGGTGATTCCTCACCCGCCTCTCTGAGTGAAAAGTTGCTTGCGCGCCCCCGCCTGCTGACCCGGATCGCGGCGCAGATACCGAACCCGCGTCGCTCGCACCTGATCCCCTATAACACGACCGACGTGGAACGCGACGTCGCGATCTCGCTCGGAATTCCGATGTACGGCGCCGATCCCCGGCTGGCCGATCTGGGCACGAAGAGCGGCTGCCGCAGGTTGTTCGCCGAAGTCGGGATACCGCACCCCTTGGGAGCGGAGAACCTGCACAGCATGGACGATGTCGGCGACGCGATAGTCGGAATCCGGCGGAAGCGGCCCAGCATGGCCGAGGTCATCGTGAAGTTGGACGAGGGCGTGTCCGGCGCCGGCAACTCGCTGGTGGACCTCCGCGGCCTGCCGACGCCGGGTGATCCAACCGAACATGCGGCGGTGATCGAGCGGGTCCGGAACCTGCGCCTGGAATCACCCGACGTGCCACGCGAGGTTTATCTGGCCAAGTTCGCCGACGGTGGCGTTGTCGAGGAACGCATCGTGGGCCAGGAGATCCGCAGCCCGAGTGTGCAGCTGCGGATCACCCCGGACGGCGTCGTCGAACTGCTCTCCACCCACGACCAGCTCCTCGGGGGACCGAGCGGTCAAAGCTACTTGGGATGCATGTTCCCAGCCGACCCCGGCTACGCCCGGGTCATAAGCCGCTACTCCGCCGCGGTGGCAGAACGTCTCGTATCCTTCGGGGTCATTGGACGGTTCGCACTTGATTTCGTCGCCGTCCGACTAGCGGACGGAACCTGGTCTGCGTATGCGATCGAACTCAACCTGCGCAAGGGCGGCACGACACATCCTTTCCTCACCCTGCAATTTCTGACCGACGGTCGCTACGACGCGCAGACCGCCTTGTTCATCACCGCCACGGGTGGCGAGAAGCATCTGGTGGCCACCGACCATCTGGAGTCAGAACGGCTTCGGGCGATGTCGATCGGGGACCTCTTCGACGTGGTCGCCCGGCACGGGCTGCACTTTCACCAGGCGCGGCAGACTGGAATCGTGTTTCACATGATCAGCTGCCTGACCGAGCACGGCCGTGTGGGGCTTACAGCGGTGGGCAATAGTCGCGGCGAGGCCGACGCCCTGTATGAACGGGCACAGCGAGTCCTGCTCGAAGAGGCCGGAGCGGCACTGGCGGAGGGCCCGCTACGTCCATGACCGGAATTAGACCCCCTGTCTGCGAGTCGACAGGAGGAGTAGGTCCCGGAGCGTGCTGTCGGCCAGCTGCTCGGCAGGCGGTCTGGTCGAGGTCGTATCGGTTGAACCAGTCTTTGAGGGGCAGCGCGGCCTCGCTGAACCCCAGCAGCGCGCTCTGGAGCCAGATACGGCAGCTTCTGCTCGACCATGGCGCCGAACACGGGTAGCCGCCTACCGGCAGGGCAGCGCCAAATGTTCGAGCTCGACGTCGGGACCTGCCGACTTGCACGAGGCAGGGGTTACAACAGCAAACACCGCCACGCGCGCGAGACTGCACCACTAGCGGAATGAGAACTGGTTCGCTCCCTGAGCCAGCGGCCATGTCCTCGCAGGACTGAGCGCTGCTGAGCCTGGGTCGCGTCTGGATCGCACTGGGGAGTCGCGCGAGCGTCGTCGCAATCGCGCCAGCGCAAAACACCCGCCGCGTCAGCTCAAGTGTTGGTCGCGAGCTGCCCCGCGGTCTTTGGATCAGCCAGTGAAGACTAAGGAGCCCATCGTTCGGGTACAAAAGGCCTCGGCCTGCGGGATAGTCCCGGTTCGGCCGTGTTCGCTGTAACAGAAGGCTACGAACCCTGAGCCGGCGTGGAGCGCGAGCAGCTCTACGCCCACGGCCTTCGGGCCGTCGACGGGGCAGTGAAACGCCAAGCTGATCGCCGGCTCGGGCCCCAGCGAAGACGTCGTTTCGTCCTCGACCGGGACGCACTCGTCCGGCTTGAAGATGACCGTCCGGGTGGCTCGCATCTGCTTGACCCACCGTGCCAGGGATACGCCAGCAGCCACCGGCCGGACTCCTATGGTGATCCACGGGTCGCTCTGCTCTGAGTTGACAGTCTCGAACGCTGGATCGTATTTGTGCGGCGGGACGCCGAGCGCCCATGCCGTTGGTGGTTGCGGCGGGGGCAAGACCTGCCAACCCAGGGGAATCGTGAACTTGTACAGCGGACGGGACAGTACCGACGCAGATGGACTGGGCACCGGTGACAGGTCGCCGACAGTGCCTGATGACTTTGCCTTGCCGCCGCAGCCCGTCGCGATAACCACCGCGGTGACCCATGCTATTGCGACAGGAGGGAACAAGTACCTCATGGCCGCCTCCACACCGGGGCCCGCGCCCCGAGTTCAGCATTCACCACAACCAAGCGCCTGTAAACGACGCCACGCGCGGGCGCGCACAGCCGACAGTTGGCCTCATTTCGTTATAGGTCCGGCCCCCATCCAGGAGACGGCCTTTTCACAGGGCCCCCGTGTAGGTGCCTCATGAGTGCGGGACCGCTGAGGGGGATATCTTTGCGATTGGTGCGCTCAGGCTCCGAGTCGGCTATTCCGCGCACGTCGCTCCGGAGTTGTCCCGGAAGCGGCGCACGCGGGTTCTCGGCGGGCCCGCGTGGACCGTCGAGCTCGCGCCGCCGCAGCACAAGCCGTACCCGATGCAGCTTGTCGTCGACGCCGAAACCGGCCTGGTACTGCAACAGCGCAACGACGGGTTCGGCTCCGTCAGTGAATGGACCGAGTTCACCGTCGGCGAACCCATGAATGACGACCTGTTCAGCTGGGATGGCGCCACCCGGTCCCCAGTCGAGGACCACGCCCTGGTGATCGCCGAACACGAAGCGGACGGCCGGCGGCGCAGCGCCTGGTTCGCAACTCACGTCGCCGTGCTTCCACTGCGGGTGGAGCTCAGCGTCGGTGTGTGGGTCCACGAATTCGACGAGGAGAGCGGTGCATTCCAGGCCAGCCTCGGTGAACACCAGTTCGGCATGATCGCGCGCCGGCCGGCGGGGACGGTCGGGGAGTGGGAAC
>JAVEET010000275.1 GCA_030840295.1 Pseudonocardiales bacterium
TCCTCTCCTGGTTCTATGGCGCCACAGATGACGGCCCTCGCAGCTAGCGCGACCAGCCGGCCCGGCGCGCCTCGGTGGCCGCATCGAACCTGTTCTAAGTTGCGGAACTATCTACCACGCCAAGAGCGAGTCAAGGTTCGCGAGCAGGAACTGTTGTACCTGTGAGCGCGATTGGTAAACGACCTCGGCGGGCAGCAACCCTTGCCAACGCGGCAAGTTCTCCCCAGTGATCATGAAGTATGGGTCTCCAGCGTGGACTCGGCAAGATCTTGACACCCCCCGGTTCTGGTCCTAGAGTCAACGCATCCGTTGACGAGGTGGTTAAGGCTTTCACTATGCGAATTCGCGTGCACTGATGCCGCCCGATGCCGAAACGACCCAGGTATTTTCCGGCATGCGGGTCCTCGACCTGTCGCGGTGGGTGGCTGGTGAGTTCGCTACCAAACTGCTCGCGGACTTCGGCGCCGATGTCATCAAGGTCGAGAAGCCGCGAACCGGAAGCCTCACCCGTCAGTGGGGGCCGTTCCCCAAAGATGTCCGAGATCCGGAATGTAGCGCGCTGTTCCTTCATCTGAACACCAATAAGCGATCAATCGCGCTCGACCTGACGAGTGCCGAAGACCGAGAATTGCTGCTACGACTCGTGGCGCGATCCGATGCGCTGGTCGAATCCTTCCGACCAGGCCAACTCGAGCGCCTGGGGATCGGCCCGGACGTGCTGCACGCGGCGAACCCGCGGCTGGTCATCGCCCGAATCAGCGCGTACGGCCAGGACGGACCGTACCGGGACCGCGAAGCGACCGGCCTGGTGTTGCAGGCGATGGGAGGCCCGATGCACTCGACCGGCGACGCACACCGGGCGCCGCAACGAAAACCTGGCAATCTCGAGAACTATTCGATCGGTCGCGCCGCCGCCGAGGCGACGCTGGCGGGATTGATCCACACTCGGCGAGCGGGCACCGGGTCGATCATCGACGTTTCGGGCCAGGAGGTACTGCTGTCAGGAGGAGATCGTCGAGCCTCCTACCTGCTCGCAGCCTCCTACGCCGCGACCGATGCACCGCGGGGCATTCGCAGTGCCCACCGCGGCCAGTCGAAGTTCACCGGGCCGTTCAAGGCCAAGGACGGCTACGTGGTCATTTATATAACCAACCAGGCCTTCTGGGATCGCTTCGTGGACCTCATCAGTGCTCCGAATTCGGACTTTCACCAGAAGTATTTCGGCAAGCAGATCATGCTGGAGGATTGGCAGGAGTTCCGGAAATACGTAACGGACTGGTTCGCCCAGCGTCCCAAGGTGCAGGTGATGGAGGACGGCGAGGCCGCCCGCATCCCGGTGACGGCCTTCCTGGAAATGCACGAACTGCTAGCGCACCCCCACTTCCGCGAGCGCGGCGCATTCGTCGCCGCCGACCATCCGGCCGCCGGCACACTGGAATACATCGGCGCGCCCTGGCGAATGGTGAACGGCTACCGGCTTCGGCACACCGCGCCGTTGCTCGACCAGCATTCGATTCAGATCCGTGCCGAGCTGGACGGCAACGCGCCGGCAACGCCGCCGAGCACTATCAGCTGGCCTTCGGCGAAGCCGGGTACAGCCAGTCGGGCACCGCTGGAAGGGATCCGAATCGTGGATCTCACGGTCGTGTGGGCCGGCCCCGGGGGCACGGCCCTCCTGGGAGATCTCGGTGCCGAGGTGATCCGTATCGAGGGCAACAACCGGATCGCGCGGCAGGCATCGGCAAGGCAAACCAAGGAGTCGATGGCCACGACCGGCTATAGCGCGGCGATGTTCCCCGATCGCGAGCCGCAACCACGGCCATATGACCGCAGTGCGATCTTCAACTGGCATTCGCGCAACAAGCTGGCCGCCACCGGCAACCTCGAAACACCTGAGGGCCACCGGGCCATCATCGAGCTCATCAAGATCAGCGACGTGTTCATCGAGAACAACTCCAACGGAACGCTGGAGAAGCTCGGTCTCGGGCACGAACGACTACTGAAGATGAATCCACGGCTGATCGTCGTCCGAATGCCGCCGATGGGCATGACCGGGCCGATGAGCACCTACCTCGGCTACGGTCCGAACTTCAACGCGCTGGTCGGCATCGCCGCCATGGACGGCTACGAGGGCGAGACGCCCGACACCGCCGGCGACAACTATCACATGGACGAAGCCACGCCCACCGGAGTCGCGATCGCCGTCCTGGCCGCACTCTGGGACCGCGAACGAACCGGCCAGGGCGGCCTGGTCGAATTCGCGCAGTCCGAGAACGTCATGCAGGACATCGGCGAGTTCGTCCTGGACCGGCAGCTGAATCAGCGCAATCCCGGAGTGCTCGGCAACACCGATCCGTACCTGCTTCAAGATGTCTTTCCCTGTCGGGAGGACGACCGGTGGATCGCAATCTCGATCAGGCACGACCAGGACTGGGCGGCGCTTCGCTCGCTCATCGGTGCTGCGGACTGGCTGGCTGACGGCGACACCGCCGAGCTACGGGTTCGCAATTCCGTCCCGTTGCGTCGCCATCTCAGCGACTGGACGCGGGATCGCTCATCCGAGACCGTCCTTGCTGCGCTGCATGCGCAGGCTGTGCCGGCCGGAGAGGTCATGTCAGAGCTGCGCCTGCTCGGAGATCCGCATCTGGCCGCGCGGGACTGGTTCAAACTCCGGTTCCATCCCAACGTGGGTACCCACCGCTACCCGGGCCATCCGTGGCGGGCCCAAGGATTCGACACGGTGTTCGGCCGTCCGGTGCCGGCTTTCGGCGAGGACAACGAATACGTCTACAAGCAGTTACTGGGTTATTCCGACGCCGAGTACAACTCGCAGGTCGAGCGCCGGTTGATCAGCGACGAGCAGTTCTCATGACCCGAACGGAGTTGATGTGAGCGAAACCGACACCGAGTCCCTGATAGGTGACGAAGCACGCGCGGCGATCGGTTCTGAGCTGGGCCGCGCCGTCGGCACGGTGGTCCAGAAGGAGTTCCAACGTTGGGCCGCGGCGGTCGGTGACCGCAACCCGCTGTATTTCGACGAGGATTACGCCCGTGCCAATGGATACCGCGACGTGGTGATGCCACCCATGTACCTCGCTCACGTCACCGGAGGAGTGGTGGATCTCGACGAGCTGCGAGCCGACGGAATCCCGATCAGGTCCGGCGGCTCTGGTTCTGTCCAGCTACCCAGGTGCCCGCGCCGGATGGCGGGCGGTGATGACATCACCTTCCTCGAGCCGGTTTACGCCGGCGATGTCATCACCTCGGTCCGATCGCTGGCGGGCCTGGAACAAAAGTCCGGGCGGTCGGGTGACTTCGTCCTGATGCACTTTCGCACCACATACACGCGAGATGACGGGGTGCTGGTCGCCGAGGCCGCCAGTTCGTTGATCGCCCGACCGGCCAATTCCTAGACGGGACGACGATGGCTGAGCAGATCTACTTCGAAGACGTCAACGAGGGCGACGAGATACCGAGTCTGTCGCTCGAGATCGAGCGCGTACAGATGTTCTTCTTCAGTGCGGCGACCTACAACGGGCACCGCATTCACTACGACCAGAGCTGGGCGCAGGGTGTCGAGGGCTACCAGGACATCCTCGTTCACGGTCCGTTGCAGGTGGCGCTGCTGGCTCGTGCCATCACCGATTGGGTCGGCGGTCGCGGCAGGTTGGTCAACTACGCCGTCCAGAATCGTGCAACCGCGTTCCCAGGCGAACAGCTCCGGTTCAAGGGCACCGTGACCGGCAAGCGGCAAGAGGGCGAAACCTGCCTGGTCGAGCTGAAGGTACACGGCGAAAAGGGTCAAGGGCAGATCCTGATGCCTGGTACGGCAACCGTGAGCCTGCCCAGGCGAGGTCGGTGATCATGGGCCTTCGCGGCGAAGCCGCGATCATCGGCATGGTCGAATTTGCCCCGCAGCGCAAGCCAACGCGTACGCCGCGCTTCTCCATCGAGCAGTGGGCCTTGCTGTCGGCCTCGGCCCTCGCCGACGCAGGCATCGACGCGAGCAGCGTGAACGGACTGATCGCCAGCGGCATCTCGGAGTCGGACAGGTTCGCGCCGGCGACCCTATCGGAATACCTCGGCATTCCGATCAATTACGGTGAGGTCGTCGATCTCGGCGGCGCCACGGCAGCGGGAATGGTTTGGCGCGCGGCCGTTGCCGTCGAACTCGGCTTGTGCGACTCGGTGCTGGTCATGTTGCCCGGCTCACGAGACTTTCCGACTTCGAGCCGGCGTCCGGCCGCCGACCGCGGGTACTTTGGCGCGTCCAGCAACAACTACGGTTCGCCCCAGGCCGAGTTCGAGATCCCCTACGGCAACCTCGGCCAGAACGCTCCGTACGCCCAAATCGCCAGGCGTTATGCCAGCGAGTTCGGCTATGACCCGCGCTCCACCGCCAAGATCGCGGTGGACCAGCGGACCAACGCCTGCGCAACTCCAGATGCCGTCTTCTACGGTAAGCCGATCACGGTCGAGGACGTCCTCGCAAGCCCGATGGTCGCCGATCCGATTCACCTGCTCGAGATGGTGATGACCTGCCACGGCGGCGCCGGGGTCATAGTCGCCAATGCCGAGGTGGCGAAACGGAGCCGCAATCGACCGGTCTGGATCAAGGGCTTCGGTGAGCGGATCTCCTACAAGACCCCGACCTACGCCGAGGATCTGCTCCGCTCGCCGATCTCCCAGGCCGCGCAGACAGCCTTCGGCATGGCGGCCATCGGGCGGGACGAGGTGGACGTCGCCTCGATCTATGACTGCTACACGATCACGGTGCTCATGAGCCTCGAGGACGCCGGCTTCTGCGAGAAGGGCAAGGGGATGGAGTTCGTCAGTTCGCACGATCTGACTTTCCGCGGTGACTTCCCGCTCAACACAGCGGGGGGCCAGTTGTCCTTCGGCCAGGCCGGCATCGCCGGCGGAATGCACCACGTGTGCGACGGCGCGCGCCAGATCATGGGCCGCTCGGGTGCCGCCCAGGTTTCGGACTGCAACACCGCCTTCGTCTCAGGCAACGGCGGCATCATGAGCGAGCAGGCCGCGCTCATCCTCCAGGGTGACTGATGGAGCACACATGACCAACAAGCCGATGCCTGAGCCGACCCCGGTCAGCGCACCATTCTGGCAATCTCTCCGCGAGCACCGGATCCGCATCCAGTACTCGCCATCTGCCGAGCAGTACGTGTTCTATCCCCGCATCCTGGCGCCACGCACACTGGTCGACGACCTCGAATGGCGTGAGATATCCGGCCTCGGGACCCTCTACACGTTCACTGTCGGCGACCGGCCGACCGCACCGCCATGGAGCGACTCGCTGCCTCAATTGCTTGCCGTGGTCGAGTGGGACGCGGGTCCCCGCGTGAGCACCGAAATCGTCAACGCCCAGCCGGGCGAGCTGAAAGTCGGCATGCGCGTCCAGCCCGTGTTCTGCGATTACCCGGACGATGGCATCACCCTGCTGCGCTACGAGCTGGAGAACTGACCATGCAGAATTCAACGGACAGTCTCGATGTTGTGGTGGTGGGTGCGGGTTTTGCCGGGCTATACGCGGTGCAGCATGTGCGGTCGTTGGGGTTTTCGGTGCAGGGTTTCGAGGCCGGCAGTGATGTCGGTGGTACCTGGTATTGGAATCGGTATCCCGGGGCGCGTTGTGATGTGGAGAGCGTGGATTATTCGTACTCGTTCTCTGAGGAGTTGCAGCAGGAGTTCGAGTGGACCGAACGGTTTGCCGGGCAGCCGGAGATCCTGCGGTATATGCAGCATGTGGCGACCCGGTTTGATCTGTACCGCTCGATCCAATTCGACGCCCGGGTGGTCGGGGCCTGCTATGACGAGCAGTCCCGGCGGTGGCTGGTGGAGCTGGAATCGGGGGCGGTGTGCTCGGCTCAGTTTCTGGTGTTGGCGACCGGGCCGCTGTCGGTGCCGCTGGTACCCGAGATCGCGGGCATGTCGACGTTTGAGGGCTCGGTGTATCAGACCAGTCAGTGGCCCAAGGCCGAGGTCGATTTCAC
>JAVEET010000285.1 GCA_030840295.1 Pseudonocardiales bacterium
CCGCGCGAAGATCGACTACCCCGCGGTTGGAAGGTATTCCAGCGATGATCCGCGGATCATGAGGCAGCAGATCCGACTTGCCAAAGGCGCCGGTATCGATGGTTTCATCGTGAGCTGGAAGGACACCGCCACGAACACCCGTCGGCTGCACGCCTTGGTCGAGATAGCTGCCGCAGAGCATTTCTATCTCGCGATGATCTATCAAGGACTGGATTTCAACCGCAGGCCGTTGCCGGTGTCCAAGGTGGCGGACGACTTCAGGATGTTCAAGTCGACGTTCGCGAACAACCCGGTGTTCTATCGGCTTGGTGGCAAGCCGCTCACCATCTGGAGCGGCACGTGGGCGTTTTCCTATGCCGACGTCCAGAAGGTGACCAGCACGGTCCGGCCCGGAATGCTGGTGCTGTCGACCGAAAAGAGTGTGGACGGCTACCGCCGGATCGCCGACCTGACCGACGGCGACGCCTACTACTGGTCATCGCTGAATCCCCAGACGAATCGGAACTACGCCTCCAGACTGACCGACCTAAGCTCAGCCATCCATGCTGACGGAAAGTACTGGATCGCCCCGTTCGCTCCCGGCTTCGATGCCCGCCTCGTCGGTGGCACCAAATCGGTGCCGCGTAACGATGGTGCGACGTTGCGCACCGAGTACGGCACCGCCCTGCGGTCGTCGCCGGACATGTTGGGTCTGATCAGCTGGAATGAGTTCAGCGAGAACACCTATGTCGAACCTTCGGTGAGGTTCGGCCGTCGCTATCTCGATGTGCTTGCGGACCTGACCGGCACCCAGGCGCCGACGCCGTCGGCCGCGGCCGACTCCAGCTTCTCACCACCGGGAACGGGCCAGGCCCCGAGGCTGCCGAACCTGGCGGTTCTGACCGGGCTGCCCGCACTGCTGTTGGGCACGGTCACCCTGATCGGCTGGCGTCGCCGGAGACGCCAACGGCTACGTCGAGCTATCAACAGATCAACGTCACCGGGAGATGCGGCCGGACACCGCGCGGCGGACATCCTGCACGAGGACCGACGACAAGGCACTGGCGCCGGTAATGTCCGCTGACCACTCCGCCAAGTCGCACAGGGAGGTGACTGATTGTAGAACTGACTGAAGATCCAATATCTCGTCGGCCTGTTGGTCGACAAGGCGACGCAGGTCATCAGCCGCGCCAGCTGATCGCTCCAGGCGCTGATTGAGATGCTCGCTGAAGGAGAGTTGCTTGCGTAAGGAGCTGATCTCCTCGATGGCACGGTCGATGAAGCTCTGGACGTCGCGCTCTTCCGCCCGCAAGCTGTCGCCGACGGTCAGAAGATCCTCGGCGTCTCTGGCGCCCTCTGCCATGTGGGTCCCTTCAGATGCGACTCGTCCGTGCGAACTATGAACGATGGTACGAGTGGATCATGTGCGCGACCCGCACGCCCGTCGACCGGCGGGCCAACTTCAGGCGAACGCCCGGCACCTTCCCATCGACCATCGGCCCAGATTCCTTAAGCCCCCGGCGTTATGAGGACATTGTCTTATAAGACCCCCGCCGGTGCACCTCAGAATGCTGGCAAGAGCGCCGATATTTATCTCGACTCGACATCCGAGGCGGTAACCTGTGCAAGCTCGACAGACAGTGGCACGACAGACAATGGCAAGACAGACAGTGGCACGACAGACAGTGGCAGCCATCGTGACGCTGCGGCGGCCTCGACCCCTTACCCAATCCGACACGCACGAGCATGCGTCGGTACTGAGCATCAGCGCTGCCCAAGTAGTTCCCGCAATCCCCGGCCATCATGTCCATGCGCCTATTTCGGAGCTCCTGTGACACGTCACCATTACCCCGCACGCCACCGGTTCCGCCTACTTGTCTTGCCGCTTGGCGTCGCCGCCTTGGCTGCCTTGCTGGTGATCCCGGCACACCAGAAGCCATCGAGCGCCACCCCAGCCGCGCCCGTGACCGCCAAGCCGCGTGTGTTCGCCTACTACTATCTCTGGTGGAGCGCCGACCATTGGCGATCCTCGTTGGGCAAGAATTTCCCGACTTCGGCCAATCCGTTGCCGCTGCCGGCAACCCTTGGCGCCAGCGGTTGCGGCACAACGAGCAGGTACACCGGCAACCACCTCACCGACGTGCCGGGTCGGATCTACAGCCAGGACGACCCGGGTCTGATCGAATCCGACGTTCGTCAGGCCGCGGCGGCCGGCTTGACCGGTTTCGCGGTGAATTGGATCGGAACCGGCGCACCGACTCAATCTGCGACGAGCAATCCTTACAGCCGTCGCCTGCAGGTACTGGTGAACGCGGTGCACAAGGTCAACGCTGCGGGAATTCCGTTCAAGCTCTGGCTCAGCTACAAGGCATCGGCCCGGGTGCTGAGCTCGGCACAGATCCAGAACGATTGGAAGTACTTCGTCAGCAAGTACGGTTCGGACAAGGCGTTCGACAGGGTCCAGTCGGCCAAGCCGACGGTCATCTGGCAGGGCAGCCGCAAGTATTCGGTCACGATCCTGAAGGCGGTTAGCACAAAGTTCCGGTCGTCATTGCGGATCCTTGGCGACGAGACCAACTGGTCGGCCGCCAGGAACCCATACCTTGACGGCGACGCCTACTACTGGTCGTCGCAGAACCCTTACACCAACCCCCAGTCTTTCGGTCAGCTGGCCGCCCTGGCCAAGAACGTCCGGGCCGGCGGGAAGAATCCCGACGGCAGCAACAAGGTTTGGGTCGCTCCGTTCACACCTGGCTACAACAAACAGATCGCGGGCGGGTCAGCATGCGTGCCGCGCAAGGGCGGCGCCACCCTTCGCACGCTGTTCGCTCGTAACGGCGCCACCAAACCCGATGACTTCGGTCTCATCAGTTGGAACGAGATCGCCGAAGGCACCTACGTGGATCCGATGACCCGCTACGGCTACGAAGAACTGTCCATCCTGAAGTCGCTGCTCAAGTAGCAGTGCGCTGGTAGCAGTGATCAGGCCTGCGGGAGCTCGGCTCCTTCAATGCGCACCGAGCACCTCATCGGCTGTACCGGTGGTTTCACCCCGCCGCCATCGGCGACTGACCCGGCCCGACCCGCCTCGCCGATCCCCGCCGAGGACTGGTAGCCACCTCCCGCGAGCGCGGGTCACTCCTGCTCGACGATGATCTTCCAGACCGGGTGGATCTCAAGCCATCCGGTCTCGCTGTCCAGCACCCAGGGCCCGATCACCGTGATCCGGGCTCCCTGCGGTGGCCTCGAGATCGGAATCTGAGGTACGGCCTCGACCACGAGATCTCCTCGGGCACGCTTGCGGTTGACCCCGTTCAGCCAGTTGTCCGGCACCTCGGTCAAGGAAATGTGTAGGTCGCCGTCATGCTCGATGTTCATCGCGCTGGCTACTCCGGTGACCGCGGCGCAACGGCTCTTCACCTTCAGCCTAGCTGGGCGATATACGCCCTTCAACGGGTCACCGGCCCGGCAGTACTGACGCAGCTCCGGCGGCGCAAGGACTGGCGGTTGGGGCGACGGGCGCGCTGTCCTGCTCGGCGACGGCGTGGCCGTCGGTGGTGGGCTGGGGGCAATCGTCCCCTTTTCGGAGGACGTACATGCCAGCGGTAACAGCATCAGGAGGGCGGTCAGCACAATGCCGATACTCCGCATGCGTTGGCCCCTCTCGCGGCCGCGGTGCTGCAATCGAACCTGACGCCGGTGATATGCCCACCGGAACATGTAACTTAGATGATAAGAGCCAGGAACGACAAAGTCTCTGATCCGGCCGGCGGCCGGGTCACAGGCACAGGAGACCACAGTCGACGCCCCAGATTACCTGCACCGCAGCGAGGGCATGCGGGCTAAGCCGCCGAAAGCGTGGGCCTGGCCCGCCGCGTTTGCTGGTCTCGCCGCCTGCCTGACCAGCTGTCAGGCGCACCCATCCGTTAATGCCGGGCCCGACCGGTCTTCGGCGACGACAAGCCGCACAGCGCCGGTCACCCGACAGCTCGACCCGTCGACAGCCACGACACCGTCGGTAAGGCCTCCTGAAACAACGCGGCCCAATCCTGGCCGGCTGACCGACGAAGAGATGGTGGGACAGCTCTTCACGGCCTACGTCTACGGTCCTTCCGCTACAACGGCCAGCACTGCACA
>JAVEET010000126.1 GCA_030840295.1 Pseudonocardiales bacterium
CGCGCGCGCCTCGACCTGGGTGTACGAGCCGCGGACTCCCACGAGCTGGCGCTGCACCGATTCCAGCTCCGATTGCAGACGCTCGACGAGCCGGTCGCGTACCGCCGCGGCCTCCGCGCGCATCGGATCGGCATGGACGCGCAGCGGCTCCGCGCGGGTGGCCTCGGCGAGCTCCCAGCCGCGCGCCACCGCGGCCGACAGGCAGAGCGCGCAGACGCGCCGGAACGTCGGCCCATTGGCGTCCCGGTACAGCCGGACGTCCTCTCCCTGCAGGAAGTGGCGCCGGCAGATCGCACAGCTTCCAGGATCTGCGGCGGCGGCCATCGGCGGGCCGATGGTAGCCGAAACAGCTATCTCGTCGGCTAGGCTTGAGGCAAGGGGCCATAGCTCAGCTGGGAGAGCGCCTGCCTTGCACGCAGGAGGTCACCGGTTCGATCCCGGTTGGCTCCATCGTCCGTTTGCAGCGGTTTCTCCTGCAAACGGCGCGGGGCCCGCTCAGCGCGCGCAGTGCATCCGGGGACAATGCTCAGACCACCGAACGCGCGCACGAGGTTGCGGGGGCACGCGGGGCGGTGCCCGGTCGGGCGTGGGCCAAAGCCCCCGCATCGGATCGCTCGACGCGATCTCCGTCGCAGTGGCGGATGCGCTCACGGACCGGGCCGAGCTCGCGGGCGATCCGGACGATCGGCCGTGAGCGAACGTCGGCCACAACGGCGTCGACCGGGATCGTCTGACGACCTCGCCAACGTCCACGGAGGACACAGCCGATTCATGCTACAAACAGCACAACAGGAGAGGTCTCTGGTGCTGCGAGGGAGAGCGAGGGCGATTGCGGGCGTTCCGGCGGCGGTCGTCGCAGGCCTGATCGTGAGTCTGGTTCCGCCCGTAGGTGCGAGCGCGGCGTCGTCGCCTCCGATCCCGTTGTTGCGCACCGAGATGAGGGCGCTCGTGCGCAGTGGCGTGCCTGGAGTGCTCGTGCGCGTTCAGCACAACGGCAACGCCGTCGAGCTCGCGGCCGGAGCTGCCCGCGTCTCGCCGATGGAGCGCGCGCGCCCAGGCGAGCGCTTCCGCATCGCGAGCGTGACCAAGACGTTCGTCGCCACGGTCGTGCTGCAGCTCGTCGCCGAAGGCAAGCTCGCACTCGGCGATCACGTCGGACGATTCCTCCCGGGTCTGATCGAGGACGGAGGGATGGTCACCGTTCGTGAGCTGCTGAACCACACGAGCGGCCTGCCCGACTTCGCGAACGTCCCCGCCATCAGCAGCGCATTCGGTCAGGGCGGCACCAAGAAGAGCTGGACGCCCCGCCAGCTGATCGCCCTGATTCGGAACGGCCCGCGGCATACCCCGGGCCTCGCCTGGAGCTACTCGAGCACGAACTACGTCATTCTCGGGTTGATCGTCGAGAAGGTCACCGGCCGACCTCTCGCGGACGTGTTGCGTGCACGCATCTTCTCGCCGCTGGGCCTCCGCGCCACGAGCTTCGACAGCGCGTCGCAGATCGCGGGCCCTCACCTAGACGGCTATGTACAGGTGACGGGCACGGGCCTGCGGCGTGTCACCGGTTTCCTGCCCTCGACCGCTTGGGCTGCGGGCGCGGCCGTCTCGAACGCGGCAGATGTAGCACGGTTCCTCCAGGCACTGCTTGGCGGACGACTGCTCGCTCCCGCGCAGCTGCACGAGATGCGCACCACCGTGTCGAGAGGAGCGACTGATCCCGGCGAGGGCTACGGGCTCGGCCTGATGCGGTCGCGAACGTTCGGATTTCCCGACCAGGTGCCCCCCACCAGCTGCGGGTTCGCCTGGGGGCACACGGGCGACGTCGCGGGCTACATGGCCCTGGCGTTCTCGAGCGGGGACGGCAGCCGGCAGGTCGTGATCGCCATCAACACAGAGGTCAGGACGCCACGCGGCGCAATGGCACTCAGCCGGCTGTTCGACACGGCCTATTGCCACAGCTGACACCGGCCGACGGCCTAGTAGAGCGAGCTGAAAGAAGTCGCCGACCATGACGCACCGCACGCGGCCGCGCGTGTCGCCTGCTTCGGCGACGTCCGCGTCGTCGGGGAGTTCACGGGCGCACTCCCGACGGCCACCGTCTAGGCGTTCATCGCACATCGCGAGTCCTACGAACAGATGGCCGGGCGGGTGCGCGGTTACGTCGGCAGGCTGCTGGACAGCGCGCGGCTCCGATCGAATCGCGCTCGTCTGCCACAGCGGCGTCATCCGCGTGCTCGTAATGCATGCGCTCGGCGTGCCCCCACGGGTGCATGGACCGCGGCTCACCAAGCACGGGCGGTCCATTGAGGAGTAGGCTCTGCGTGCTGGTTCCGCACGCCAAGCCCGGCCCAAGCCCAGAAAGACACCGACGCGCTCCGCGCGCGAGGCGAGGAGCTTGCGGCGAACAGACTTCCATGCGGGGCCAGCATCGACCCACACCGGACGAAGCGGGGCCGGTCGCCTACTAGTACACGGTTTGCGCTGAGTCTCCGAGCGCTTCGTTGATGCGTCGGACTGCGTTCCGGTGCTGCCGCCATCGTGGCTCGTCGTCGAGGTGGTTCCAAGCCTCGAGCGCGAGCAATAGGTCAGCGATGGTGATTCTGGCAACGCCTTCGGTGCGGTTGGTTACGAAGTCGTGCAAGCCGGCGAAGAAGTCGGCGAGATCCAAGTGCTTCCGGTCGAGCTTCTCCTGATCCAACGCATAGAAGGCGGTCAGCGTCACCGTGTGCTCCTGAGGTCGCGGTTCGGATCGCTGCCCCGCTGGCTGGTCGTTGAAACGTCTGAGGGTCGACGGACGCAGATC
>JAVEET010000341.1 GCA_030840295.1 Pseudonocardiales bacterium
GTCACCGTCGGTGTTGCGTGCCCCCACGCATTTCACCAGCGTGGCCTGGTCGGCCGCTCCGCCCGGGCCGGGCTGGTAGGCGCTGCCCTTCCAGCCGATGGGAAGATCCGCGGCCTGCAGAACGATCTTTTTCAGCTGCGGCAGCGACGCCGGCGTCGGTGAGGGCAAGGCGGCTGACGCTGCCCGGGTCCCGCTGGCGATGCTGGGCTTGGCAGACGAGCCACCACATCCGGCGAGCAGTACAAGGCCGCATCCAGCGGCACAAACCCTACCAAAGTGTTTATTCCACATGAAGCAGCATCCTAGCCCCATCGGGGCCGAGTTACGCGAACCCGGCCTGAGTGACGCGATGCCTGGCGTACTTCGGCGAGGAATGCGTAACTCACCAGCTCAAGCCGTGTGGTTGCCCTGACTCGCTAAGGGCGATCAGTAGGTCATGTTGATCGGCTCGGCTAACCCGCACGCTTCGGAGCAGCCACCACTCGTGCAGATTTGAGCATCACTGCTTCGCCCGGGCGGTTGCGGGGGAGGGGTCCTTCGCCTTGCCGTCCCGAATCCAGTCAGTCATGCCGATAATGGCGAAAGGCAGCAACGCTGCCACCCAAACCACAGCTAATACCAGCTTTTCGTTCGAGTATGTGTTCGAGTCGACTAACGCGGACGACAACACTCCGGCCCAGAAGATCAGCAAACCGATCGGACGGACGGCACGTCGCCATCTCCGCCAGCCGGCTCGCCGTTGCGAGCGCTCAGCTTGCGACAGATAGGACCACCGATCCGACAGCGCGGACAGACTGAGCCAGCGCACCGGATAACGCCACAGCGGCATTGTCAGGTCGTCGTCGTCCACATCACGATGTTCACACGTGGGGCATCGGATCACCTAACCGCTGCGTGCGTCGCTTACCCGTCGGAGCCGCGTCACACGTCGAGATCGGAAGACGTTATGTCAACCAACGGCGCGCTAGCCAGGGACGCAGAGAGCTGAGGTTATCGAGGCTGTGTTGCTTCGGTTCATGCGCCGCAGGTCCGGCGCTATCTGCCGGGTGCTCGCGGCTACGCCGTAAAGCTCGGCGGCATGCTCGGCGCACCGGATTTCGATGCGGCCTGGGTTGGCTCGGCATCTTGGTCCAGGCCAAGGCCAAGGCCAAGGCCGAGGCCGAGGACGCCGGGCTCGATCTAGATGCCGAGCCGTTCAGGTCGCCGCTGCTGAGTCCGATGTGGGCCTGTTCGCAACACCACTCCTGGCTGGATCTGAAGGTTGGAATGTTCGCCGATAATCGACATTATGACAAGTAAGGCATACATCTACGCTCTCCCGCTTCGTCCTCGCCGCCCGCGGAACCACGAGGAGCAGGTGGTTCTGCGCTGAGATCCGCGCAGACCCGCGAGTGCGCAGATATAGCTAGCGCAACATGAACCCCTCGATTGGCCGTGAGGGGCGGGTCGCTCATTGTCGAAAGCGCAGCGGCGATGCCGAAATGAAATCTACCTAACAGGGTCCGCGGCCACAGACCCTGCACGGTATTCACCCTGCCGTTCACCCTGCCGGAATTCAGCTGCTACCGGATTGTCTGGCTCAGTTAATGCGTTTCTCTTGCATCCCGGTGAATCACCCGTGAACATCGCCGACGCCGCTTGGAACCGAGATGAAGACGCGGAGCGAGCTCGACTTGGGCTCGAGTCAACACACACGATCGAGGTATCCCCCACCGCCCTCAGCCTGGTGCGCCGGTGAACACAGCGGTGCCGCGGCCGCCGTCGAGGAATGCTGTCATGCCGATGGTGCGGTCGTCGGTGGCGAACAGGGAAGCAAATAGGTGGGACTCGAGACGCAGGCCACTCGCCAGGTCGACGCTGAGGCCGCCGTCTATCGCGGCCTTCGCCGCGGCAAGGGCGTGGACCGGGCCACGCGCCAGCTCGCTGGCCATGACCAAGGCCGAGGAGTAGACCGCAGCCTTCGGGCAGACGACATCCACGAGACCGATCGCCAACGCCTCCCGGGCATCGATGAGGCGCCCGGTGTAGACGAGGTCCTTGGCTTTGGCTGGGCCGACAAGCCGCGGAAGACGCTGCGTCCCACCGGCTCCCGGAATTATGCCCAGCAGGATTTCCGGCTGGCCCCACCACGAGTTATCGGCCCCGATCCGGAAGTCGGCTGCCATGGCCAGCTCGCACCCCCCGCCGAGGGCGCATCGAGTGACCGCGGCGATCACCGGTTTCGGGATTGCCGCCACCGCGGTGATCGAGGCGGACAGTCGCTCGCCCAGGGTGAGCATTTCGGTATGGCTTCGACGGGCGAATTCTTCGATGTCGGCTCCGCTACAGAATTGCCGCTCACCGCCGTAGATGACGACGACGCGGGTGGACTCGTGCGCTGACACGACGGAGCAGGCCTCGCGCAGCTCGTCCTGAACGCGGCAACTGAGCGCGTTCATGCGTGGTGCGTCGAGGCGGATCGTTGCCACACCGTTGGGAGCGCCCGGCGAGTCAACGCCGAGCTCGACATGGACGAGTTCACCCATCGTGGTCGTCTCTGCTTCTCGTTCGAGGAATCATCATTGCGCGGATGCGCCCGGCTCGCGCCAGATCTGGGTGATCCGGACCCCTTCAGCGAGATCGAAGTTTCCCGTCTGCTTCCAACCCTGGCTCTCCCAGAAACCGAGATTGCGGGGCGTCGAGGTCTCGGCATAGATCGGCAGGTTACGCTCGTCCTGCTCAGCAATGGCAAACCGCGAAAGCGGGTACCCGAGCCCTTCGCTGCGGTACTCGGGCAGGATCGCCTGAAACATGGCGTACCAGTGCTCACGTTGCGTCGGATGGTTCTTGTCGAGGGCAGCTACGAGGGCGACGAGAGGATCGGCACGCTCGGCCCCGATCTGGCGAAGCTCGTCGTACAGCGCGGTCTCGTCGCACGGTCCGGCGGTGGAGAGCTGACCGATCAGAGCCCCTTTGCCTTCGATGACGTAGGTGTCTCCGAACTCGAAGGCGCGCCGAACCATCAGATCGAAGAAGGCCGGCGCCAACCGGTCGTACTGCTCCTCGCTTCCGTAGACCCACCGAAACACCGGATCGCGGGAAAACCCCACTCGCAGGATGGTGGACATCTCATCTGCATCGGAAGGACTTGCGTGGCGAACTGACAGCGACATCAGACAGTTCCTTTCTGGGTGGCAGGTGGATGCTCGTCGAGCTCAGAGCTTGATGCCCTTACCGGCCAAGAGCTCGACCAAGTCCGAGACAGTCTTGAGGTCACGACCCTCGGTCTCGTGCACGCCGGCGCCGAGATCCTTCTCGAGCACGGTGCTGAGCTCCACCCAAGACAATGAGTCGAAGTCGAGGTCCTGGAAGGTGGTGTCGGGACCGATCTTGTCTTCTGCAACGTTGAACCTCGTCGAGATGGCGGAGATGACAGTGTCTTGAAGGGTGCTCATATTGGTTGTCCTTTCGTCTTGGTTAGTTAGCTAGCGATTAGGTGGCGATGGCAGTCCAGAAGTGACGTCGCCGCCTGGGTAATGTCCTCCTCGGTCGTGGCCCAGTTGATGACCGACAGCCGCAAGATCGCATCCCCGCGCCATCGGCTGGTCGATGCCCACGCGACGCCTGCCTGCTGGAACGCCGCGGAGACCTGCATAGTGTGGGTGTCGCTGTCCCGATCAGGCCGGTGGAAGCGGACCGCAACTTGATTGAGCGATACCTCGTTCAGGACCTCGACGTAGGGTTCCTCTGCCAGCAGAGCGGCAAGCATGCGAGCGAGCGCGCAGTGCCGATCGATCATCTCCTTGACACCGTCCGAACCGAGCTGCGCCAATACGGCCCAGACCGGGATGACACGGGATCGGGTGGAGAAGTGGAGGCCGATGCCGACCGCATGGCGCTGCTCAGTGTTCTCCTGGTGCAGGTAGTCCGGTGAAATCTTCAGGGCGTCGTGCTGGACATCGCCGTCTGCGACGAACGCCATCCCGCAGTCGTAGGGGACGTTCAGCCATTTGTGCGCATCGGTGGCCCACGAGTCGGCAAGCTCAAGGCCATCGAGCAGGCCGTAGCGCCGGTCGGTTGCGGCCGCCCACAGTCCGAACGCGCCATCCAGATGTACCCATCCACCGCGTTCGTGGGCAAGCGCGCTCAACCGCCTGAGTGGGTCGACTATTCCGGTGTTGACCTCCCCAACCTGTCCGCACACGATCAGCGGGCCGTCCGGAACACGGTTCAGCTCATCCTCGTACTGTGAGATGTCGATCCGCCCGGAAGCGTCGGTGCTGAGCGTACGGACGTTGCCCAGTCCGAGCACCCGCAGCGACCGCGGTACGGAGGCGTGGATCGTCTCGCTCATCAATACCGTAACCTGCGGCGCCCCGTCCAAGCCCCGGCTCTCGACATCCCAGCCGTGCCGAGCCAGCACTGCATGCCTGGCCGCTGAAAGGCAGGTCAGGTTTGCGTACGTGCAGGCTGGGGTGAAAGCAATCTGGGTCTGTCGTGGGAGCTGGAAGAGGTTGACCAGCCAACCCCGGCAGATCTCCTCCAGGATGGATATCAGCGGGGACAGGTCGTATAGCGCGCCGCACTGATCCCAGGCAGTGGCCAACCAGTCCGCGGCCAGCGCGACCGGAAGCGCCCCACCGACGACGTAGCCGAAGTACCGGCTGCTCGAACTGGGGACAGTGCCGAGATCACCGCCGCGCACAAGCCGCTCGAGCACCGCCTCCGGTGCCGATCCGCCCACACTGAGCGGTCCACCCATTACCTGGTGGAGCTCGGGATCGTTGTTCGGCACCACGACAGGCTTTTCGGGCAAGGCGTCCAGGTAGGCCAACGCGGCGTCGAGAACTTTGGGGAGCAGTTGGGCATATTCGAGGCTGTTCAGGCCGGTGGGCACAACGTTGCTGCGGGTCATGGCGTCTCCGTCTCATAGAGCTGTTTACGGATCACCGTGCGCATCAGGTCCCCTGAACTATGAAGACCACGAAGGTCACACACCAGTGGCACGATCTAGTTTCGTAATGCACTTAGTCCTATTGCTTGTTCTCCTGCACCGAATATCACGGCGGTCGCTCGGTCCCGTGGGTTGAGGATCGTGCTATATACATCAGACCCAATCACTAGAACTCGATCCG
Organism: Pseudonocardiales bacterium; assembly: GCA_030840295.1. Classification (GTDB taxonomy): domain Bacteria; phylum Actinomycetota; class Actinomycetes; order Mycobacteriales; family Jatrophihabitantaceae; genus Jatrophihabitans_A. The sequence continues at coordinate 5,115 of JAVEET010000341.1, forward strand.
CTGTTCCTGCTGCAATAAGTCCGCATGCTGCCGACAAGGCGTA
>JAVEET010000344.1 GCA_030840295.1 Pseudonocardiales bacterium
CCAGGGCCGCCGCGACATGCACCTGCAACGCGGTAAGACCTGCGGCACTGATCAACGTGCCGGTGCTGTGGGCCAACCCGGTCGCCACCGCTACCAACACGGTCGCGGCCAGGACCACCGACATCAGATGGTGCGACCGTCGACGACGTAGACCGCGGCGAACGATCGTGGACTTCCACGGGACCAGCAGCAACACCGCCACGCCGACGATTCCGTGCACGACCACCACGAAACCCGCAATGCCGCTCCCGACGAGAAACGTCGCGGCGCCGGTCACCCCTGCCCCAGGTAGCAGCACCAGCAATGCGAGGTTCGTCGACCGCCCGGCCACGGCACAACGATAGGCCTTCGCCGGCAGCTCAAGGCCGGTGCCGCTGTCTCGACCGTGGTCGTGAGGGTGCGCAGTTCGTCGATGTCGGTTGCGGCGCACCCTGCGCCGACGGTCGGAGTCCACCAGACGTTCCACCTGGCGGTGCAGCCCCTTGCTGAAAGGCGTTCGCGTGCCGTCAGCAGACGGTCAGCGGGCTACCACCGCGTCGGCGCTGGCGGCACCACCACGTGCGGACGGTCGTCGCACGTGATGGTGTTCGGCAGCTCCCAGGGAGCGAGCCAGCCGCCGTCATTGCCGCCGAGGTCCATTAGCGAGAACTCCGAGCCGGCCGATGTGAAATGGAACGATCCGCAGTTGTTGACGCCGACCGCGCCGACGTTGCGCGCATCGACGTTGTCGAAGGATGCGGATCCAGCGGCACGGGCGCTGACCACCGAGGTGCCGGTGCCGTCGACCTTGACGTCCTTGAAATGGATATTCGTTATCGAGTACAGGTCCTTCACCGGAAAGTCACTGACCAGCATGATCGCGTTGTAGGTGTTGTCGAGGAAGTTGTCCCCTAACACTTCGACGTCGGCGTCGATGTTCTTCTCCAGCGCATAGAACCAGATCGACCCGAGACCGATATTCCAGTTCAGCTCGAAGGTGCCGGCGCGGACCGTGGTGTTGTTGGTAATCCACACATGTCCGGTGAACGCCTCAGCGCCGAAGCGCGATCCGAGCTGAATACCGCTGCCCTCACGGATAGGGTCCGCGACGAGGTTGTTCGAGATCGTGTTGTCCGTGCCGCCGTAGAGGGCAATGCCATTGGCAAGCACCGGCGTCTGCACAGTGTTGTGGTCGAATGTGTCATTGGCGTTCTGGGTCTTCTCGGACCACATGGCGAGGCCGTCGTCACCGGTGTTACGGATGAAGTTGTTCGACACGACCGAGTGCGTGACGCCGGTGTGGAAGTTGACGCCATCCGCGAGCTGGTCGGCGATGACACTGTTCGAGATGCGCACGTTCGTCATCGGTCCGTCGAGCCAGATGCCCACCTTGGTGTGGTGGATGTACAGGCCGTCGATGGTGGAGTTGTTCAATGCTCCACCGATGCCGTTCACCTGGTCGGTGTCGACGCGTTCTTCGACGTCGCCCTCGATCGCAAACCCGGACAGGTGGACGTTGGTGCTGCCACCTACCGACGCGTCCTTGCCGTAGAAGCCGACGCCCGTGTGCACCGAACCGTCGGCAGCGGGCGTGCTGAGCGTGACCTGGTGACCCTTGATGATGGTGTACCAGCTGCCGGCACCCTCGATGGTCACGTCGTCGACGACGATATGACGGTTGATCTGGTATGTGCCCGGCGGGACATAAACTCTGAGGTGCATGCGCTTGGCAAAGGTGATCGCCTTGTCGAACGCCTTGGCGGAGTCACGCCGGCCCGAGGGGTCGGCTCCGAACAGCAGTACGTTCGCCGCGGTTCGGTCGGCCTGCGGCCGGTCCACGAGCTCCGAGTCAAGCAGGTCGATGGTCGTTCGTGCGGGGCCGCCGGCCGGAGCCGTGAGCCGCAGCTTGCTACCTGCCGGATAGCTGCGGCCGAGCAACAGTCGTTGTTCGTCGTAGAAGTGATTCGGACGGAACGGCGTCGTGATCGCAGGGGTTGGCGTCGTCGCCGCCGGCACGCAGGAGCACTCGGTGATCCACCAATCCGGATGCAGGAGTCCGGCGTTCGGGTCGTTGGAGAATGGATACTGGTTGTACAACCACGCGTATTGCGATGTGAGGGTCATCGACTTGCGGTGGCCGCTGTTGACCGTGACGTCGAGCGGGGCGGTGATGCCGCCGCCATTGGGCGCGTCCGGGATGCTGTAGCGGACTGTGATCGCGTTCGCCGCGCTGGGCAAGGTGAATTCCACGTACTGCCCCGGCGCCAATGTGACCGCCTTACGGCCGGACGCCTCCGCCGGCAGCGTGTACGCAGAACGGTCCGGGCCTATGACCGCGCCGTTCGTAGCGGCGTTCTCCGCCTCCTGCTCAGCGAAGTCGACCGTGGCGCCTCGACCGGCGACGAGCGAGGGAGCCAGGGCGGCCCGGGTCACCGACGGGACAGCGAGGCCGTGCGTGGCGGCATCAGCCGAGGCCGTCCTCGCGCCAGCGGCGAGGCTTGTACCGACGAGGACCACCGCCGTCACGGCGGCCGCCACGACGCACCGCGACGAGCCGGCGAGACGCCTGCCGTCGGATCCGAAGATGCTGCGTGGCATTCGATGACCTCGCTTCTTCCCGAAATGGAGGGTCCCGCCGGGAGCTCGGCCGAGCAACCCAAGAAACGGTGAGGTGAACTTAGGACGTCTGTAGACCTTTCGCAAGGGTCTGCCATCAATATTCAGAGAGATAGCTCAACATTGCGCGCTCTAGTTGAAAACTTGCGAGTCATGTCCTGCTACCGGGTCATCCGGTCTTCGTCGCCCAGCATGCGACGGCGACTTGTTGCGCACATGCCTACAACGTCGGCACGGCATTGCCGAGGGTGCCGATCTCGATGCCGCGGAACGCAGCTATGTGGTTAACGCAGCTATGTGGTTGAGGTGATCACGCGTTGGCTCCAACGCGAGACCGCGGGAGAGGACGCTCGCTCGACGCCGTGACCGTTCTCATCGACCACTGGCGACAGTCAGAGCGGGCGAGGCTCGGTCCGAGTAGGACCTGCATCAGGTCGCAGCCCGAAATCCTTCATCGACGCTTGACGGATGGGGAGATCTTGGTGTTGCTGCAGCCACAAGTTGAACTCGTCGGCCGGAAGCGGCCTGCTGATGAAGAAGCCTTGGGCCAGGTCACAGCCCAAGTGGTAGAGCTTCTCGAGGGCTGCTTCGGTCTCGATGCCTTCGGCGACGACGGTCAGGCCGAGGTTGTGACCGAGGTCGATGACCGATCGCACGATGGCGTCGTCGGTGTGTTCGCCGAGATTGGTGATGAAACTGCGATCGATCTTCAGTTCGGTCACGGGCAGGTTCTTCAGGTAGGCCAACGAGCTGTAGCCGGTACCGAAGTCGTCGATCGACAACGTGACACCCGCCCGTCGTAAGCGATACAGCGCGTTCCTGGCATATACGGTGTCGATCATGATCGTGCTTTCGGTCAACTCCAGCGTCAACAGTCGAGCAGGCAGACCCCGCTCGGCCAACAACTGTTCGACCATCGCGGGAAACGCCCGGTCCTGCAGGCAGCGGGCCGACACGTTAACGGCGACGGGCACCTCCCTGCCACTGGCGAGCCAATCTCGTTGCTGATCCAGCGCCAGTTGCAGCACCCGGCGGGTCAACGGACTGATGATGCCGCTCTCTTCGGCCGACTGGATGAAATCGCCGGGCGGGATGAAGCCACGCTCCGGGTGCCGCCAGCGCAACAGCGCCTCGACCCCATACAGCGTCTCGTTCTCGACGCTCACCTTCGGCTGGTAATGCAGGACGAGCTCATCGGTCCTGGACAGGGCGGTCCGCAGGTCAGCCAGCAAAGACAGTCGCGCGGGGGTAGTGGTGTTGTCGCCGGCCCGGTAGAAGCGGAAGGGCTGCTGCGCTCTCCTGGCTCCATACATCGCGATATCGGCGCTCTGGAGCATCTGTTCGGCCGAGGAGTGGTCACTGGCCATTGCAATCCCGATCGTCGCCTCGACCGCAAAACTGACCCCCTCGAGCAAACACGGGTTCTGCAGCGCCTGGCCCAGCCGCTCGACGGTCCGGGTCGCTGCCGCGACGTCGACGCCCGGCAACAGGAGAGCGAACTGGTCTCCATCGACCCGGGCCAGAGTCGCCTCGGGTGGCAGAGCCGCCGTGAGCGTCTCGGCAACGTGAATCAGCAGCTGATCGCCGTAGCAATGCCCGAGAGTCGCGTTCACCTGCCTGAACCGGTCCAGGTTCAGCAGCAAGACTGCGCAGCCGCCGTACGAACGCCGGCGCTGGAGTTCGGCTTCGATGCACGGGACCAGGTGGCCACGGTTGGGCAGGCCGGTCAGGGCATCATGGGTCGTCTGATGCTCCAGCCGCCGTAGCGCATGGCCCACCGTGCGCAGCAACGCCTGGTTCTCCCTGAGGGCAACCAGTTGCCGGAAAAGGAGCAATAGCGCGATCCCGGTACACACCAGCCTGGTCGGCTGGGTCGGCGGGGCGCCCGTAATGACCTTGCTCAGCATGAAGAGGAACACCACGATCGCGGGCCCGTAAGGCAGCGCCATACCCATCCAGTGCGGCCCAAGCTCCCGCGGCAGTAACTCTTGCTCAGATACTGGCAACAGCGCCTCGCGGCGGGACCGTCGTGCCGCGACCATGATCAAGCAGAACGCCGCGGGCCAACCGGCGGCCAACCAGGCCCATTGCGAAGACGCGTCGCTGGCAGCCAGATACGAGTACGCACCGTCGGAAACGGACAACGCCAGCATCGAGATCGCGAGCGGGCCGAGCACTCCCCGTCCCGGCCGAGACTGGCGCGACAGCAACAGCAGCGCGACCGTAGCCAGCGCGATGTCACTGACCGGATAGGCCAACGACAACCCCATCCACAGCCCCTGGCCCCGGGTCGCGACCAGGTCGCCGAGGCCGGTCTGCAGCGACAGCACGACGAGCGAGCTGGCGATGATCAGACCGTCGAACACGAACCGGGTCCGCGACTGGTCACGATCGCCGTAGGGCACCATCAGCAGCGTCAGCATCGCGGCCAGCGGCAGCAGCAGGAACCCCAGGTCCGCGGGGCCGGGAAACGCGACTTCCCGGTTTCGCAGCAGCACGTCGTAACAAGTCAGCAGCTGACCCATCGACCAGCCGGCCAGTCCAACGGAAAGCGCCCACCAGCCCAGCCGGCGGGAACCGCTATGGTGCCGTGCGGTGATCGCGCACATCACCGCCGCGGCCGCAGCGGTCAGCAGCTCAATGACGTTATCGAGCGCATCCCACAGCCGGTCACCACCCCAGCCGCGCGACGACCACACCACGTAGAGAACCAGCAGGCTCGCACCCGTCAGCCACAACCAGCCCGTCGTCCGCCCCTCGGTGTTGGACCGTGGCACCAATTCCTCAGGTCCGCCCGAGAGCTCCCTGCGCCGCGGACGCAGGGTGGCTTGCAGGAACATCGTCGGTCTCCAGTCTGGTAAACGTCCCGATGGCATCAGGTGCGACTGCGCTCCCCACAACGCATGCTCAAGTATAGTCCATGTTAGCTTTTATGGGCATTAAACACACGTCCCACGCCGTAACGATCAGGTATGAGGCGTTTGTGCCTTCCGACGGGCACGATGGGCGAACGGCGAGCACCGTGACCCAACAGCCCGGCAGCTACTGAGCCGACCGGAGTCCGGGCAGGATCGACACTATTGCCCGGCCGTGAGCCTCAGCTGGGCTCGCGCCGTCTCGCGACCGGAGTTGTCGATGACCCGCGCGTTTACTGCGAGGCCGTCAGTTTCGTTGGCGCCGTCGAGTTCAGCCAGCACGTGCATCCCCTGATCCTCATACAGCGGCGCGACGAGCCGGTACTCGAAGGTGCACGATCTCGACGCCGCATTCCCCGCAACGCGCAATGCGTCAGCCGCGGTCTCCGCCATGAGCAGCGCTTGCAGGGGACCGTGCACCACGAGGCCGGGGTGGCCCTCAACCTCCCGGGCGTAGGTGCGGTCGTAATGGATCCGGTGAGCGTTGTACGTCAACGCCGAGAATCGAAACAGCAACGTTGCATCGATGGTCACGGTGCGAACCGCGGACGCGGAGGCAAGCGCCGCTCCGAGCACGTTCGATTCCATCGCGGACACCGAATTCGGCTGAGGCTTCGGACTGGCGGAAGCAGCCGGTGTCGGAGTGGAAACCGCGGGAAGGTAGACGATGTCTCGCTCGTCTACCAAGACATCGAGGCCTCCCGTTGAAATCGTGCTGCGAGTAGTCACGAACTGCATGGGGCCGGCCCGACCCGTCCGGACTCGCTCCCCAGTGACCTCGGTGAGGATGCGCGCCTGCTCGCCGATGCGCGGGCCCGCAGTCGGTGTCGGTGTCGCCTCACTGTGCGGCCGGGGCAGTAGCGTGACCCGGCCGCCGGCAAACATGCGGCGCATGCCGGGCTGCGGCGAAGCCGGAATTCCGTGCTTCGGGTGTCCGTCGGCCCCGATGTCGCGCTGGGCCGGTCGGGCCAGGAAATAGCAAAAGTGCCACGCCAATGGCAGCGGTTCGCCGGCGATCAGGTCGACAGTTCGTCGATCCAGCAGCTGAGCGATGGCGTGGGCACGGTCTGCATCGAAGCAATCGTCAGCGGTCATTACAGCGCTCGTGGTGCTCTCGGTCCGAGACATCCAGTCGCCTTCCTGGTGGGCTTTCGCTCGCGGACGACCTTACGGGGCCACTGAATCAGCGCGGATTGCGGCGCAGCGTCACCCGATACGAGTAATGTTCCGGCAAGAAATGGCTGATCGCGAGCTCGACGGCATTCCCCTCTTCGTCCTTGTACAGACGATCCACCCGAAGCACCGCACCCCTCGCCGAGGCACCGAGGTACAGGCGTACGTCCTTGGGGGCGGTAACCGCAGTGATCACCTGCTCAGCCGTCGTGATCGGCCTTGCCATGCGCTGATCCAGCAGACCGATCACCGTGTCGGTCGTGCGCGCTCCACGGGTCTTCAACACCCGGACGTCTTTGAGTAGATTTCCCACCCCGACCGGCAGATACACGCTGGTGAGGCAGAAGACGGTGCCCTCATGCTCGCGCGTGAAACGAAGGGTCGAGACGTCCGGCTCAGAAGTGCTCAAACGCTCAGCTGCGAACTTGTCGGTGCAGGTTTGCATGGGCGCAACGACCTGCAGCTGGGTGTCCTGCGACAGCCCCATCAGGTCCTTTACCGATCCGATGTGCCTCATGTACGGGCCCGGCCCATCCACCGCGAAGGTGCCCCTGCCGGCGACACGGTAGATGACTCCGTCAGCGACCAATTCCTGCATAGCCCGCCGCACGGTCTGCCTGGACACGCCGTGCGACTCCGCAAGCTCGAGCTCCGTTGGCAACGCTTGGCCCTCGGCGAAGCGCCCTTGCCGCAGCGACAGGCGCAGCGCGTCAGCAAGCTCGCGGTACGCGACAGCACGAGCAGGCATGTCGTCTCCTTCGGACTTCAGCTCACCTCAACGGTGTCGCAACCTAGGACAGTACTACGATCGATTGGCCTTGGTCTTACAGCACAAAGTCGGCCTACAAGGTGGCCGCCGGCCTAGGGAGCCGGACTAGGGAGCCGGACTAGGGAGCCGGACTAGGGAGCCGGACTAGGGCGCCGGACTAGGATGCGGCGGGCACGCTCGATGACGGGCCTGTCGATCATCTGGCCGTCGGCCGCGCTCGCTCCTGCTCCCGACTGTTCGGCTTTGAGTAGGATGTCCCGCGCCCACGCGATCTGCTCAGCGCTGGGTTGAAAGGCGGCCGCGACCGGGGCGAGCTGCGCCGGGTGAACACAGAGCTTGCCGCCGAAGCCGAGCTCTCGCGCTCGGTTTGCCGCCGCGGCGAGTACCACGGGGTCATCCAGAGTGGTGGTGACTCCGTCGACGGGAGCCGGTTTGCCCGCCACCCTGGAGGCCATGACCAAAGTGGAACGTGCGAACAGCAGGCTGCTGTCGGTTTCTTCGGCACCGATATCGCTGGTGAAATCGATCGAACCGAAGGCCACCCGGTCCACGCTGTCGCATTCAGCAATGTCGTAGGCACGGTGCACGCCACGAGCGGTTTCGATCAGGGCGACGAGGCCACGGCCCTCGCCCAACCGCCGGCCGAGAGAGTGCAGGGCGGCAGGGACCTCCGCCTTGGGCACGACGAATCCGCGCAGCCCGGCCAGCTTGTACAGCATGCTGACATCCTGGTCGTACCACTCGGTGTCGACGCCGTTGATGCGTACCCACGCCACGCCGCCGTGGGACAGCCACCACTTGACGTCTGAACGCGCCCGGCTCTTGTGCTCGGGGTCGACGGCGTCCTCGAGATCGCAGATAACCTGATCGGCCCCGCTGGCTCGTGCCTTCTCGAAGCGTTCGGGTCGGTTGCCCGGGACGAACAACCAGGTGCGGGCGTCGGCGACCCCGGTTGGCTCCGATGGTGTCAGCGGGTCGTTGGTGGTCCCGGGATAGTTGTCCCGCTGCCCGGCGGCAACACCGTCCGACTGCTCTGCCAACTTCGTTACCTTTACCGTTCAGTTCGCCACCAATATGTACGGCCATTTACGCACGCCGGGACGGCAGAGTCAAGTGCGGCCATTATGGCAATATGCTCATCGCTGAATCCCTCAGCGAGGGCACCGGGCGCTCGAGCACACAATTCAGCTGCACGACAGACTATGGGACCAGGTGAGCCGGTTTGACGCAGAGCGAGAAGGGGCTTACCGAGTGGGTGGCCCAGCCCGCGACCGATCTCAGATCCGAGCACGCCGAGGGGCCCTGTTGGGATCCTCGACTCGATGCCCTGCTGTGGGTGGACCAGTTCGACGGCATCGTTTACCTTGCCAACTTTGACCACGCCGACCGGCAGCTGCAGATTCGTCACCGCTATCAGGTGGGATCGCCCATAGGTGCGGTCGTTCCGTGCGCCGCTCAGGGGTCAGGTTGGCTCGTGGCCTGTGCGGAGGGCTTCGCTCACCTCACCGAGAGCGGGGGCGTGACCCTCCTCGGGCAACCGGAGGCTGGACGCGACCAGGCCATTCGGATGAACGACGGCAAATGCGACCCTCAGGGCAGGTTCTGGGCAGGAAGCATGGCGTGGAGCAAGCAGGCCAAGGCCGGCTCGCTGTACCGGCTCGACGAACGACTCGACGTGCGCACCATGCTGGCCGGGACGACGATCTCCAATGGTCTGGCCTGGGCTGCCGACGGCGCCACCATGTACTACATCGACACCCCGACGCGCCGAGTGGATCGTTTCGGCTTTACCGCAAGCGGGGAACTACGGGATCGCCGAGTTGCGGTGGCGATTCCTCCGGGCGACGGCGAGCCGGACGGCATGTGCATTGACCAGCGTGGCAACCTGTGGATCGCTCTGTGGGGTGGCTCCTCAGTGCGTTGCTATTCCCCTGATGGCGTTCTGCTCGCTGTGGTAGCCGTCGACGCGCCGCAGGTCAGCAGTTGTGCCTTCGGCGGCCCGACGAATCGCACACTCTTCATCACGACCTCCCAGGAGGACATGGACGAGGTAACCCGCCGAACTCACCCGCAATCCGGCAAGGTGTTCTGCGTGGACCTAGATGTGGCCGGCTCTCCCACGTCGACCTTCACCGGGACCTTCCCTGCGGCATCCTGAACCTGATCGGTATGTGCGGCTCGCCCGGCCTAGGCGAAACCGCCTTTGGGGTGGGTCTCGACGTCGACCGGCCTCAGGGACCACACTGACGCTGCGGACAAATGTCAGCACCAAGACTGCATCCACAACGCGGTGCTGAGCTGCTTCCGAATGCGGAGGAGGCCGATACTGCAGGGCGCACGCCGGCCAGGCGTCGGATCATCAGACAGCCGCGGAATGAGCGGACCGCGGCCGGGCCTTTGAACGCTCGGCTGCGCCGAGACCCTAACTTTCCTGGACGCGGGGCCTAAGCTCGGTGGCGGCAGCCGAACAGTCGAGCGACGCCGTTCTTGCGAGGGGCCTGCGATGACCGAATTTCCCGACGATATCGATGCCCGCGATGCCGATGCCCAGCGCGGTGCCGATACCCGCGCTTTCGATGCAGGAGGAGATGCTTCGGCGATGACTAGCGGCATGGGCACCGGCAACGACGAAAGCACGCCTGGCGAGGAGCTCTCCGAAGGCCCTACGTCGGCGGAGGACAGGATGCTGCTCTCGGAGCTCGAGACCTCCGGTGAGGGCGAGGTCGTCGACGAGGAAGCGAATCCTGTGGAGGAATCCGCGGCGATGAGCCGAGCAGTGGACGATGACGCGCCGCTGCCAGGTAGACCGACGCCGCCGGGCTCCGACCCCGACACCCCTCGATTCAGCTCCGCCAGCTCCTGACGGGACAGCGCCTGACGGGACAGCGCCTGACGGAACAGCGCCTGACGAGACGGCGGGGTGTCACAACCCGATCGGTCTGAGCAGGAAGTAGATCAATGCGGCCGACGCCGCCGATGCCGGGATGGTCAGCACCCAAGCGCCGACAATGTTGCCGACCACTCCCCAGCGCACCGCCGACAGTCGCCGGGTTGCTCCGACGCCCATGATGGAGCCGCTGATGACGTGGGTGGTCGAGATCGGCAGTCCCAATTGAGACGCTCCCAGCAGCACACCACTTGCCACGGTCTGGGCTGCGAACCCACTGACCGGGGTCAAGGCGTAGATACGCCGACCGATTGTGCGCATGATGCGCCAGCCGCCGGAGTAGGTTCCCGCCGAAATCGCGGCGGCCGCAGCGAGAATCACCCAGAGCGGTATGCCCTCGGAAGGGCTCAAGTGCCCGGACACCACCAATGTCAGCGCGATAACACCCATCGTTTTCTGGGCATCCTGCGTTCCATGAGCAAAGGCCATGGCGGCAGCACTGATGATCTGAGCCGAGTGAAAGCCGCGCTGTGCGCGGCGGAAATTCGCCCTGCGAAAGGTCCACAGGATGGCGATCATGAACAGGTAGCCCAGCACGATCCCGCTCAGCGGGGAAATCACCATAGGCAGGACGACTTTCTCGAGCACGGCCGTCCACTTGACACCCTTGGCCCCGGCCAGGGCGCCGCCGATGAGACCGCCGATCAAAGCATGTGACGACGAGGAGGGCAGGCCCAACCACCAGGTGCCGAGGTTCCACAACACCGCGCCCAGCAGGGCCGCGAGGACGATTCGTAGTCCGTCGCGGCCGGCCGGGCTTTCGATGATCCCTGACCCGACCGTCGCGGCCACCTTGGTCGAGATCAGCGCTCCGAGCACGTTCATCACCGCGGCCATGGCCAGCGCGACCCTCGGGGAAAGGGCACGGGTCGAGACGGTGGTGGCGATCGCGTTGGCCGAGTCGTGGAATCCGTTCGTGTAGTCGAAGCCCAGCGCAATCAGGATGATGATGACTGCCAGGGCCGTTTCGCTCATCCGGTGACCCTGCGGGGTCGCGCGTCGGCCACCGGCATTCTCGTCACGATTCCTTGACGGCGATCGTCTCCACCGCATGCGCCACATGCTCGAGCGCATCGGCGGCTTCCTCGAGCTGATCCGCGACCTCGCGCAGTTTCAGCATCCGCAGCAGGTCGTATTCACCGCTGAAGAACTGCGAAAGCAGCTTGCGATACACCTGATCTGCTTCGTTCTCGAGCCGGTTGACCTCGATCCAGTACGGTTCCAGATCCTGCAGCGTGCTCAACCGGTCCATAGCTTCGGCAGTTTCGCCACAGGCGCGTTGAAGTAGCCGGATCTGATCGTTCACCAACAGCGGCAACCGCCCCACCTCTGCAACCACCAGGAAATCAGTGGCCTCGTCCAGCGCGTCGACTACGTCGTCGAGCGAGCCGGCCAATCGATAGATGTCATCACGATCGAAAGGGGTCACGAAGCTGGAATTGAGTTGGCGGAGGATGCGATGCGTGATCGTGTCACCGTTGTGTTCCAGATCCGTCATCGCCGCAGCAAGCGACGATCGAGACGTCGCCGGGTCGAGCAGACCAATAAGCAGATCCCCGGCCGCGGCCACGTTGCGCCCGGCTTCGGCCAGCAGGTCGAAGAACTCCGAATTCCGGGGCTTCAATCGCAAAGCCATGCCAGCACCCCTGCTCCACGCGCACGCCCGGAACCGGCTTACCTGCTGAGCCGCCTCGACGCTATCCCCCGATTCCGCAGCTGGCAAGCCACCATGCCGCCCGCCACCAACAATGACAACAGTCCAACCGTGGACGACTGCGCACCGCGTGGCTGAAACTCCGAGCACCCAGTAGCGTTCAGCTGTACTCGAGCAGGTGCCGGCGGACAGTGCGAAGCGCCGGTCACCGGCTGATGTCGTTGCACCAACGCGCTTTACTCAAACCGAGGGCGGCTTGATGAGACCCACGAGCGAGGTCATGGCGGGTGATGAGTTCGTGGTCCTCTGCGACGACGGCGGCCGCGCCATCGGTACCCAGTCCAAGGCCACCGTGCACCATGCCAGCACGCCGCTGCATCTTGCGTTCTCCTGCTATGTCTTCGACGACGCCGATCGGGTTCTGGTCACCCGCCGGGCCACCGGAAAACCGACCTGGCCCGGGGTCCGGACCAACAGTTGCTGTGGCCATCCGCTACCGGACGAGCCGATGGCCGATGGGATCGGACGCCGGCTCCGTCACGAACTCGGTCTGACCCCGGTGCGGTTGGACCTCGTCCTTCCGACCTTTCGCTACCAGGCGATCATGACCGACGGGACGATGGAGAATGAGCTGTGCCCGGTGTACCGGGCTGTCGTCGACGCTGCCGACCTGCAGCCCAACACAGCCGAAGTGGCCGACGCCTGGTGGCAGACCTGGCCGGAATTCAACGCCACCGCTGCCGATCCGGACGACGTGCTGTCGCCGTGGAGCTCGACCCAACTTGCCGCTCTGCGCCAGCTCGGCAGTGACCCGAGGCGCTGGCCACCAGCCGACCGGTCGCTGCTACCGGCCGCAGCTCTCTGCGATCGTCGTGGGCGCCCGGAGCGCCGTGGGGAGCGGGGGCACCCCACGGCGGGACCGGCCTCATAGTTATGGCACGCCGAGCACCACGGCCGCTATCGGACCTTGGTCCTAGTACCTCCAGCAAGCCGCTAGTACCCCTCTATTGTGACTGGCCCGAGGTAATCGCCGCGGCGCCTGATCCCAGGCACGGAGCCACGGCTTGAACCTGGCGAGCCTGGTGGGGACCCGGTGAACCTGGTGAACCTGGTGAACCTGCCCAACCTGGTGAACCATCCCGCGCTGCGCTACGTACCAACAGATTGGCCAATGTCCACCTGGAGGTGCCATGTCTGTGTCTTCCCATCCCATCCGAGCGGTCGCCGTTCTCGCCGCTGCCGCATCGAGCCTTGTACTGGTTGCGCCCACCGCAGCCGGTGCCGAGAACCGCCATAGGGGCGAGCATCACGGAAACCGGCTAGCCGTAAGCCAGGTGAACCTAGTGTCAGATCTGGCCACAGTCGGTGCGTCGGTCGTCGACCCCGACCTGGTCAACCCCTGGGGTCTCGCCCTCGGACCGACATCGCCCCTGTGGTCGGCTAACAACGGGACCGATACCGCGACCCTGTACAGCTCAGCCGCCGGGTCCAGCACCGCGGCCAAGGTCTCGGCCGTCCGGGTGACCTTCCCCGACAAGCCTGAACTACCCACCGGCCAGGTGTTCAACGGCACCACCGGATTCGTCCTCACGCAAGGCACCGCGAGCGCACCGGCACGGTTCCTGTTCTCCACGCTCACCGGCCGGATCGAGGCCTGGGCTCCGGGTGTCGACCCCGCGCAAGGCAACGCCGAGACCAAGGCGACGGTCCCCGGCGCCGCATACACCGGTCTGGCTCTCGCGGTCGCCAGCTCTGGACCACAGTTGTACGCGGCCAACTTTGCACAGGGCACCGTGGATGTCTTCGATTCGACCTTCACCTTGCAGAGCCATACCGGGGCTGCTTTCCATGATCGCAAGCTTCCGAAGGGCTACGCGCCATTCGGGATTGCGACGCTGAACGGCAACATCTTCGTGGCCTACGCCAAGGTCGATCCGGTGACACACCGCAACGCGGTCGGCCGGGGCCTTGGTTTCGTCGACGAATTCACCCCCGAGGGCCGGCTGATCAGTCGAGTTGCGGCACGGCAATCGCTCAATGCGCCATGGGGTCTCGAGATCGCGCCGCCCAGCTGGGGCGAACTCGCCGGTGACCTGCTGGTCGGCAACTTCGGCGACGGCCGGATCAACGTCATCGAGCATGACCGGCACGGCCGGTTCGGCGATGAGATCGAAGGCCAACTGCGCAACAGCAGTACTGGCAAGACCTTGGTCATCCCCGGTTTGTGGGCGTTGCTGAGGGGGACAGCGAGCACCGGCGGAGCCGATTCGGTCTGGTTCAGTGCCGGCATCGACAACGAACAACACGGGCTGATCGGCGTCCTGCGAAAGCCCTGATGCAGCTCGAAGTAGCAGGCGCGTCCTGAACCGCGCCGACAGTAGGAACGGCGCCGCCGCGTCCAGGCCACCGCGGCGGCCCGCTGCGTCCCGCTGCGTCCCGGAGTAGGTTGCGATCCGGGAGGTGCCATGGGTGACATCGCCGAATCCGACCGACCAGCTGCCGTACCGGCCGCCGATCTCGAGTACGACCTGGCCCACGAGGCGCCGCTGTCAGCCGACGAGACCGACCGTGATCCGGCGGAACGTGGCGTGGACCCGGATGAGCCGCGGCACGTCCACGTTGTGACCGAGACGGCCTACGACGGCGGTGACTACGGATACGACCTGGCCCACGACGTGCCTGGCCGCTGGGAGTAGCAGCCGCGCTTACCGGGGCAACAACGAACTCGGCGTGAGCTCGCCGCGATAGCCGCAATGGCCCCCGGGCAATGATCGGGAGCGCAGCGAGGCGGTACGGCAAACTGGGCGGCATGAACTCGACGCGCCTCACCTCGCCGCCTCGTCCGCTGTCCTTGAACGGCCGGCCGCTCGGCGCCGTCGGCCGGGTTCGCATGTACGTCTGCGGCATCACCCCCTACGACGTTACCCACCTCGGCCACGCATCGACTTATCTCTGGGCCGACCTCGCGGATCGGGTGTTGACCTGGCAGGGCCACACCGTCACCGTCGCCCGCAACATCACCGACGTTGACGACGTGCTGTTCGCCGAGGCTCAGCGCCGCGGTGAATCGGCGACCATGCTCGCTGCCATGCAGCGAGCCTCGTTCGAGGCCACCATGTCCAGCTTGCGGGTACGTACCCCGGACCATCAGCCGAGCGCCGCCCAGGCCATCGGTCACGTCGTCCAACTGGCGGCCGCTCTGCTCGCACACGACCGCGCCTACCTCCGTGACGGCAGCGTCTATGCGCGCACCTCGCACGCCGCAGCGGCACTGGGCCTGGACGAGGCGACAGCCATCGCCCTGGCCACCGAATATCGCGATGGACCGGACGATCCGCGCAAGGACCATCCACTGGATGTCGCGGTCTGGCGTGCCACCACCAACGGGGCGTCAACCATCGACCACCCGGAGGTGTCCTGGCCGAGTCCCTGGGGGCCGGGTCGCCCCGGCTGGCATGCCGAGTGTGCCGCAATGGTGCTGGCTCTTTACGGTCCCTCGGTCGACCTGCATTGCGGCGGAGCCGATCTGGCCTTTCCGCACCACGCCTGCGAGAGCGCACTGGCCGAGGGCGCCACCGGGGTCACCCCGTTCGCGCGCGCCTGGCTGCGAGCGGGGACGGTGCAGCTGGACGGCGCGAAGATGGCTAAGTCCGCCGGCAACCTGGTGCTGGTCGATCAGCTGCTTCACGACTATCCCGCCGCTGCCGTCCGGTTGCTCTGCCTGAACCGCCGGTGGGCCCAACCGTGGTCCTACACCGGCGCAGCACTCGACGAGGCCGCCGGGCTGCTCGATCAGCTCTACTACGCCGCCGGCAAACCGGACACCGGCACCGCAGCCGAATCATCGGTCGCCGACGTCCTACTGACCGACCTCGACGTGCCGGTGGCGATCGCTCTCGCGATAGAACAGGGCGGTAGCACCGCCCGGACCGTGATCGACGTCCTGGCGCTCAGCTGAGCCGTTACCTCACGAGCTCACCGAGTCCGGGCACGATTGACGGCAAGGGCGATGAGGTCACGCACCGCGCCGGCCGGTGGCGTCGGCCCACCGCGCCATACCGCTCGCAACGTCCGCTCCAGCCCTAGACCGTCAGTGGCGACCGCTTTCAGCCGTCCGGCGCTGAGATCGTCCTGGACCGCCAGCTCGCTGAGCACCGCCGGTCCGGCCCCGGCGATCACCGCAGCCCGCACCGCCGAGGTTGTGGACAGGGCCAGTGCAGGAGGGGCTAGCGGATAGTCGGTACCCAGCACCGCGTACAGCGCAGCGTCCAGGGCATGTCTGGTCCCCGATCCCTCCTCCCTGGTCACCAACGAGGTCCGAGCGATTTCGGCCGCAGCGAGCGGCCTCCCCCGGCGCGCCCAGCGATGGTCCGGCCGGACGACGATGAGCAGCCGGTCCCGTCCCACGGCCCGGGTCCGCAGGCCCCGCGGAGCCGCGGGTCCCTCGACGAAGCCGACATCCGCCGAACCGTCACGGACCCGGGCCGCCACGGTGTCGCTGTTGGTCGCCTCGAGCGTCACCTCGGTGCGTGGCTGGGACCGGCGGGCCGCCTCGGCGTTGAGCGCGACCAGCCAGCCCGGCAGTAGCTGCTCGGCAATGGTGAGGCTGGCGCTCACCCGAAGCCGGATCTGGCGATCATGTCGCAGGGATGCCAGTCCGGCGTCGAGTTCGGCGGCGAGCTCGACCAGCCTGGCGGCCCATTCGGCCACCACGATCCCGGCGGGAGTCAGCGTCGAACCACGCGCCGTCCGGGTGACCAGGCCAACACCGGTCTGGGCCTCGATGGCGGCAATCCGTGCCGATACCGCCTGCTGGCTCACGCCCACCTCGGCGGAGGCCGCGTTGAGGCTGCCGGTCCGGGCCACCGCCAGCAGGACCTCGAGCGCATCGAGATCCGGTAGGTGCGTACTGAGCACGCGCTCCCCCATCTGGTCCGCCCCGGTTACCAATCGAGGTTGTAACCCTACAACCTCGAGCGGCTACTGAAGGGACCGGCGGCGCGGCAGTGTGGACAGTATGACTACGAGCACCGCCACTGAGTCGATCCAACGCGACCCTGAGGTCCTGCTGGACGCACCCCAGCCCGGCCCGCCTCGGCGACGGCCACCATTCGGCCTGCTGTCCGATCTCGATCACCCCGGCCAGGTCTTCGCCAACCTGACGCCGAACTGGTACGCCTCGATCATGGGTACCGGCATCGTGGCCGTCGCGGCGGCCACCCTGCCCGTGCAGTTCGCCGGCCTACGGCCGGCCGCGACGGTGATCTGGGCTCTGGCGGCCGCGCTGCTGATTGCCTTGACCTCAGCGACGGCGATCCACTGGGTGCGCTACCCGGCGACCGCCCGCGGCCACGCATCTCACCCGGTCATGGTGCACTTCTACGGCGCGCCGCCAATGGCCATGCTGACGGTCGGCGCGGGGACCGTACTGCTCGGCCCGAATGTGCTGGGGCTGCGTCTGGCCGTCGACATCGACTGGGCGCTCTGGTTCGGGGGCACGCTTACCGGCTTGGCGACCGCAGCGATCGTGCCGTATCTGATGTTCACCCGGCACCAGATCGGGGCGAGGGGCGCCTTCGGTGGCTGGCTGATGCCGGTTGTTCCACCGATGGTGTCAGCATCCACCGGGGCCCTGCTCGTTCCGCACGCCGCGGCGGGACAGGCCCGGCTCACGCTGCTGCTGGCCTGTTATGCCATGTTCGGATTGAGCCTGTTCGCGTCCGTGATCGTGATCGGCCTGATCTGGTACCGACTGGCCGTTCACCAGGTGAGGGAACCTCGGATGGTGCCGACGTTGTGGATCGTCCTGGGCCCACTCGGCCAATCCATCACCGCGGTCAACCTGCTCGGCGGGGTCGCCCAACAGGCGCTGCCCGCGCCCTACGCTGACGCGCTGCGCACCTTCGGCGTCCTCTACGGCGTCCCGGTGTGGGGATTCGCCCTGTTGTGGGCGCTCATCGCCGGCGCTATCACCATCCGCACCGCGCGGAGCGGACTGCCGTTCTCGCTCACCTGGTGGTCATTCACCTTTCCGATAGGCACCTGCGTCACCGGGACGGCCGGCCTCGCCCTGCATACCGGAGCCGACCTGTTCCGCTACACCGCGGTGCTGTTCTACGCCGGACTCGTCGCGGTCTGGCTGCTGGTAGCGGCCCGCACCGCACAGTCCAGCCTGCGGGGACGGCTGTTCCAGTGATCAGGGAAGATGGGCCGCATGGTCGAGCGCCGGCAGAGCAGCGAACGGCTACGGGTCCCCCAGCCGGTCATCAAAAGGCGGCTTCCCTCCGGCCGCGGCGCGATGGAGCAACCGAACAACACCAATGACGGTGCCGCGGCTCTGACGCCACGGTTCTGGTGCGCCGTCGCTGGGACCGGTGTCGCGACGGGGCTGTTCGGCGACCTCATGATGGCGATTCTGTTTGCGGTCCAGCGCTGGGCGTTCGGCTACTCGACCGGCAGTTTCCAGGCCGCTGTACAACACGCATCGGGCGTACGTCGAATGGTGTCGCTGCTGGTCGCCGGGGCCTTCGGAGGTACCGCCTGGTTCCTGTTGCGTCGCGTTACCAAGGGTCGACAGTCCGAGATCGACGACGCATTGTGGTCGGGCACCGGAACGCTGTCCTTCCGCCGCAGCCTGGGCACCTCGGTGATCTCCGAAGTGGTGATCGGGATGGGTGCCTCGCTGGGACGAGAAGCGGCTCCCAAGCTCCTCGGCGGCGCCTCGGGCAGTTTCCTGGCCGGCTGGGTGGGGCTTTCCCCCGCGCAGCGAAGGCTTTTGGTGGCCTGCGGCGGTGGCGCCGGACTCGCTGCCGTGTACAACGTCCCGCTCGGCGGCGCATTGTTCACCGCTGAGATCCTGTGCGGCAGCATCACGCTGCCGACGATCCTGCCGGCTCTGGCGTGCTCATCGATCGCGACACTGACCGCTTGGCTCTACCTGCCGGCCAGCCCGACCTACGCCGACGTTCCGGCCTACCACTCCAGTAGCTCGATCGTGGTGTGGTCGCTCGTGGTCGGTCCCATCGTGGGTGTGCTGGCCGCAATCTACATCCGGCTCATCGGCTGGCTCTCCCATCACCGGATCACCGGGACCAAGGCCATCCTCGCGCCACTCGTGGCCTTCGGCGTCCTCGGTCTGATCGGGCTGGCCTACCCACAGCTGTTCGGTAACGGCAAGGACATCGCGCACGACATCTTCCTCGGGCTCGGTAGCTTTCCCTTGCTGCTCGCGCTGTTTCTCCTCAAGCCATTGGTGACGGCGCTCTGTTTGGGCAGTGGGGCCTCGGGTGGTCTCTTCACGCCCGTGATGAGCTCTGGCGCGTTGCTGGGTGGGCTCCTCGGCCTGGCCTGGACCCACCTGTGGCCTGGCTCGGCGGTCGGCGCGTACGCCATGGTCGGTGCCGCGGCAATGATCGGCGCGGCCATGCAAGCCCCGCTCTCCGCGCTGGCCCTGGTCCTGGAACTCACCCACAGCGGGTTTCAGCTGATGGTGCCGATGATGCTCGCGACCCTGGTCGCCACCGCCGTCACCCGCCACCTCGACGGGTACTCGATCTACACGGCGCGCCTACCTGCGGCGACACCGTCCGTCTAATCGCGTCCGGTACCGGGCGCGACGCGTTCGCCGGTGGCCGCCCCGCCTTTGGCGTGGTCGGCCTACGCATTCCGCATGAGGTCGTGCGAGCGCCCCTGTCCGACGCTGGACCCCACCTGAAGCGGCCGGCCACGGGAGTCCAGTGATGCCCCCGGACCCCGCTTCCGCGCGATGGGGGATATTCGATGATGTTGCGGAGATGCTTCACGGCGACGGCCTGCGCCGCGGCGGTGATCGCCGCGATCGGATTCGCGATTCCCCCCGCCACCGCAGCGGTCAGCACGATCCTCGTCGGAACCGCGAACTGTTCTGACCTCGGGACGGGCACGGCGGCGCAGCCGTACTGCACCCTGGCCAAGGCCGCATCGAAGGCGACCAGCGGCCAGACCGTCGAGGTTGCCGCCGGTACGTACGCCGGCGGCGCGACCGTGGCGAACTCCGGCGTGGCCGGCGCACCCATCACCTTCAAACCGGCTGCCGGGGCAGCCGTGACGGTGAGCGGCGGCACGAACGGCTTCCGGATCAACGCCAAGAGCTACGTGACCGTCCAGGGCTTCTCGATAACCGGGACCAGCTCATACGGGATCGCCGTGCTGGATTCCAACAACATCACCCTGAGCGGGAATGTCGTCACCCACGCCGGAGACGTCAACGCGGTGCCGCCGCTGATCGCCTACGGCATATACCTGAGCGGCACCACCAACTCCCTCGTCTCGGGCAACCGGGCCGACAGCAACAGCCACTCCGGGATCTTCGTCGGCGCCGGAACGGCAAACGTCACAGTCCGGGGCAATGAAGCCAGCTTGAACGCCTCGCTCGCGGCGGGTCCGCCCGCGGTCGGACGGCAGGCCACCGGCATCACCGTGATCGGTCCCGGCAACTCGATCGTCGGCAACGTGGTGCACGACAACGAGGACAGCGGCATTCAGGTCTACCCGGTAAGCAACACCCCGACCGGCGGTATCACCCGCGGGGGGGACAACACCCTGGTCGCCGGCAACGTCTCCTACAACAACGGCGACCACGGCATCGACAACCGGGATGTCAACGGTGGCCGCATCATCGGCAACACCATCTACCGCAACTGCACGTCCGGTATCAACATCGAGGGCGTCTCCCTCGGCTACCTGGTCGAGAACAACATCGCGGTCGACAATGCGGTCCTTCCCGCCTACCAGGGCATCGCGTGCACCCGTCGCACCGGAAACATCGGAGTCTGGGACAGCTCGACCGCAACCGTCGACTTCAATCTCGTCCAGTTGAGCACAGCGGGCAACCTGTACGTCTATCACGGGGTCAGCTACAGCTCGATTTCCGCGCTGCATGCCGCAACCGGCCAGGAATCCCACGGGCTGCAAGCCAATCCGAAATTCACCGACGCCGCCGGGTGGAACTTGGCCCTCGCTGCCGGCTCGCCGGCCATCGATTCAGCCGACTCCGCCGCGAGCGGGCAGCCCGGCAGCGACGTGCTCGGCCATACCCGCATCGACGATCCGGCTACCGACCCCAACAGTGGGTCCGGCCCCCGCAGCTTCGATGACCGGGGTGCCTACGAATTCTCCCCCACGGTGGCCGCCCCACCCGGCGGTTCGCTGCACCCGGTGCTGCCGGCCCGGATCCTCGACACCAGAAGCGGAAACGGCGCTGTGCGGGGGGCGGTGCCGGCTGGTGCCACCCGGGTTCTGCAGGTCAGCGGGCGGGGCGGCGTGCCGACAAATGACGTGATCGCGGTCGTCATGAACGTCACCGTCACCGCACCGCGAGGTTCAGGTTATGTAACCGTCTATCCGAGCGGGGCCACGCCGCCCGCCTCGTCCAACCTGAACTTCGTGGCCGGCCAGACCGTGCCGAACCTGGTCACGGTGGCGCTCGGACTCGGGGGCCAGATCACTCTGCGCAATGGCTCGAGCGGCACCGTGCAGCTGATAGCCGACGTGTCAGGGTGGTTCGGCACTCCGGCCACCTCCGCCGGCCCCAGCGGCCGGTACAACGCCACCGGCCCGTTCCGGCTACTCGACACCCGCGCCTCCAAGCCCATCGCCGGCGGCCAGACGGTCGAACTGCAGGTCACCGGACGATCCGGCAACGCTGCATCCGTGCCCGCAACCGGCGTCTCCGCCGTGGCCCTCAACGTCACCGTGACCGCTCCAACGACCGGCGGCTACGTCACGGTGTTTCCCAGCGGAGTGAGCCTGCCCAACACCTCAACGCTCAACTACGTCCCGAAACTGACCAGGGCCAACCGCACCATCGTCGGCGTCGGCATCGGCGGCAAGGTGAGCATCTTCAACTCCAGCGGTGCGACCCAGGTGATCATCGACGTCATGGGCTGGTTCACCGACACCTCCTCCGGTGGTACGGGAGCAACGTTCGTCCCGCTCGCGACGCCACAACGCCTGCTGGACAGTCGGACTGGTAGCCCGTGGACGGCAGCCTCGGCCCGCACCTTCGCGGTGGCCGGAAGTGCCGGTGTGGCGGCGATGACGTCGGCCTTCCCGCCGAAGGCGGTACTCGCCAACGTCACGGTGACCCGCCCGTCCACCTCGGGCTATCTGACCGTGTACCCGGGCGGAACGCGGCCAGGCACCAGTGACCTGAACTGGACGAAGGGGCAGACCGTCCCCAACCTGACGGTTGCCGGCCTCTCTCCTGGCGGCGCGCTGACGATCTTCAACAGCAACGGACAGGTCGACGTCATTCTGGATGTCTTCGGCTGGTTCGCCTGATCCATCGTGTCCAGAACGGGCCGGTTGCACCTGAATCGGCCCGCTGTCCGAGTTCCACCATTTGCATGATGTGGTGCCGCCGATGCCAAGGGAGAGTGGGGTTCATGGAGACGGTCCGCATCCTGGTGATCGACGACCACCCGCTGTTCGCCGAGACGCTGGCGGCTCGACTGGGCAGCGAGCCCGACCTGGTCGTGCCGGCTATCGCCGACGGCGCGGATCGCGCGCTGGGACTCATCGAGGGCGAGCAACCTTCGATGCTCCTGCTCGACTACAAGCTGGGCCGCGAGAACGGTCTGAACGTGCTGCGGGCGGCGCACCGACGGCATCCGGCGGTCAAGGTCATCATGCTCAGCGCGATGAGTGAGGCCCCGACGGTCGTGGAGGCCATGCGGTGCGGGGCCAAGGCCTGGGTTCCGAAATCGGTAGATTCCAGGGAACTGATCCGCATCATCCGGTTGGTGGCACGCGGAGGCTGCTGGCTTCCCGAGGAGTGTCTGGGTCCGGTCCTGGAGCGACTCCTTGTCGCGCCGGACCTGGTCTCCGACGTGCTGATATGTCTCACCGCGCGGGAGCGTCAGATCCTGCAATGCACCGTCGACGGGGTGTCGCGGGCCGACATCGCGACCTCGCTCTTCCTCTCGCCCAACACGGTGCGGACCCATACCCAGAATCTGCTGGCCAAGTTGCATTGCCATTCACTGTTGGAGGCCGTCGCCCTGGCGCGCCGCAACGGCATGCAGCCGACCCCGGGCGCCACCGCGTCGTCGCTGAGCTCTCACTGATCCCTTCACCGTCGGTAGTTGAAGCGCTGGCCGCTATGCCGACCATGCCGCGACCCCTCCTCCTCCAGCCGACGTAGTGGTAACCCGCATATGGCGTAGTAGAACGTAGTGCCGCCGCTCGATCCCACAAGTCGTTCTGCTTTCTAACGTCGGTGCCATCAACCAATGCGACACATGGGGGGTGGCCAACGGTGGAGATCGATGAGGTCATCGCACGGCTCACACGGCGATACTGGCCGGTGCTACTGGTGGCCATACTGGCGCCGATCGTGACGGTCGGGATGCTGGTCTCACGACAGCCCAAGGTCTACACCGCCCAGGCGCGGGTCGCTGTGTCGGCCGAAGTACCAAAGTCCGCAGCCGAGGCCTCCGGACTGGTCAGTCAGGTCGCTGCTCTGGCCACCAGCCGTGATCTGGTATCCCGAGCGCTCAGTACGGCCGGCGTCACCACCCGGGACGCCGATGCGGTGGCCACGAACGATGTTGCGGTGACCGGTAACGGGACATCGGCCGTGGTGACCATCGCGGTGACCGATCGCGACGCCGCGGCGTCGGCCAGGCTGGCCGCGGCACTTGCCGACGAGGTCAACACGGCGTTCAACGATTCCCGTATCGGCAACCTGCCATCGGTCATCGCAGGTGTCGACAGGCAGCTCACTGATCTCGCGACCCGTCGCGCACCCATCGCGGCGGCCCTGTCCAGGAGCGCCGCCGGGCGCACGCCTGATCCGAAATTGCCGTTGCTGCAGAGCCAGCTCGCCGGTGTCGACACCCTCATCGCCGACCTGTCCTCCGACCGGAACCGGCTCTCCGAGCAGCTGGCCGCAGCCGGAAACGCCTCGGTCGTGGCCACCCCGCAGACTCCGAACCAGCCCAACTCCAATGGCATGGTCCCCAAGGTTGCCCTCAGCGGAATTCTGGGCCTGGTCCTCGGCCTGATCATCTCCGCGGTAGCCGAGACGGTCCGCCCGACGGTGTCCGGGGCCGCGCGCCTCGGACGCCTGCTGACAGTGCCGTTGCTGGGTCGTCTCGATGCCAACCCGGCGGTCCTGCACGCCCTCGGACGACGCGTCCGGTTGGCCGCGCGCAAGGCGGCTGTCACTCAGGTCGTGGTCACCAGTGCCTCCGGCAAGCCGGTGCCGGAATGGGTGGTCGACCGGTTGGGCTCCGTGGTCCTGCAGCCGCTACAAGGATTCGGCCAGGCTACGGTGGCGTCCGAGATGGTGTTAAGCGCGGTGGCGCCGCCGAACGGAAGCCATCCACCGGCCCTTGCCACAACGGAGGGACACCCCGAGCAGCCCTCCCAGACCGGACAGATCTACGAGGTCGGAACCCTCGACGAGCTGAGCACAGCAGGGGAATCGGCACCGATCGGCGTCCTGGTCCTCGCCGGCGGGACCGTGAACGCCAACGCCGTGCACGAGATCCGGGATTTGCTCAGCGCCTCTGGCTGGCCGCTGCTCGGTGTCGTGGCACATCCTCGGTTCGGACGCCGGCCGTGACCGCGACGATTACCGGTGTCCCTTTCGCGCAGCCGTCCTACGCACCGGGCGCCCGCGAGGCAGCGCTGCGCGTCATAGACTCCGGTTGGACGACGACCGGCGCCGAATGTGCCGCCTTCGAAGAGGAATTCGCCGCCTATCTCGGCGTGGACCACGTCGTCGTGATGTCCTCCTGCACCCAAGCACTCGAGCTCAGCCTGCGTGCCCTACGACTGCCGCCGGGTGCGGCCGTGCTCACCCCCAGCCTCACGTTCTGTGGGGCCGTGGCCGCCATCGTGCATGCGGGCCTGCGGCCGGTGCTGGTGGATGTCGACGAAGACTCCCTGGTGCCGGACGAACGAGCCGTGGCGGCGACGGTCCGGCGCGTCGGCAAAGTGCACGCGATGGTCGTCTGTCACCTCGGCGGTTACCCCGTCGACATAAACCGGCTGGCCGGGGCCGCGGGACTGTCCCGTCACCGAATCGTCGAGGACGCCGCCCATGGGCCCGGTGGCGGCATCAACGGACGGGACTCCCAGGCTGCTTGTTTCAGCTTCTACGCGACGAAGAATTTGCCGATCGGCGAAGGCGGCGCAGTCGCGACCTGCGATCCCGAACTGGACGCCTGGCTTCGCTCGGCACGCCTGCACGGGATGACCAAGGATGCCTGGCGCAGGTACCTGCCTGGTGGCAGCTGGCGTTACGACGTAGCCAGCATCGGATTCAAGGCCAATCTGACCGATCTGCAAGCCGCGATCGGCCGCGCCCAGCTTCAGGCCGTGGATGCGTGGCAGCAGCGGAAAACCCTGCTGGCGGCGCGTTATGACGCCGAGTTGGGACACCTGCTCCGGTTACCGAGCCGTAGTGAGGGCCACGCCTGGCACCTCTACCAGGTGCGGGTGCCCGGGCGAGATGAGCTCGCGCGTGAACTCGCCGCGGCCGGCATCGGCAACTCCGTCCATTTCATACCCGTACATCAGCTCACCGCCTTCGCCGCGCTGCTGGGCGCGGACGAATGTCAAGCCTGTCCGGTGACCGACCGGGTAGCCGACGAGCTGCTGTCCCTTCCGCTCTATCCGTCGCTTTCCGACGGTCAGCAATCTGCCGTCATCGACGCAGTCGTCGCCGGCCTTCGGAGGTCCTGATGATAGGTATCAACCGACCCAATCCCCATCGTCAGTTGCGTGGCAGTGGCCTGCCGACCTTGATCATCGGCGCCGGCCAGGCCGGGCGAGCGGTTGTTCGCGCCATCCGCGGCAGCCATGGTTACGGACTGAATCCGATTGGGTTCCTCGATGACGATCCGAGGATCCGGCGGGCGGTCGGACTGCCCGTCCTCGGCCGGACCGGCCAGCTGTCGTCGGTCGCTCAGCGCTGCGGCGCCCGGGCTGCTCTGATTGCGATGCCCTCAATGCCGCAGGCCCGCATCGCCGAGCTGATCGAGGAGGCCGCCTGCGCCGGGCTCATGGTGCGCTACCTCCCCTCGTTCCTGTCCGCGGTCGAGCGGGACATGCGGCTGTCCGACCTGCGCGGGCTACGGGTCGACCACCTGCTCGGACGCGACGAGATCCACATCGCCTCGGACCGCGCCTGCAATCTCATCCATGGGCGGCGGGTGCTGGTCACGGGCGCCGGCGGATCCATCGGCTCCGAACTGTGTCGTCAGATCTCCCGCTTCGAACCGGCCGCGCTCTTCATGCTCGATTACGATGAATCGAACCTGCATACCCTGCAGCTCGAACTCACCGGCGCCGGCCTGCTCGACTCGGACGAGATCATCGTGGCCAACATCCGGGACCGGCATCGAGTTCACCAGGTGTTCTCCCAGACCCGGCCTGACCTGGTGTTCCACGCGGCCGCGCACAAACACCTGCCCTTGCTGGAACGCCACCCGTGCGAGGGCGTGAAGACCAACGTACAGGGCACCAAACACCTGGTGGACGCCGCCATCCGTTACGGCGTCGAACGGTTCGTCCTTATCTCAACGGACAAAGCGGCCGATCCATCCTCTGTGCTGGGAGCGACCAAGCGGCTGGCCGAGATGGTGGTCCAGGACAACGCCGGCGGTCCTACTCGCATGGCCTCTGTCCGGTTCGGCAACGTGCTCGGCTCCCGCGGATCGCTGCTGGCCGTACTGGCCAAGCAGATCGTCGCCGACCGCAGCGTGACGGTCACCCACCCGGACGTGACGCGGTTCTTCATGACGGTCGAGGAAGCGGTCTCGCTCGTTCTGGAGGCGGCCACCATGTCGGAACTGGCCGAAACCTTCGTCCTGGACATGGGTGAAGCGGTGTCCATCGTGGACCTCGTCTACAAGTACGCCGAGGAGCTTCACCTCTCCGACGTGACGATCAGGTTCACCGGCCTGCGCCCGGGTGAGAAGCTCAACGAAAAGGTCTTCTCCGACGCCGAGCTCCGGCTGAAGACGGCACACCCGAAGATCTGGGCCACTCGCGGAGCCGAGCTGCCGCCGGGCCTGACAGAGCGACTGGAGCAGTTGTTCGCCTCAGCCGAGATCAACGACGCCGAGGGCAGCCGGCAGCTGCTCCGCGAACTACTTCCGGAGTACCTGCCGACCACGTATCCGCGGACGCCGGCCAGTGTCGGCGCGCCGTACCCGGACGGGTTCTGATGCCAAGCGGACAACTCACTACCGCCGGCGAAATCGTGGCTGTGCACAGCGAGGGCGCCAGAGCGCATCACCTGATCGAGCGTGCCGCCGGCGGCGGACTCGCACCATTGGGTTCCGAGCGGCCGACCGTCGTCCTCGAGCTACAACAGACCCGGGAGGCCTTCGCCACCAAGGGTCTTCGTCCGGTCACCCGTGGCACGTCCAGCGACGGTATGCGCACGGTGATCGGCAACGCCTGCGGGTCCGGATTCGACCTGCAGGCCGAGGTCACCGACGACCTGCTGCGGGTGGTCGCGCGATACCGGCCCCATCACCCGACGCGGGCGGCCAATACCGTGCTGGCCGGACGATTCGGTCTGCTGGCCGGCCAGACACTGCTGCACTACCCCGCCCTGTGGCGAGCGGGCTGGCGGGGACGCGTCCCTTTGCACGCCGCGGTCTGCGCCACGGCCGGGAGGGTGGTGATGCTGGCCGGTCCCGGTGGCGTCGGCAAGTCGACCCTCATCGGCCGGGCCGCCCGCGACGGGGCAAGGACGACCGCGGACAACCTGTGCGTCGGCGACGGGGTCGAGTGCTTCGGACTGGCCGAGCCGTTGCGCCTGGACCCGACCGACCCATCGCAAGGCGGCCCGGCCCGGACCACGTCACACGGCCGGTCCGTCGCGACGTTACCCGGCCGGGTCAGCGGGCTGCTCCCGGATCTGGTGGTCATGCTCGAGCGTGGGCCGACCAATGACATCGCCGAGGCCAAATCGGCCGACGCCGCGCGGGTGCTGGTCACCGGCACCTATGCCGCCGGCGAACTCCGCCGGTACTGGCAATTCGCGGCCACCATGGCGCTGGCCACCAACATCGGCTGCGCCCATCCGGCCGTCGATGCCGTCGCAGGCGCCTACGCCGATCGACTGCCCTGCCTGCGGGTCCGGGTCGGCGACGGCGAGCACGTGAGCTTCAGCCAGATCTGTGAGGGGAAATTATGAGCCACAAGCTGCGGGTGGCCACCGTCATCACCCGGATGACTGCCGGTGCCGGCGGTGTCGCCTTGCGCGGCGCGATGGGCCTGGACCCTTGCGACTACGAGGTGACCATCATCGCCGGTGGCACCGGATTCGACGGCCGGCGCTCGGACCGGGGCTCGCCCGACATCCTGTTCGGAGCGGACGCGGTGGCCGGCGCCCCTCCCGGAGACCTGCTCGCGGCGGCAGCCGCGGCCGGCCTGCAGGTGGCACGGGTGCCGCGGCTGGTCTCGCCGATCTCGCCTCGGCTGGATCATCAGGCACTGCGGACGCTGACCGACTTCATGGCCCACAACGGATTCGACGTCGTCCACACCCACAGCGCGAAGGCCGGCGCACTGGGCAGAATCGCAGCCCACCGTACCGGCGTACCGAGAATCGTCCATACTTACCACGGCTTTCCCTTCCACGACCAGCAGTCGAGATTGCGGCGGGCCAGCTACATCCGGCTGGAGCGCTGGCTCGGCCAACGGACGGATGCGGTCCTCGCGGTGGGCGCTGCCGTGGCTGCCGACACCGCCCGCCTGGGGCTCATTTCTCCGGAGCGGATATGCACGATCTCACCCGCGGTCGATCCGCCGACCGGCACTCCGGGTACGGCGGGGCGCGCCGCCGCCAGGCGCAGGCTGAACGTGGCTCCCGGCGTCCGCGTGGTCGGAACCGTAGGTCGGGTCGACTACCAGAAGGCGCCGGAACAATGGGTGGACGCGCTGGCCCAGATCGCCAGTGACGACGTCTGGGGCGTCTGGATCGGTGACGGTCCGCTGCGCGAGAAGTTGCTGTCTCGGGTTCGCCGGCGGGGTTTGACCGATCGCTTCCTCTTTCTCGGCCATCGCCCGGACGCCACCGCGATCATGCCGGCCTTCGACGTATTCATGATGGCCAGTCGATACGAGGGACTGCCGTGCGTGATCGCCGAGGCCATGCAGGCCCACGTCCCTGTCGTCGCCACCGCGGTCAACGCGGTGCAGGACCTGGTCATCCCGGGCGTAACGGGTCTGCTCGTCCCTGCCAATGAACCGCCGCTACTGGCCCGATCGGCGGCATTCCTGCTGGACAACCCCAGCACCGCGCGCCGGATGGCCGACGCCGCATTCAACAGCCTCGGAGACCGGTTCAGTGCCCATGCGCTGGGCGAACTACTGGACCAGACCTACCGCGCCGGATCAGTTCGGACCACGACCGCGGCCCGGCCCGAACCGCGTCCCCGAAGGAGCGTGCAATGGACCTCACTCTGATCTCCAGCAGCCAGGTGTTCGACAGCCCCGAGCTGCCCGCGAACCCCGACGTGCTGGCCGCCCTGCACGCCCGGGTCGCGGATGCCGATCTGGCAGCACCGCCGGTCGTCCTGCCGGATTTTCATCATAAGTCGAAAATGGAACTGCCGTCCTCGGTCGCCATCGCGACGCTCGGAACAGTCCGCCCGACCCTGACTTCGGCGAGTGTGAACTGCGGTATGGCGCTGCTTACCCTCGATACCGACCGGCCGAATGATCAAGCAGTGGCGGAGTTCTACCGCCGAGTGCGGGAGCGGTATCCGTACCCGACGAGGAATCACGGTGAGCTGAGCGCGGCCGAAGTGCGGCGAGCGGCCGTCGACGGCGCCCGGTTCGCGGGCGAGCGCTGGCAGGTGGATGCGGAGGAATTGCAACGCATCGAGGAGAACGGGCGCATCGACCTCGAGCGTTACGGCGGGGGCGACCGGCTCCTCAAGGAGCTGCCGAGCCTGCTGTTCCAACTGGCCCGGTTGCGCTTCGGAACCGTTGGCCCCTCGAACCACTTCATCGAACTGCAGGAGGTCGAGGAGATCCTCGACGAGCCAACCGCCACCGCGCTCGGCGTCAAACAGGGCCAGCTCACCCTGCAGTACCACGCCGGCGGTGGTGTGCTCACCGGCGAGATCGGCGCGTTGTTCGGCCGCCGCATGCACTATCCGCGGCAGCTACGGATGGCGATGGCCGTACAGAAGCCGCTGTACCACCTGGCTTCGGCCCGGTCGGTCCACGAGCTACGCGAGCGGCTTTCGCTCTATTTCACCAGCAGCTGCCCACCGGTCGCGCGCCATAGCGCCGAAGGCGAACGGCTCATGCTGGCCAACGCGGCCGCGATGAACTACGGCTTTGCCTTCCGAGTGGCCACGTATGCCGCATTGCGAACCATCGCCGCGCAGGTGTTCGGCGCGAACACCCAGCTTGTGGTCGACTCCCCGCACAACTCCATCTACGAGGAACCCACAGCGGCCGGGATGGCGGTGGTGCACCGACACAATGCCTGCCGCGCCTACCCGGCCGAGATGATGCCCGCAGGCACGGTATTCGGTCGCACCGGCCAGGCCGTGCTGCTCCCGGGGACCCACCGGACCTCGTCCTATCTGGCGGTCGCCGGTCCGGATTCGGCGCGCAGCCTGTATTCGGCTTGCCACGGGGCCGGCACGGTTATCGACGATTTCCTCGCCCGCGGCTTGTCGGCAAAGCACCGTGATGGACACAGCACCCGACGGTTCCGGTACTCCGATGCTGCACCGCTGCAGTCCGATCACCTCGACGACAACGGTGTCAACGCCGCGCTGGGCGTGCTCCAGCGGCATGGCCTGGTCCGGCCCGTTGCCAGGATGCGGCCCTTTGCCGTCCTTAATTAGCCTTAGCCACGATGGGGGAACGGCGACCGTGATGAGCGATCGACTGAACAGCTCGGCCGACACTGCCGGCACACCGCCCTGGTCGGACCCGGCGGCCCGCTGGCTGCTGCTCGCGCCGACCGGCACGGTGGGAGTGCGGGTCGAGGATCGGCACACCGCCATCCGGAGGCTGCGAGGGCTGCCCGCGGGCAGTCCGGTTGCCATTGTCGGGTCCCGCACGATCCGAACTATCGCACGGCAAAGTGAGGTCGATGCCGGCCAGACCTTTCTCGTACTACCCGGCCTCGATCTGCCCGTAGCGGTGGCGGCGCCCGGCCCCGGCCTGAAATGGGTGGCCAACTCGGTGCTCACCGTGCCCAGCGGACGGTACCGAGGTCACCTGGTCGCGACCTGGGCCGTGCACCTCGCCCGCCGGGCGCCCTGGTTGCTGCGGGCGGTCGGTGGCCGCGTGTTGCTCGGGAGTCGTCGATGACCGCGGCACGCCGGCCGGCCAAGGCCACACCGGCTCAGCCGGTTAAACGCATCCCGGCTCAGCCCGCCAAACGCACCGCCGCTCAGCCCGCCAAACGCATCCCGGCTCAGCCGGCCAAACGCATCCCGGCTCAGCCCGCCAAGCGCACCCCGGCTCAGCCCGCCAAGCGCACCGCCGCTCAGGCAGCGGCAGCGGCAGCGGCAGCGGCAGCGGCAGCGGTTGAGCAGACTCCGGATCCGCAGCAGCAATCGCGGCCGTCGGCTGACTTAACCAGCCGGCGCCGGACCACTCTCGGCGGTATGCCGCTGACGACGCTGGCGCAAGCCCTCGCGCGGCCGGGGTTACATCCGGTGCTCCTGGCCGGCTCACGCGATCCGAATGCCAAGTTGACCGTGATGCTGATCGACCGTTGGGGGCCGGCCTTCGCGGTGAAGGTGGCCACCACCCGGTTGGCGGCCGACGTCGTCCAGACCGAGGGAGAACTGCTCTGCGCCTTGCACGCCCGGGGGCTGGGCACGCTCGGCGCGACGGTGCCACGGCCGGTGGGATTCCTCGATGCGGACGGGCTGCCGGCCCTGGTCACGGGTGGGCTGCTGGGCACCCCGATGGCGGTCAGCTATCACCAGTGGCGCCACACCGCACGGCGACGCCGGGTGCGTGCGGACTTCGTCGCCGCCGGAGGCTGGTTGACCAGCTTCCAACGCCAGACCGCCGGCCCCCGGCAAGGTGTCATGCTGCTGGATTCAGCGCTCACTCGGATCGAGGAACGCTTTGGTGCGCAGGCAGAACTGCGGCGGCGGCTGCGCCCGATAGCGGATCTGCTCGCCAGCCAGGCCACCCCCCGGACCGCCGTGCACGGTGACTACTGGTTCGGAAATCTGCTTTTCGATCGCGGTGCAGTAGTCGGTGTCGTCGATTGGGAAGCCAGCGCCTTGTCCGGCGAGCCGTTGCGCGACGTGGCCAGATTCGCGGTCAGCTATTCGCTCTACCTCGACCGGCACGTACGACCAGGGTCGAAGGTTCCGCACCATGCCGGCCTTCGTGCCGACAGCTGGGGCGCCGGATTGCTCTATGCCGTCAACGGATCCGGGTGGTATCCGGATCTGGTCCTGGGATTCTGCCGTGAGGCATTGACCAACCTGGGAGCCGATGGGGCCTGCGCCCGTGCCCTGCTGGTCGCCGGCATCGCCGATGTGGCCGCCACCGCCGACCATCCCGAATTCGCTCGGGCCCACCTCGATCTGCTGAGCCGCGTGCACCTGGCGCCGCCGCCAGCCCGCCGGCCATGACCGTGGTCGCTGTACCAGCTGCACTCCAAGCAGCGGTGCCCTCGACGCAGGAGACCGGTTTCTCGATACGCCGTCAACTCACTTATGGCGTCATCGTGTTCGCGATCTCGTCGCTGCCACTGCTGCGCCCGGCCGGACCCGGGAATACCGGACTGGCCGACGTGGGGCTGGTCATTGCGGTGCTGATCACCGCCCTCTGGCTATCGGGTCATGGCCACCGGGTGTACCTGCCCTACCTGTGGCCCGTGCTGATCACCATCGCCGCCGGCTCCCTGGCCGCCCTGCACGCCAAGGGAGACCCGCTGGCCCTGCTTCAGGACGCGTTCGTCTTCTCATGGTCCATGGCAGTGGTGAATCTGGCGCGCGATCCGCGATCGCTACGGGTACTCGTCCGGGCCTGGGCCTTCAGCGGCGTGATCTGGGCCAGCCTGCTGATCGTCGGCGTCTCGATCGGACTCCCCTGGCTGGCCGGTACGTCCGCTCGGGATGGCAGCCGAGCTTCCTTCACGCTGGGAGATCCCAACCTGGCGGCGAGTTACTTCCTGTGCGCGTTGCTGGTGCTGCGCGCCTGCCAGCAACCTCGGCGGCGGTCACGGCGCTATCTCTGTTGCACCATCCTGGTCGTAGCACTCTGCTTGACCCTGTCCAACGGCGGCATACTCACCTTGATTCTGGCCACCGAGCTCGGCTGGATCTTCGGTATCGGCCGCCGGCGCGGTCTGGCGCCCGCGGTAGCAGTGGCATGTGTACTCATCGCCGTCAGCACCGTCGGTGCCTTGACGATCGACCTGACCGCCCTTTCGGACCGGGCCCAACAGTCGACGCCGTTGCTTCGCGATTCGATAGGCCGCCAGGGTGAAAGCGGCGGCAGCCGGAGCACGCTGATCAAGGACGAGCTGCACATCTGGTTCACCAGCGACACGGTGCTCGGTATCGGGCCAGGTGAGACGAAGCTACGACTGGCCGGGGGGAATTCTTCCTACTCCAAGGAGGCCCACAACGACTATCTCGCGTCGCTGGTGGAACGGGGCGTGCTCGGGGCGCTCGGGCTGCTGGCCCTGATCGTGGCCCTCGCCGTGAACGCCCGCCGCATCGCGCGGCCCGGTGCGCTACCGCCGGCCTACGTCGCGGTGGTTCCTCGACCCGAACTGCTCGGAGCCCTGCTCATCGCGATCGGTGCGTCCGCGAGCCTGTACGAGGTGTTGCACTTCCGCCATATCTGGGCGGTGTTCGGGCTGATCGCGGTGCTGGCAATCGCGGCACGCCGCGGTCATCAGCCGTGACCGCCGAACTGGTGGCCGGCGGAGCGCCGGCCAGGGCAGGTCTGCGTAAGGTGTTCGCCGGTAACGTGGCGGCGCGGCTTGCCGCATTGCTGGCTCTTGCCGTCGGCACGGTTCTGGTGGCCAGAGTCGGGGGTCCGGATCTGGTCGGCGGATTCACCTTGTTGCGGGTGCTTCCCGGTCTGGCTGGCGTGCTGGCGGCGGCCGGCCTGCCGGGCGCGGTGCCGTTCTTCCTGTCCGCACAAGGGGATAACCCAGCCCTGCGGTCGACCTTGGTGACCCTGACCGGGCTCGGGGCGCTGGTCGGTTGCCTGGGATGGCTGGTGTTCGCCCCGCTACTCCATGCCACCTTCTTCCAGACCTGGTGGGTCGGAATCACCTTCGGCTGTGCCGGTGCGGTGTTCAGCCAGCTGTTCGTCGCGGTGGGGAAGGCCATGCTGCAGGGCATCGGGGACTTCCGCGGCGCGAACGTCGCGATCGTGGCCGAGGAGGTCAGCTACCTTCCCGTGTATCTGGCCCTCATCGCGTTCGGGCGGGGCATGGGCCCGGTCCTGATAGCGCTGATCCTGGCCGACCTGTTGGTGGCGATCGGGATCGCCGAGCGACTTCGCCGCCGGGAATTCTTCCGGGGTTGGGCGCGACCGGATGCCAAACTGGCCCGGAGCATCTGCAGCTACGGCTCGCGCGGGCAACTGGGCGGTGTGATGTCGTTGATCAACCTGCGGCTGGACGTGGCCGTCCTCGGGGCCATGGCTGGTCCGGCCGTCCTCGGTGTGTATGCGATCGCCAGCAAGTACGCGGAACTGCTCCGGCTACCGGGTCTCGCCGTGACCTACGTCCTCTATCCGGTCTTCAGCCGGCACAGTCGGCAAGCCGTGACTCAGCGGACCAAGTCCCTGCTGCTGCCGGCCCTGGGCCTCACCGCGGGTGCGGCGATTCCGCTGGCCGCCGGCGCGGGCATCATTCTGCCTGCGTTGTATGGCAAATCTTTCGACGGGGCGATCGGCCCGACCTGGATCCTGCTCGCAGGTCTGCTCGGCGAGGGCGTCACCGGCCTGATCACCGCCTACCTGTACGGCATCGGGCGCCCCGGACTCAACTCGCTGGCGATCGGTATCGCGGTGCTGGTCACCGTGGTCGGCGACCTCCTGCTGATCCGGCCGTTCGGCGTGACCGGAGCCGCGGTCGCATCGGCCGCGGCGTACCTTGCGACCACGGCTACGCTGCTGATCCTCTTCCGACATCAGCTACGGCCGAGGGAGGAATCATGAGTCTCGACTCAGGACGCCCCCCGATCACGTCGATGGCGCCGCACTGCACCGGCACCGTCAGCAGAGCCCTCACCGGCACCGTCAGCAAGGCCCTCGCTGGAACCCTGACGACGGTGTTGGTCGTGCTGATGGCCGCCGGTTGTCATTCCTCGACGCCGCTGGCGCCCACCTCGCAAGCGGCGACGACCCGGCCCCCGACCGGAACATCGTCCAAGGTGGTACTACCGCCGGCCACCGGTGACTACGCCGACGCGATCAAGATCGCCGTGCGGCACGGACTGCAGGTTTGGCTGGAATCCGATCTGGTGAAGCGGTGGCAGGCGGGACCGGGTTCCTTCGAGTCTGCCCTGCGCCAGCTCGGCTCGCTCGCCGCCATCCCGGGGGTGCGCGGGATCAAGATCGCCGACGAAATGGGATATCACGACGGCCTGTCCAGCGCGGCCCGGATCAAGGCTTTCCTCAACGCGGCCTATGACGGCCTGCAGCGCTATGCCCCCGGGAGACCGCTGCTGGTGGACATGATCGTGCCGAGCCTCGGTTGCCTGCCGGACCAGCAACCGCCGTTGCTCTGGTCGACGGAGTGCCAGGTCAAGGCCGACGGCCAGTATCCCCAGTTGACGCTGGCGAGCGTGACCAGCTACCTGCGAATGCGCAGGCTCTCGGTACTGGATGTGTCCACGGGCCTGCTCCCGGACTCTAGCTACATCGGCTGGGGTGCCACCCGGGACATTGCTCAGACCAAGGCCTGGGCCAAGCTCAAGGCGCTGGGCTGGGCATCACTGGTGACCTTGCACGCGCGTAAAGCCCTGGCGCATCCCGGTGACTACGCGAAATCCGAGTCCGAGGCCCAAGCAGATCTGCACACCTGGGTCGACCTGCCGCTGTCGGACGGTGCGCAGGCCATAGATGTCTGGACCTGGCGCCAGGGCTATCAGGGAGCCGTCAACCGGCTGCTCGATCCGGGTTTGAAGCCGAATGCACTCTGGACGGGCCTACAAGCCCGGCGCGCGGCGGGGGCGACCTTGTTCACTCATCTGTCACCGCACTCGCTCGAGGTGAGCCTGGACGCTGATCTGGCCATGCTGGCGAAGGTCTTTTCGGCCGTCTTCGTAGCGGCGGGAACGGGGTGACGGCCGTGGCATCGATCTCCCCTAGTCCGGCCCGGCGAGCTCTGGACGTGCTACTGGCGGGCTCAACGCTCGCCGTCTGCGGTGCTCCCCTGTTGCTGCTGATGTTGGCAGTCCGGCTGACCAGCCGTGGCCCGTCGCTGTTCAGTCAGCGGCGGGTTGGCCAGGGCGGCCGGCCGTTTCGGATGTACAAGCTGCGGACGATGCGGACCGGCCTGGCCGGGCCGGACGTGACGGCCACCGGCGATGCCCGGATAACCGGGTTGGGACGAGTGTTACGTCGTACCTCACTGGACGAGCTACCCCAGCTGTGGAACGTGTTGCGCGGTGAGATGACCTTGGTCGGGCCGCGACCGGAAACCCTGGGCCTGGCCGAGCGTTATCCGCCGGAGTGCCGGTGGATCTTCGACCACCGGCCAGGGCTCACCGGCCCGACCCAGGTCCGGATGCGGGATTCCTCGGTGCTGCCGGCCGGCCCCGTCGACGTGGAGCACTACCTGAAGGTGCTGGTACCGGCTCGGACGGCGGTCGATGCACTGTTCCTGCAGCGTCCTACGCTCGGCGCGACCTTGAGCGTGCTGGCTGACACGATTCGTCATCTGTCGGGTCGGCAGGTACGAGCCGCCGCACCGACAGCGGCCCGCACCGAGCATTGATGCACTCGCCGGTGCTGAGATCGAAGGAAAAGTTGTGGCCCAGGCAGTGCAGCACCCCGTCGGTGATCACCGCGCCGACGGCCAGGTCCTCACCGGCGTGCGGGCAGTACCGGTCGATCTCGTAGTCACCGAGGACGATACGTTCCTGCTCGTCGCGACCGGTCTCGTACTGTTCCACCGCGAGCAGCGCCGGTTCATTGGCGTGCTTGAGCAGACCGATCAGGTAGTCGTTGTAACGGTCCGGATCACGCCGAGCTTGCAGGCGTAACGACAGGAGCACGTCCTCCCAACCGATCCGGCCTTCCAGTACCGCTCGCAGCCATCGGCCGGCCACCGTGAAGGTGTACTCCGGTGCAGCTGTCCCACCGTCCAGATCGACCCTGATGCCCTCGGCATCCATCCGGACATCCCAGTCACCGCCGTGCGGCCCAGTGACGCTGAAACGCACCGTCATCCCGATCCGGGTGAGGAAGTACGGGGACAGGGCACCGAGGCGACTGAAGTGCGCGGCGAAGTCGCGGCCAAGGCCGGCGCCGGGTTGCGGATGCGAGTCATACACAGCAGCCAGGGCCGTGCTCCGGTCGGCGGCGTAGTCGTCGAAGTATCGCTCCAGACCGGCGCCGTCCTGCCCTTGCGTGTAACTGAAACCGGCCGAGACCGGGTCCGGCGTCATCTCGCCGGTGGAGAGCTCGACGGCATCACCGGGACGGAAGCTCTGCCAGCGCTGATCGGGAAGATGGTCCTGCAACCAGTCCCGGGCCTGCTCGGCGTCGGGGAAGATACCCGGCGGCCGCAATGAGGCGTTGAACCGTCGTAGTGAATCGTCGAGAAAACATGGCGGTCCGGCGAAGGGCACCGCCAGCCGCGGCTTGGTCGCTCGCACCAATCGCTGAACGGCCCGCAGCTTGGAGATCCGCTTCTGCTGCTCGATCTCGGCACGCACGTCATCGGGATAGCCGTAACAGATCGGGTGCCAGGACGCGCCGGACGTCTGCAACGCCATCACGTCGAGCGCGCCGCCGACGAGGTGCGAGGCACGGCGGGCTTGCGCGGCCGTCAACCGCGCGTCGTTGCAGTCGAGGACGGAATAGCCGTCCGCCACAATCAGGAAGGCCGCATCGTTGCACATCGGAGACTGCTCCGGGATTGCGGTGATCCAGGATCCCTTGGTATCCAAGGCGAACAGCTCCCACGGTTCGAGCTCGACGATGTTGGCGACGCCGCCTGAGCGGAGCCGGTCGGCGAACGTGGGCGACGGATACCTGGGAATGAGCACCCGGGTTCGGGCCGGCAGCCGGGTCAGCACGGAGAGATCCATGTGGTCCAGATGCTCGTGCGAGACCGCGACCCAGTCGACGTCCAACAGTTCCTCGGCATCGAGGTGGTCGTTGCGAGGAAACTGATGCCATGAGCCGAGGAACGCCCCGGTCTGCGCCAACCATGGGTCGGCGAGCAGCCGAAAGCCGGACGCCCGCACTGCCAGCCCGGCATGCCCGAGGAAGGTAAGCGTTGGCATATACCGAGAGTGACGGCTCCGCGCACCCGCTGTATCGACAACCGGACGTAGCCGAGCTACGCGGTATGCAGGAACCGGATAGATACCGAATCGTTACCTAATCGCAGGATACCGAAGTAAATATTCCGTTGTGTTTCGCGGTTCGCGAGGTATGGTTTCCGTCAGTGAACGTTAAGTGTTCCTGAACGGGGAGGGAACATTTGATGAAGTGTGCGGCTGCCCCGGGCCAATGGTCGGGGGGCCGTTATGCATACCGAGATCAGGCCGGCTGAGGTTCCGCCGCCACAGATCCAGTCGGCGAGTTACCTCGTGCCGGTGCCGGACACGGAGCCCCCCGGATCGGTTCCGCCGATAATGTCGGACCGTCCGCCTTCCCAGCTCAGCCGCATCCGCCACGACATCCAGCATGAGCTGGCCACCATCATGCTGCTGGCGGACGTGGTGGTGCAGTCCTCGGACGTGGGCACGGTGAGCAAGAACCGGATTCTGCAACTGGGCCGCGAGGCGAACTGGTTGAACCAGTTACTGGGTGCCTACGACGACGCGACCAAGCAAAGCAGTCCCGAGGAATGGACGCCACCCGCCTCGTCCGTGCGGGTGGACATCCTGGTCGGCGAGGTGCTGGCCGCCCTCAGCCTCACCAGTACCAGCCGGGTCCGATTCACCTCGGTTCCCGCCTGGACCTGGGCCAACCGGCTGGCCATGTGGCGAGCACTTCGGAACCTGTTGGACAACGCCTTCCGGGCTGTGGGAGAGGCCGGGCAGGTAGATGTATCGGTGAACCTCGCTCCGGACGGCGTCGTGGTGGAGATCGACGACAACGGGCCCGGATTCGGTTTGGGACCCAGGGGTTTCGCGTCCCTGGGCCTCGGGATCGTCCAAGACTTCGCGGTGGAGCGGGGTGGCCGGGTGGAGATCGCGCCGGGACATCTCGGCGGCAGTTGCGTACGCCTGTTGCTGCCGGCCGTCAGCGTGCTGCCAGACTGGGCCGACGATCCGGAGCAGAACGTCAGCTGAGCGCAAGTACGGCCGAAACCGTGCCGTTGGCTGAAGTGTCCCGGGGGGATCACCGATGCAAGTATTACTATGTGACGATCACGCAGTCTTCGCCGAATCGTTGGCGCTGGTTCTCACCCGCGCCGGATTCTCGGTGGCCGGCGTCACCCAGCATCCGGAGCAAGCGCTCGAAGTGCTCGGCCGGACCGCCGTCGACGTGTGCGTGCTCGACCTCATGTACAGCGACTCCGCCTCCTACGGATCACCTCCGAGAGGCTGGGCAGTACCCGATGATCCTTTTACCTCCTCGGTTCTGGGGCGGCTGCCGGAACTCCTGGGAGCCTCGCCTACCACCCGCTTTTTGTTGTTGACCGGGTTCGTGGGCGGCGATCTCATCGCTACGGCCGAGGCTGTGGGAATCGCCGGCATCATGAACAAGGGCTGTCACACCAAGGACATCGTGGCCGCCATCGAGCGGGTTCACGCCGGTCAGCGGTTGATGGCACCCAAGACCAGCCCGGCCTCCGGCGTGCACGTCGCCAACCTGACCGAAGCCCAGCGCATGGCCAAGTTCCTCACCCACCGGGAACGCGAGGTGCTCGGCCACCTGGTGACCGGAGCGGATACCACGACCTTGGCCAAGACCATGGGCGTCAGCTGGACCACGGCGCGCAGCCATGTCCAGAGTGTCCTCAGCAAGCTCGGTGCACATTCGCGTCTGGAGGCTGTGACATCCGCCGTCCGCAACGGCGTCGTCAGTGGTGAAACCGGCCGATGGCTGCTCTGACTTCGCGCAAACCCGCGGGACACCTGCTGTAAACCCGCAAACTACGTAGTGCAAGTAGTCGGCCATGATCTGGTGGCCGGTTCGAGGAATGCCCACACTGGGACGGGGTTTCCCGGGCGGGCGGAGCCACCGCCGCTTCGATGTCACCGGACCCGTCCAGTACGAAGCGGGGTCAGTCATGGCGCGACTCGTATCGGCAGCGATGGCCTTGGGAGTGGCGCTGATCTACGCCGGGCTCACCGCGGTGACGGCACATGCGGCGGTCACCACCCTGTACGTGGGCGGCGCAGGCTGCTCGGACACCGGAACCGGCAGCGCCGCCCAGCCGTTCTGCACGATCATCAAGGCTGCCACCGTAGCCACCGCCGGCCAGACCGTACTGGTGTCCGCAGGCAGCTACCAAGGCCCTATCGCGGTCAAGAACTCCGGAGCGGCGGGCAGCCCCGTGGCGTTCCAACCGGCCGCCGGTTCGAGCGTTACGGTGCGCGGCGGCCAGTACGGCTTCTCGCTGTCCGCCAGGTCTTTCGTCACCATCAGCGGATTCACCATCACCGCCACCACTCGTAGCGGCATCCAGGTCAGCTCATCGGATCACATCACCATCTCGGGCAATACCGTCACCGGTTCCGGCGCGCCGGTGAGCGGGCAGATCGCCGCGGGCATCGCGCTGTCCAACACCTCGACCTCGACCGTGACCGGCAATACCGTCGACAACAACAGCGATTCCGGGATTTTCCTCTCTTCGGGCACCACCAACACCACGGTGAGTTTCAACGAGGCAAGCGGAAACGCCAACGGCTACCAACGTAACGCCAACGGGATCAACGTGATCAGTCCCGGCAACTCCATCATCGGCAACGTGCTGCACGACAACGAGGATTCCGGCCTGCAGTTCTATCCGGGTGGCAACAACAACCTGGCCGCCCTGAACGTCTCCTATAACAACGGAGATCACGGAATCGATGATCTGAACGTCACCGGCGGGCGTCTGATCGGTAACACCATCTACCACAACTGCACCTCGGGCATCAATGTCGAGGGCACCTCGGGCAACTACCTGGTCGAGAACAACATCGCGGTCGACAACGCCGTTTATCCGGCGTACAAAGGCATCTCTTGCAGCCGACGCGCTGGAAACATCGGGATCTGGGACTCGGCTCCGTCGAGCACGACGGTGAACAGCAATCTGGTCAGCCTGTCCAAGTCCGGGACAATGTACGTTTTCGGCTCCTCGTTCAGCACGCTGGCCACGATGCGTGCGGCGACCCATCAGGAGCAGTCTGGCCTGCAGGCGGATCCACAGTTCGCCGGGGCGGGCTCCGGAAACTTCCAGCTGACCGCGGGCTCGGCTGCGATCGACTCAGCCGACTCCGCGGCATCCGGCGAGCAGGACGCCGACGTCCTCGGGCACAGCCGGGTGGACACGGTCGGCACGCCGAACACCGGCTCGGGCCCGCGGGCCTTCGACGACCGGGGCGCCTACGAGTTCGGTGGCGGCGGGACACCACCACCCCCGCCACCACCACCGCCGCCACCACCACCGCCGCCACCACCACCGCCACCACCGCCACCACCGAATAACCCGCCGGTCGCGCGGCTGAGCGTCAGCCCGGCCTCGGGCACGGCGCCGGTCGTGGTAACCGCGAACGCCTCGTCCAGCACGGACCCGGAGGGTCAGCCGCTCAGCTACCGCTTCGACTTCGGCGACGGCATCGTGGCCGGCCCGCAGAGTTCGGCAACCGCCACCCACACCTACGGCGCCGCCGGCAATTACCAGGTCAGTCTCACGGCCACCGACAGCGGCGGCCTCTCGTCTTCGGCTACGGCGTCGGTGAACGTCGCGCGCCCTGCGACCGCACCGGTCAAGTACATCGGTCAGATCGCCACCAATTACTCGACCAACCGGCACACGAGTGGGTCGGTAACGGTATGGCGTACCGGCGGGGTGACGGCCGGAAACCTGATGGTGGTGACGGCGAGCCTGACGGGCACCACCGCAGGTACGGTTTCCGGGACTGACAGTGCGGGAGACGCACTGACCGTGGCCAGTGACATCCTCGACGCAACCGGGCACCGGCTGATCGTGCTTTCCGGCGTGGCCAACACCGGGCTGGCGCCGAATCAGACGGTGACGGTCAGTTTCCCGTCCGCCGCGACCTATCGAATCACTGCTGATGAGGTACAGGGCGCCTCGGTGCCCGACGCCCATGCCGAGGCCGCCGGTACTTCAACCGCCTTCTCCTCAGGAGCGACTCCCAGCACCGCGGCTGCTGACTTCGTGTTCAGCACGGTAGGCGCGTACTCAGGGTCGGCGCCGGCCTGGACCGCGGGCTGGAGTGCCCAGTCCAGCTATGCAGTCGGAACGGACTACCTGGGGCGGGCGTACCAGGTCACTTCGGGACCCGGCAGTTTCACCGGATCGGGCACGACATCCGGCAGCTGGCTCGCCGCCACCGTCGCATTCCGGTGACTGAGGGCCTCTCGGGCCGCCGTCTAAGCTGATCCGCAGCTTAGAGGAAGGTTCGCGGGTGGCTACTGCTCAATTCGGCATCTTCGCGGTGGGTACGTCGTCGCATTGCTATCTCGAATTCAGGGCCCGCCCTGAGGTCACCGCCGACGATCTGATCCGCGCAGTGGCGGATCTCGAGGAACCGCACACCACGGTGGGTGGCGTCAACCTGGTGGCGGGGATCCGTCCGTCGCTGTGGTCGGCGGTGGCGCCCC
>JAVEET010000352.1 GCA_030840295.1 Pseudonocardiales bacterium
TTGGCCGAACTCCGCCTCGGCGCCGCCCGGGCGAGCACGGATTCGCTGTACCTGCAGATCGGGACCGGGATCGCCGCTGCGGTGATCGTGGACGGCCGAGTGATGACGGGTTCCGCTGGAATGTCCGGCGAGATCGGTCACCTTCCGGTTATGCCGGATGGTGAACTGTGCGTCTGCGGTCAGCGCGGCTGTACCGAGATCTATGCCAGCGCAGCGGGCCTGGCGCGACGCTACCAAACGATCTTGGCAGCCAGTGGCCGCCCAGGCGATCGATATCCGCCAGGATCGATTCAAGGTGCACCGGTCGCCGCGGAGGCCGTTCTCGCGCGGGCTGCAGCCGGCGACGCGCTCGCCTCGCGCGTGTGGAATGAGGCCGTAACCGCACTCGGT
The DNA here is from genome assembly GCA_030840295.1 of Pseudonocardiales bacterium. GTDB lineage: Bacteria > Actinomycetota > Actinomycetes > Mycobacteriales > Jatrophihabitantaceae > Jatrophihabitans_A. Next base: position 391 of record JAVEET010000352.1, read on the forward strand.
CGCGCCCTGGTGAGCTACACATTGCTGATGGACCCCGACCTGATCGTGCTCGGCGGCGGCCTTTCCCTCGCCGGTGACACCCTCCTGCTACCACTGGCCGAGTCACTGCATTCCGGCCTGGCATTCCGCCGGCCGCCCCGCCTGGTCATCGGCACGTTCGGGGCGGACGCCGGCCGGGTCGGGGCCGGCCTGATCGGCTGGGAAGCTGCCGGAGGCGACCGATGATCTTGCAAGGCGCAACGCTGGTGCTGCCCACTGCTTCGGACGAACATGGCTGGCTCCAGATCGAGGGTGATCGGATCGTCGAGATCGGCAGTCGGGCGAACGGCCGGATCGCTGCGACCGGCCGGGTCGATGAGGTCGATGCGGCTGCGGACGCTCCATCCGAGCGGGTAAGCCTGGCCGGCGGCTGGCTGGTCCCAGGCTTCATCGACGTGCACTGCCACGGCGGTGACGGTGCCTCCTTCGCCGCGGCCGATCCGTAGCAGCTTGAGCGGGCCGCGAATTTCCATCTGCGCCACGGCACGACGACCGTGCTCGCATCGTTGGTCACCAACCCGTTGGATTCATTGCTCGCCCAACTCGCCGCCGTGGCCGAGCTCAGCCGGTCCGACGGGCCGATTCTCGGTGCCCATCTGGAAGGTCCCTACCTCTCCCACGCCCGGTGCGGCGCGCAGAACCCGAACTTTCTGCTCGAGCCGGATCTGGAGCACTTCCGCCGACTCGTTCAAGCTGCCGACGGCACCTGTCGCATGATGACCCTCGCGCCCGAACTGCCCGGCGCGCTGAAACTGATCGACGCCGTCCGGCAGTCAGGAATGATCGCGGCGGTCGGTCACACCGATGCCACCTACGAGCAGGCGGTCGAAGCCTTCGAACGCGGAGCAGCGGTGGCAACACACCTCTTCAACGGGATGCGGGGCGTGCATCACCGTGAGCCGGGACCGGTGTTGGCAGCGCTGGATTCCGGGGCAGCGTGCGAGGTGATCAACGACGGGGTGCACGTACATCCTGCTGTGCTCAGACTGGTCGCCGACCGAGATCCGGCGCAACTGCTGCTGATCACCGACGCCATCGACGCGGCCGGCGTCGGCGATGGCCGCTATCTGCTGGGCGGCCAGGCCGTTCAGGTGCATAACGGGCAGGCCAGGCTGGACAACGGCTCCTTGGCCGGCAGCGTGCTGACCATGGACCGGGCCTTTCGCCGAGCCGTGCTCGAGACCGGGCTGGCCATCGTCGATGCCGTGGCCGCTGCCAGCACGAATCCGGCACGGGTACTCGGGCTGTCCGAGGACCGGGGAGCGATCCGGGTCGGGCTGAGGGCTGACCTGGTCCACCTCGACGCAGATCTCCGACCGGTCGCGGTCATGCGCGGCGGCCAATGGATCACGGGCGGCTGAGCCCCCCGACCGGCCCGCGTGGGCGCACCTGCGGCACCGCGATCAGCTACCGTCGGCCGCATGCACATCGCCCTCCGTCCGCTAGCCGAACAGCTGGCGACCGATCCGAGTTCAGTGCTCCTCGCCCTTGATTTCGACGGCACTCTGTCGCCGATCGTCGATGATCCAGAACGTGCGCGGGCTGTTCCCGCGGCGATCGAGGCCCTGGTCGACCTGGCCGACCGTGGTGCCCGCATCGCCATCGTGACCGGTCGGGACGCAGCCACGGTCGTCGAGCTCGGCGGCTTGGAACGGATAAGGGGTGTGCTGGTCAGCGGACTACACGGCGCCGAGACCTGGCACGAGGGGCAATTTCGCACCCGGGACGAGCCGGCGGGTATCAGCGCGCTTCGCGAGGCCCTGCCGCCGCTCCTGGAGCGGGTCGATCCGGGAGTCTGGCTGGAGGACAAGCGGCTGTCGTTGGTGGTCCACACCCGTCGCGCCACGCATCCCGAGCAGTCGCTGGAGATGCTGAGGGAACCGGTGACCGCGCTGGCCGCGGAGCACGACCTGGATGTCGTCGGCGGCAAGTTCGTCCTGGAGATTCGCATCCCCGGCCTGTCGAAGGCCGACGCGGTCAGTTCGCTACTGAACGAGCACACGAGGGCCGCACTGTTCTGCGGAGACGACCTCGGGGACCTGCCGGCGTTCGAAGCGATCCGGTCCTGGGCGGCCGACTCCGGCCACACCGGGATCACCATCGCCGTCGGCGAGGTGCCGCAGGTGAGCACGGCGGCCGACCTGCAACTCGACTCGCCGGAAGAACTGGCCGAACTACTGTCCGACCTCGCCGATCAAGACAACCGGCGCGATCCGCCCTTGAGAGGACCGGAGGTCAATCCGCAGACACCGCCCTGATCTGAGCGCGGAACCATTCGGGCGGCGAGGCTCCCGCCGAAGCCTGTCTCAGCCGCACCGATCGCAATTCCCTTTCCACATCGGGCATCTCCAGGGCGATCCGCAGGGCGGCCGCGGTACCCGTGACATCGAACGGGTTCACCAGCACCGCGTCGTCGCCGAGTTCATCCACGGCGCCGGCCTGCCGGGACAACACCGGGATGCCGTGTCGTTCGGACAACACACAGCCTTCCTTGACGACCAGATTCATGCCATCGCGGATCGGGTTGACCAACAGCACATCGGCCATCCGCATTGCAGCCAGTGACCCGGGATAGTCCTCTTCAACCTCGAGTTTCAGCGGTGTCCACTCATCGGTGCCGAACTCGTCGTCGATCTCATCCGCGAGCCGTTTCACTTCGGCGGTGTAAGCCCGGTAGTCGGCCAGATCATGTCGCGACGGGTAGGCGAACGCGAGATGAACGACCCGGTTGTGCCACACCGGATTGGCCCGTAGGAACTCGCGATAGGCCATCAGGCCACGCAGAATGTTCTTGCTCAGCTCCGTCCTGTCCACCCGGGTGATGACCTTGCGGTCGCCGACGGTCCGCTGCAACGTGCGCATCCGGGCCTGGGCGTCGCGCTGGTTGGCTCGCTCGCGCATCACCTCGACATCCACCCCGAGCGGGAAGGCTTGGATCGAGACCTGGCGCCCGTCGCGCGCAGTGACCGTGCCGCCGCCTCCCTCGAGGTAATCGACGTTGACCCGCAGGATTTCGTTGCAGCAGTCCAGGAAGGCCTTGGCCCACCGGGGAGTGTGGAATCCCAGCACATCGGCCCCGAGCAGGCCGTCGAGGACCTCCCCCGCGATGTCGTCTGGAAACAGCTGGAAGTACTCCGGCGGTGCCCAAGGCGTGTGCGTGAAGTGAGCGATTCGGACGTCGCGCCGCCGGGCACGCAGGTAGGACGGCACCAGGTTCAGGTGATAGTCCTGGACCATCACCGTCGCCTCCGGGGCGGCCTCCAGATCGAGTGCTTCGGCGAACGCGTGGTTGTAGCGCCGGTACGCCGCCCACTGGCGCCGCCACTTCTCGTCGAAGACCGGGGTCCGCGCGGTGTCGTAGAGCAGGTGCGCGATATACCACAAGGAGGAGTTGGCAATGCCGTTGTAGGCCTGGCGAAACGTCGTGGAGTCGATCGGCAGCATCCGTACGTCGACGCCCTCGATGAGGTCCACCGAGGCCTTGGATCCGGACACGTGTCCATGTTCAGACTCCCTGGCCAGTGCACGCTCGGCGTCGTTGAGAGCCGCGCAAACCCAGACCACATCGTCGCGTCCGTGCAACGCGGCCAGCATTCCGCTGACCAGCCCGCCGCCCCCGCGGTCCACCTGGTCCTCGCCACCTTCGACCGACTTGACCGAGATCGGTCCGCGGTTGGAGGCGACCACCAGCCTCGCTGTCCCGGTGCGGGCTTCGCTGTCCACGACAGCTCCTCTCACGCCCCGTTCAGGCGACGCCACCTGAGCATTCACCATCCAGAGCTACCTCTGTCTACCAGGTGCCGCCATCCGCCCGGGTACCGCCGAGTCGACCGAGCGCTATCTTGTGTGTGCAACGACTGGCAACCCCCTGAGTGCAGGCGGAGCGAGGTTGGTCGATTTGACCAGATCGCTCCTTGATCTCTGCTTGGATGTGCCCATGACTATGATTCATCAGACCGGCGACGGCGGTGTAAGTGCAGTCGTAGAACGGCCGGACGGGCGCATTGTGATCGACAATCTGACAAAGGCGTTCGGTCGCCAACGCGCGGTCGACAGCCTGAGCTTCACCGTGGAACCAGGCTCGGTCACCGGATTCCTGGGGCCCAACGGTGCCGGCAAGACCACGACCCTGCGTATGTTGCTCGGCCTCATCGCGGCCACCTCGGGCACTGCCACCATCAACGGCGTGGCCTACCACTCCCTCGCCAGGCCCTTGCAGACCGTCGGGGCGGCACTGGAGGCCTCGAGCTTCCACCCGGCGCACACCGGCCTGCAGCACCTTCGTATCTATTGCGCCGCCGCCGGCCTGCCGGCCAGGCGTGCCGACGAGGTCCTCGACCTGGTCGGTCTGACGGCCGCGGCGAAGAAGAAGACCAAGGGTTACTCAATGGGAATGCGCCAGCGGCTCGGCCTCGCGGGCACCCTGTTGGGCGATCCCAAAGTGTTGATCCTCGACGAGCCTGCTAACGGCCTGGACCCTGAGGGCATCCGGTGGCTGCGAGGCTTCTTCCGCCACCTCGCCGGCGAGGGACGGACGGTTCTCGTTTCCAGTCATCAGCTCGCCGAGATTCAAGAGGTCGCCGACCGCGCGGTCATCCTCAACCAGGGCAAGTTGGTTCGGGCCGGCACGATGGACGAGCTGTCGGCCGGTACGTCGACGGCCGTCGTTCGCGGTCCGGATCTGGCCCCGCTGCAGCTGGCCCTGGCCGAAGCCGGGCTGAGCGGCACTACCGAGGCCGACGGATCGCTGCGGGTACGGGCCGACGAGCTCACCCAGATCGGCCATCTTGCCTTCGTCTATGGCGTGGAACTGCACGAGTTGACGCTGGAGGAATTCGATCTGGAGCAGCTCTTCTTCACCCTGACCGAGGGAGCTCACCGCGGGGCCGATCTCTCCGTCCCAGGTAGGACACCATCAATGACCTTTCAGGACCCGGGAGCAGCGCGATGATCAACCTCATCAGGTCCGAGGTGCTAAAGATCCGAAGCACCCAGGTATGGATCTGGATGCTCGTCCTGGCGGTGGTCTTCACCGGCCTCATCACCCTGGGCGCCAGCGCCGACGCGGTCAGAAGGTATGAATCCGGCCAGCCGGTCGTCTATTACGACCTCTTCACCACCTCCACCAGCGCATCGTTCGCGCTGATGATCCTCGGCATCCTCGGTCTCACCACCGAGTTTCGGCACCAGACGATCACCCCGACCCTGCTGGCCACCCCGAACCGCTGGAAGTTACTGGCCGGCAAGATCGCGTCCTACGGTGTCTTCTCGATCATCTATTCGATCGTCTGCATCGCCGTTAACTTCACGGTCGCCATCATCTGGCTGTCAGCCAAGAACGTGCCGCTGGAATACGGTCACGGGGTTGCGGGTGGCGTCGTCAAGGTCTTCATCTCGTTGGTCCTGCTCGGCATTTTCGGCCTCGGCGTTGGTGCGCTGATCCGCAACCAAGCTGCCGCCATGGTCTTGGGCATCGTCTACTTCGGCATCCTCAACTTCCTGCTGGCCGGTATCCCGTTCATCCGGAAGGTCTGGATGTTCGAACCTGGGGGCGCGTTCGCGGTGTTCACCTCCAACGGCCAGATGACCGGGCTGTCCAGCGACGTATACGTCATCACGCCGATGGCAGGCCTCGCAATCCTCATCGGGTGGTGCGTCCTCATCCTGGGCCTCGGCGCCGTGCTGAGCCTGAACCGGGACATCAGCTGACCACCGCCTGACCCGGTGCCGGCGGCGACCAGCTTTAGGTCCTTTGTGAGCAACCGCACCGACATCGCGGCGGCCCACAGGGCCTAGATCACTGCGTGTGCTGCCACCGCGCGCGTAGGCTGGTTACCCGGGTCATGACCACGCGGTGTGACAAATGTCGCGTTGCTGGATCGAGTCCCGAAGCAACCGACATACGCACACTCTCAAAGGTGGCCGAACGCTCGTGACCGCACAGTCCTCGACTGGTGAATCATCCACAGCCCGCCCTGACTTCGGCGCGAACGAATGGCTCGTCGAGGAGATGTACGAGCGTTATCTGGCCGATCCGAGCACGGTCGACGCGGCATGGCATGACTTCTTCGCCGATTACCGGCCAACGGTCGGCCCGGCCCGGACGATAGCCGGGCCGGCCGAGCACGGCGCGGCAGCCCAACACCCCAACGGGACCCCGGCGGCCGGGTCGACTCACGCAGTTCAGGAGGCCGAGGAAGCCCAGGCGGCCTCCAACACCGCCTCGGCGACCACCGAGAGCGCTCCGGCGCCGACAGCGACCAGCACGGTGAACAACGGGGCCGCGAAGCCGGGCGGAGCGGATCGACCGTCCTGGACCACACCGACCGTGGCACCCGTCGCTACCTCCGAGGCACACATCACCACCCTGCGCGGAGCGCCGGCGAAGGTCGTCTCGAACATGCAGGCTTCGCTGGAGATCCCGACCGCCACCAGCGTCCGAGCCGTACCGGCCAAGCTGATCGCCGACAACCGGATCATCATCAACAACCACCTCCGGCGCGCCCGCGGCGGCAAGATCAGCTTCACCCACATCATCGGCTACGCCGTGGTGCGCGCGCTGCACGCCTACCCGGAGATGAACAACTCGTTCGCCCTCACCCCCGACGGGAAGCCGGCGGTCGTCCAGCCTGAGCACGTCAACTTCGGCCTGGCCATCGACCTGCCCGGCAAGAACGGCGGCAGGTCCCTCGTCGTCGCCAGCGTCAAGCAAGCGGAAAACATGGACTTCGCGGCATTCTGGGGTGCCTACGAGGACATCATCCGACGGGCTCGGGCCGGCAAGCTCACCGCCGACGACTTCGCCGGTTCCACCATCAGCCTCACCAACCCAGGAACCATCGGAACCAACCATTCGGTGCCCCGCCTGATGCAGGGCCAGGGCACCATCATCGGGGTCGGTGCGATGGAGTACCCGGCGCAGTACAGCGGCATGAGCGAGGAATCCCTCGCCAACGCCGCCATCAGCAAGATCATGACGCTCACCTCGACCTATGACCACCGGATCATTCAGGGCGCACAGTCCGGCGAGTTCCTGCGCAAGATCCACCAGTTGCTGCTGGGCGAGGACAACTTCTACTACGACATCTTCAAGTCCCTCAAGATCCCCTACGAGCCGGTCATCTGGCTCACCGACCGTGAGTTCAGCCACGAGGGCCAGATCGACAAGGCGGCCAGGGTCGTCGAACTCATCAATGCCTACCGCACGTCCGGCCACCTGATGGCCGACACCGACCCGCTCGAGTTCCGGATCCGCACCCACCCGGACCTCGACATCACCAAGCACGGGCTCACCCTCTGGGACCTCGACCGGGAGTTCCCCGTCGGAGGTTTCGCCGGCCACAAGCTAATGAAGCTTCGTGACATCCTGGGTGTGCTGCGCGACGCGTACTGCCGACGGGTGGGCGTGGAGTACATGCACATCATCGATCCCGAGGAGCGCTCCTGGATTCAGGAGCACATCGAGATCAAGACCGATGCCCCGACCCGCGAGGAACAGAAGCACATCCTGTCGCGGCTCAATGTGGCCGAGGCCCTCGAGACGTTCCTGCAGACCAAGTATGTCGGGCAGAAGCGGTTCAGCCTGGAGGGTGCCGAGACGGTGATCGCCCTGCTCGACGCCGTCCTCTCGGCCGCGGCCGGCCAGGATCTCGACGAGGTGGTCATCGGCATGCCGCATCGCGGTCGCCTGAACGTGCTAGCCAACATCGTCGGCAAGCCGTACGCGAAGATCTTCAATGAGTTCGAAGGAAACATCGATCCCGGCACGGCCCAAGGGTCCGGCGACGTGAAGTACCACCTCGGCGCCCACGGCACCTACACCTCCCCCGACGGCAAGCAGATTGCGGTCGAGTTGACCGCCAACCCCTCTCACCTGGAGGCGGTCAACCCGGTGCTCGAGGGAATCGTCCGCGCCAAGCAGGACATTCTCGACAAGGGCGAGGACGGTTTCACCGTTCTGCCGTTGCTCATGCACGGCGATGCGGCTTTCGCCGGTCAGGGCGTGGTGGCGGAGACGCTCAACCTGTCGCAACTGCGTGGCTACCGCACCGGCGGCACCGTGCACGTCGTGGTCAACAACCAGGTCGGGTTCACCACCTCGCCATCACAGTCCCGATCGAGCCTGTACTGCACCGACATTGCCCGGATGATCGCCGCACCGATCTTCCACGTCAACGGTGATGATCCCGAGGCCTGCGTGCGGGTCGCCCGGCTGGCGGTCGAGTACCGGCGCCAGTTCAAGAAAGACGTCGTCATCGACATGGTCTGTTACCGACGCCGGGGCCACAACGAGGCGGACAACCCGTCGTTCACCCAGCCGCTGATGTACGACATCATCGACAACAAGCGCAGCGTCCGCAAGCTCTACACCGAGGCTCTCATCGGCCGCGGCGACATCACCATCACCGACGCCGAAGAGGCGCTGAAGGACTTCCAGTCCCAGCTGGAAAAGGTGTTCCTCGAGACCCGGAATGCGACCGGGCGGCCCACGCCCGAGCCCAAGATGAACGAGACCGCTCCCCAACAGCAGGCACCCAGTGCCATCCCGGCCGAACTCATCAAGAGCATCGGTGAGCTGTACGCCAACCACCCGCAGGGTTTCACGATCCACCCTCGGCTCAAGGCGCAGATCGATCGGCGGGTCGCGATGACCACCGGCGGCGATGTCGACTGGGCCACCGCCGAACTGCTCGCGCTCGGCTCCCTTACAGTGGACGGACATCCGGTCCGGCTGGCCGGGCAGGACTCCCGCCGGGGCACCTTCACCCAGCGGCACGCGGTACTCATCGACCGCAACACCGGCGAGGAGTACACACCGCTGCGCCACATCCCGAATGCGATCGCTCCGTTCCGAGCCTATGACTCGCTGCTGTCCGAGTACGCCGCGATGGGCTTCGAGTACGGCTACTCGGTGGCCAATGAGGACTCACTGGTGGTCTGGGAGGCGCAATTCGGCGACTTCGCCGACGGAGCCCAGACGATCATCGATGAGTTCATCGCCTCCGGCGAGGCCAAGTGGGGCCAGCGTTCCTCGGTGACGCTGTTGCTTCCCCATGGCTATGAGGGCCAGGGCCCGGACCACTCGTCCGGCAGGCCCGAACGCTTTCTGCAGCTGGCGGCCGAGAACAACATGACGATCGCCATGTGCTCCTCGCCGGCCAACTACTTCCATCTGCTGCGCCGCCAAGCCCTGTCCGACATTCGTCGGCCGCTCATCGCCTTCACGCCGAAATCGTTGCTACGTCTGAAGGCCGCGGTGAGCCAGCTGGACGAGTTCTCCAGTGGCAGTTTCCGGCCGGTGATCGGTGACGACACGGTCGACCCGGCGGGTGTGACCCGGGTGGTGCTGTCCAGCGGCAAGATCTACTACGACCTGTTGGCGGCGCGCACGGCTGCTGGTCGCTCCGACGTAGCCCTGGTCAGGATCGAGCAGCTCTACCCGCTGCCCGGTGAGGACATCGCGGCCGAACTGGCCAAGTGTCCCAACGCGCAGTTGATCTGGGCCCAGGAGGAACCGGCCAACCAGGGCGGCTACCCGTTCATTGCGTTGAACCTGCCGGAGCAGCTGGCCGCCAAGGGCGACACTCGCCCGATCTACCGCGCCTCCCGCAAGGCGTCGGCCTCTCCTGCTGTGGGTTCGGCCAGCATCCACGAGGCGCAGCAGCGCGAGGTGGTCGCCACCGCCCTCGGCTGAGTCCCGAACGGCTGTGCCAGCCCCGGGAAACGCCGTTCGCCAGCCAGTCCCGACGCCGATTGACCGGCGCTGATGGTCCGCAGCTAGGTTGGTCATATGTCAGAAAAACTCTCCGACGACCAGCCCGTCCGCTGGGGGATCCTCGGTGCCGGTGGCATCGCCGAGACGGTGTGCCACGACATCGTCCTGACCGACGGCAATTCGGTCGCTGCGGTCGCCGCCCGTGATGCCGGCCGAGCCGCCGATTTCGCCGGTCGCTACGGCGGTTCCCGCAGCTACGGCAGTTACGACGAGCTGGTCGCGGACCCGGACCTCGACGTGATCTATGTCGCGACCACGCACCCCAGCCATCGCTCGCATGCCTTGCTGGCCATCGAGGCCGGTAAACCCGTCCTCATCGAGAAGCCGGTCTGCCTGAACGCAGCGGACGCCCGAGAGGTGTTGACGGCGGCCGCAGAGGCTGACCTGTTCGCGATGGAGGCCATGTGGATGCGGACGAATCCGCTGATCCGCCAGGCCGAGCAGCTGATCAGCGACGGCGCCATCGGGGAGATCCGCGGGGTGCGGGCCGAGTTCGGTGCCGGTGTGCCCTTCGACCAACATCATCGGATGTATGACCTGGACAACGGTGGCGGGGCGCTGCTGGACCTAGGTGTATATCCGGTGACCTTCGCCTACCTGTTCCTGGGTCGCCCGAGCCGGGTCACGACCACCGGCCGGATAGCGCCGACCGGGGCCGACATGACAGTAGCCATGCAGTGGGCCTACGACGGCGGAACGGGGGCCCAATTGTGGTGCTCGTCTGCCATCCCAGCACCGAATCAGGCGGTGGTCCTCGGGTCCACCGGGTGGATCGCCACCGAGGGCGCGGCGCACCGGCCGACCGGCCTGCTCGTCCATACGGCCGAGGAGGAGTACCGGATCGAGGATCCCATCGCCGGCCAGGGGAACGGCTACGGCCCCGAGATCGCGGAGGTCGAGCGTTGCCTGCGAGCCGGACTGACCGAGAGCCCGCTCATCCCACACGCCGATACGATCGCGATCCTCGAACTGCTCGATGAGGCGCGGGCCGTGCTCGGCGTCAAGTACCCGGGAGAGTAGATGTACTTCACCGACCGCGGCATCGAGGAACTGGAGAACCGGCGCGGTGACGAGCAGGTCAGTCTGGCCTGGTTGGCGGGCCGCCTGCAGGCCTTTGTCGATCTGAACCCCGAGTTCGAGGTCTCGATAGAACGGCTCGCCACCTGGCTTGCCCGCGCGGACGACGAGGACTGACCGGCGGCAGGTAGGCCGGAACACCGACAGCTGACGGGCGGTACAACAGGCGTGGCCGAGTGGAGCGGAATCCGGAGCCGGGGCGACCAGCTGCTGGCCCGCGTCCGATCGCTCGGCGTTCGGGAAACGCTGTCGATCGAACGCGAGGTGTTCCGGCGGATCCTCAAATCGACGCTCGCCGCCACGCTGGCCTGGTTGGTGGCCGAACTGATCAACAGCCCGCGGCCGGCCCTCGCCGCCCTTGCCGCCATCATCGTCCTGCAGATCACCGTCCGGGCATCGCTGGCCCGCAGCATCCAATTCACGGTGGCTGTGACGCTGGGCCTAGGCGGCGCAGTCGCTCTGGGCCACCTGCTCGGCGTCAGCTGGTGGTCGATCGGCGTGGTGGTGCTGGCCGGCCTGATTGTGGGAGAAGTGCTGCGGTTGGGGCCGTTGTCCGGCCAGGTCGCAATCTCGGCCCTACTCGCGCTTTCGCTGGGCAACGGCTATGGAATCGAACGCACCATTGATACGGCCATCGGTGCGCTCATCGGGGTTCTGGTCAACGTGCTGATCAGCCCGGCCTCCTACGTTTCCGAGGGCGGGCGGACACTGCGCGCGATCGGCGAGGACCTCGGTGCGCTGCTCGATGACATGGGCACCGGACTCACCAAGCAGCCCAGTGAGGAGACCGTGCGCCGTTGGCTATCCCGCGCTCGCGACCTCAGTGCCGACTCCCGGGCCGCGATCGCTACCGTCAAGCAGGGCGAGGAGAGTCTCCAGTTCAATCCACGGGCCCGCGGCGAGCTTGCTCAGCTTGCCCGGCTGACCGAGGCCAGGCGTGCTCTGGACCACGCGATAAATCAGACCCGGGGCATTGCCAGAAGCCTGCTCGACATGCCCATGCCCGCCCCCGAGCCTGAGATCACGGCCGCACTCCCCCGGCTCGGCGAGATGATGTGCGCAGCCGGCAAGGCGGTCGCGGCATTCGGCCGGTTACAGGAGCAGCCTGGTTCGGCAGAGGATCGCGCCTTGTTGGAAGGAAGTCCTGCGACGGCCGCCCGCTTGGCGGCCCGAGCAGTGCATGCCCTCGGGTCGCTGACCATCGACGATGCCGACCCTGTCTCGGTGGCCGACGGGGGCGAAGCGCGGCCGTCCGCCGAGCCATCGCGCGATGCCCAGCCCTCGCCCGATGCCGAGCTCGCGACCAAGGGCGAGGCCGGACGGCTGCTGGTGTCGGTCTTCGTCGACGTGGAACGACTCGTTCATGAGGTCGACATCATCTCGGGCGCTCATCGGGCCGCGGTCGCTGATTCTGAGGCGGAATCGGATCACGATGCAGCTTCAGACTCAGCTTCGGTATCGAGGTCGGATCCAGCGGATCCGATCAGCGGCAAGCAACAGCAATAGGGATGCAGGTCAATCCCAGTGATGCGACCCGCCGCCCACCGCCAGCAGGAACAACGCGGCGAGGGCAACGATGACCAGCCCAGTGCCCGACCCAGTCATGGTGATCATGATGGTCACCTCCTTCACAGGACCCATTCTGTCCCGCGGTTTACACAATTACAAATTTGTACACCGACTGGCTGATCACAGCTCATGTGTCCAATCACGGAACGCTAGATCGCCTCCTGTTCAGTAAATGGCCCTGCTGGGCCATGCCGTACGTTGACCGCCGGAGCCGGCGGAACCCCGTGGCCGAGCAGGCGCAGGAAGAATTGCGCGATCGGGCCGATGGCGAGGGCGAATACCACCGTGCCGATACCGACAGTGCCACCGAGTAGCCATCCCACGGCCAAGACGGAGAGTTCGATGATGGTCCGGGTCAACCGAAGCGAAACGCCCGTGCGGGCGGCCCAACCGGTCATCAGGCCGTCCCGTGGGCCAGGCCCGAGGCCGGCGGTGATGTAGAGCCCGGTAGCCAGGCCGCACAAGAGGATGCCGCCGGCCAGCAGGGCGTACCGGACCGGCAACGCATGCTGGGCCGGCAGCACTTCAAGGGTCAGGTTCAGCGACAGTCCGACCATCACCACGTTGCTCACCGTCCCCAAGCCTGGCAGCTGACGGATCGGAATCCATCCGAGCAGGACGACAACTCCCACCAAGATCGACACCGTGCCGATCGCGAGATGAACCCGATTCGCCAGTCCCTGATGCAGAACGTCCCACGGATCCAGGCCGAGTCCCGCTCGTACCTGCATGGCCGCCGAGGCGCCATAGAGCCACAGTCCGACGTACAACTGGACCAGCCGCCGGATCCAAGACCACATGCCTTTCCACACCCCGCCAGACGGCCGGGAGCGCACCCCCGCAACAGAGCTGGACGCGCCGGGACTTGAAGTTTCACTGATCACCGATCCAGCCTTCCAGGCCAATACCATCCATCCCACTGCCAATTCTCGCAAATTGGCCCGTTTTCGTTCCCTTGCGGCCAGCACAATAGGGGCATAGGCACAAGCTGCCCCTGGTTTGAGCCGATTCCCAGGCCACTTCACCCGAGGCCATGTCAAACTGGACCGGTGAACGCCTCCAACCGAGTAGGACCTCGGGCGCTGGCCGCCCTGCTGCCCGACCTCGACCGGCAGTCCGGTCCCCGCTATCGCGCGCTGAGTTCCGCCCTGACGGCCCTGTTGTTGGACGGCCGGCTCGCAGGCGGTACCCGCTTGCCTTCGGAGCGGGACCTGGCCGCTCAGCTGCGGGTAAGTCGTGCCACCGCCACCGCTGCCTATGACGATCTAGCCAGCAACGGAATGTTGCTGCGTCGACGCGGCTCGGGAAGCTATCTGATACTCCCCGCTGCCGCCCGGGTGGCCGGGCCCGGAGCGCGGATGGCCCGCAACCCGCTAACCCAGGACACCATCGATCTGTCCATCGCCAGCCTGCCCGCGGTGCCAGGCCTGCTACAGGCCGCGACCCTGGCGGCCCTCGAGCCGCTCGGCCGCCTCGCCGCCGCCGATGGTTATCACCCCTATGGTCTCGACGAGCTGCGCGATGCCGTGGCTGCCAGATACCGGATGCGCGGGGTCGAGACCAGTCGTGAACAGATCCTGATCACCAACGGTGCCCAGCATGCCTTCGATCTGATCCTGCGCGCCCTGGTGAGCCCAGGCGACCGGGTGCTGACCGAGCTGCCGAGCTACCCCGGTGCTCTGGAGGCCATCAAGGCCCACAGTGCCCGCACCGTCGCGGTACCGCTGAGCGCCGCGCATGGGTGGGACTCCGGCGCGATCGCCAACGCCCTGCTGCAGACTGCGCCCCGACTGGCCTACCTGATCCCGGATTTCCACAATCCGACCGGGTCGTTGATTCCGACCGCTCAGCGGCGCCAGACTGCTGCGGCGGCACGCCGCTCGGGAACCCGGATCGTCGTCGACGAGTCCTTCATCGACATCGATCTGCGCGCCGATGCCGAGCGGATCGAGTCACCGCTGCCAATGGCCGCACTCGACCCCTCAGGGTTCAGCATCGGGTCACTTTCCAAGCCGATCTGGGGCGGTCTGCGGATCGGCTGGATCCGCGCCGATGTCGCGGACATCCAACGACTGGCCGTTGCCCGCGCAAGAGGCGACATGAGCGGCGCCGTACTGGAACAGCTGGTGGCGCTCGAGCTACTGCGCGATCTCGACGCGAACCTGGGACCGCGGCTGGCCCAGCTGGGCGAGCAACGAGATGCGCTGCTGGCTGAGCTGACCCGCCGCCTACCGGGCTGGCGGGCCGCCCGTCCGGCCGGTGGGCTCTCCGCGTGGGTGGAGTTGGACGCCCCTGCGGCGACCCCGCTGACTCATCTGCTGGAGCATCGCGGCATCCTGATCAGCCCGGGATCACGCTTCGCCCCCGACGGGGCGTTGGAGCGATTCTTACGGATCCCCTTCGCGTTGCCGACACCCCGCCTGGTCGAGGCGGTTGCCGTGCTAGCCCAGACCTGGACCGAGCTGGACCCCAAGCGGCACGCCAGGACGGAGACGTCCCTGGTGACCGCGTGAAGTAGCAGGCAGTGCCCGGCGGGCGCCTGTCAGCTGAGGCGAGCAACACCGTCGCGCCGCGCCTGCTCGGCCACCGCGGCGCGGACCGCCGGCGCGACCCGGCCGTCGAACGGCGTGGGCACGATGTACTCCGGGCGCAGCTCGGCGCCGACGACCTGGCCGATGGCATCGGCGGCCGCCAGCTTCATACCCTCCGTGATGGAGCGGGCCCCGGCGTCGAACGCACCGGCGAACATGCCGGGAAAAGCCAGCACGTTGTTGATCTGATTCGGCAGGTCGCTGCGCCCGGTAGCCACGACTGCGGCGTGGCGGTGTGCGATGTCCGGATGCACCTCCGGGGTGGGATTGGCGAGCGCGAAGATGATCGCGTTGTCTGCCATCCGGGCGACGGCCGACTCCGGCACCACACCGGCACTGACGCCGAGGTACACGTCGGCTCCGGCAAGCGCGTCCTCGCAGGAACCCGTCAGCCCCGCGACGTTCGTCTTCGCTGCCAGCTCCTGCTTGACCGGCGTGAGGTCCGTCCGGCCCGCGTGCACGATGCCGCGTGAGTCGGCGACCGCAATATCGCCGATGCCGGCCGCCAGGAGGATCTTGGTGCACGCGACCCCCGCCGCACCCGCGCCAGAGACGACTACCCGCAGATCGCCGAGGCTGCGGCCGGTCACCGTTGCCGCGTTTCGCAACGCCGCCAGGACGACGATCGCGGTTCCGTGCTGATCGTCGTGGAACACCGGGATCGGCAGTAGTTCGCGCAGGCGCTCCTCGATCTCGAAGCACCGAGGCGCGGAGATGTCCTCGAGGTTGATGCCGCCGAAGGACGGCGCGATCCGGACGACGGTGTCGATGATTTCCGCGGTGTCGGTGGTCGACAACACGATGGGCACCGCATTCACGCCGGCGAACTGCTCGAATAACGCGGCCTTTCCCTCCATGACGGGTAGCGCGGCCGCCGGGCCGATATCGCCTAGGCCGAGCACGGCGGTGCCGTCGCTGATCACTGCGACCAGCCGAGACCGCCAGGTGTACCTGGCGGCGAGGGATTCATCCGCCGCGATCGCGGCCGATACCTCGGCGACGCCGGGTGTGTAGGCCAGCGATAGGGCGTCGCGGTCGGTCAGGGGCAGGGTGCTCCGAACTACGAGCTTGCCGCCCTCGTGGCTCCTGAAGACCGGACTTGTCGGGTCGAACGGCTGCGTCATTGCAGGCTCCCAGGTGTGCGAATTCCTCGAGTTTCATTCGGCGATCTGCGAAGGGTCTGCAGTGTGCCATCCGGCGGAAGGACGGCGGTTGTCACACGCGCTCCCGCGGCCGTGCACGATCCGTACTCACGGCGAGTCCTGCCGGGAGGCGATGTCGTGGGTCGATCGTGATGAACTACGGGGGGTTACCCGCAGGTGAGGAGTCTTGCACGCCCACCCGCCCGCGCGCAGCAAGCCGGGGACAGCGTGAGCAACGACACCGCCGAAATCAGAGGTCCCACGGCGGCCGAACGGCCACTCGATGACCGAGCAATCGGCTCCAACTGGACCACCGGGTGCGACGGTGTGCCGCGGCCAACGGCCACGTCCAGCGCACCCTGGCCAAGGCCTCGGCTACGCCGTGCTGACGCGAGTCCGAGCCGGCCCGGGCGTTGTCGCTGGCGAGCAGCCAGCCGCCCTCCTGCTCCCGCACCGCGCGCTTGATCACCAGCAGCTCGGGATGCGAGCGGAACCGGGCAAGCACCACCGCTCCGGCCACCACCGGAGCCCGGTAGGAGGCCAGCACCAGGTCGCCGGGCAACAGGCCCGGAGTCATCGAGGGCCCTACCACCCGCGCGACCTGCCAGGGCAGCAGATACTTCATGGTGCGCATGCTGCCGGATCATCAAATCGCTGCGGGAGTAGGGTCGCAACATGCTCTAGAACAGGGCGCCCCCTTAGTCTCGCAGAAGGAGATGTCATGCGTTTGCTGCGGCATTCGACCACCGCTTCAGCTCACTGCGACCTGCCGTGCGGTGTCTATGACCCCGCTCAGGCCCGCATCGAGGCAGAGTCCGTCAAAGCGATCATGGAGAAGTATCAGGGCAACGAGGATCCGGTCTTCCGGACCCGCGCGCTGATCATCAAGGAGCAGCGCTCCGAGCTCGTCAAGCACCACCTGTGGGTCTTGTGGACGGACTACTTCAAGCCACCGCACTTCGAGAAGTACCCGAAGTTGCACGAGCTGTTCAACAACGCCACGAAGGCGGCTGGTGCCGCGGGCGGCAAGGGCACGGTCGACCCGGCCGAAGGTCAGAAGTTGCTCGATCTGATCGCCGAAATCGACACCATATTTTGGGAAACCAAGAAAGCCGCGTGAGCCTGAGGCCCCGTATTTACGGGGCCAAGCGGTGTTCACACCGCCTCTAGTCCGCAGACAGTCCGCAAGCCGTCGAGGGTCGCATCCGAGATCGTTCGGATGCGATCTTCGTCGCCGGGCCAAAGGTGGGAATAGATCTTGAGCGTGACGACCGGGCTTGCATGGCCCAGGACCACCTGAACCTGCTTAACGCTCGCGCCGCCCGCGATGAGTCCCGACGCGTAGAAGTGACGCAGATCGTGAGTGTCCAGCGCGAGGCCGGAATGCTCGTCGAGCCACGCTTGCGCGTCGCGCTTGGTTGCGAAGGTCCGGGTCGACTCGGCGCCACCAACATCTAGGTAGCGTGCCTGCCACTGCCCCGGCCGCGGCTTGCTCACCTGTCGCTGCGCAGCCGTCCAGATGTCCTTCCACGCTCCGTACCGCAGCGCCTGACCCTTCGTGGCCGTGAAGAGATCGCCGTCTGACGGATAGGCCGCAAGGTGAGCCGCCAGCGCCCCGATGACGACGTCGCCGACCGGAACTGTCCGGACAGACTTGGCCGTCTTCGTCGGCCCCATCTGGCCCGTCTGAAGCCGTTGCCGCTGCACGCGCACGGTGCGCCGCAGGAAGTCGACGTCAGACACCTGAAGACCCAAAGCCTCGCCGATCCGAAGCCCGGAACCAGCCAGCAGCACCACCAGAGCCCGATACAGCTCGGGTACCGCGTTGACCAGCGCCGCAACTTCCGCCTCGGCCGGCGGGTGAACCTCTCCCTCATCGTCGGTACTCGGGAGCACGATCCGCCGGCAGGGCGACGAGGCGACGACCCGATCATCGACGGCCGATCCGTACATGCGGGCCAGGGTGTCGTAGATGTTGCGGACCGTCCCGGGTGCAAACGTCTCGGACAACGCCTTGACCATCATCTGGACATCGCTGCGCAATATCGATTGCAAGGTGCGGTCACCGAACCGGGGGATGATGTGCAACCTGAGTGCGTTGTCGGTGATCTTGGCGGTATTGGGCCGGCTGACTTGTCCGGCCTCCCACTTCGCCGCGTACTCGCCCACTGTGGTCCTGGCGACCTTCGGATCAATGTACGTTCCGGTCTGCACCGCGGCCGTCACCGAATCGATCCACCGTTGTGCATCGACCTTGCGGCCAAAGTGTCGAGAGTGCTCCTTGCCCGCGGCGTCTCGATACCGGGCCCGCCACTGGCCGTCTGAACGCTTAGCGATATTGGCCATCAGCCCGCCTCCTCGGCGTCGACTTCAGCCTGAGCGCGAGCCATTGCTGCATCCCACTCCGGGCCACCTCGAAGCTGTGCCAGGAGGGTGCTCGTCATGTGTTCAGCTGCATTCTCGTCCATCAGATCCTGGACATCGGGACTAGCAAGGCCGCCGATGGCATCGTCGACCCAAGCCCGCATCGCTAAGCGCACTCCCTCTTCGGCGACCGGATGCTTGATGTAGTGATCGCGCAAGGCACTCTCTGCTTGCTTTGCGCGATCCGCCGCTACCCATACCTCGGCTTTGGCCGCGGTCCAGCGCTCGAACAGCTCGGTCGCGGCTTTGCTTAGCTTGATCTCTACGGGCACGAGCAGATCCTCGATGTCGAGCTCGAACACCTTGGAGAACGCCACGAGCTCGTCGACCGAGATCCGCCGAGGTGGCTCGCCCTTTTCGATCTTGTAGATCGCAGAGGCCTGGATCGCGCACCCAGCGTCTGTCATCCGCTTTGCCGTGCCCTCGTAGGTCCAAGCGCGCTGCTCGCGCTCAAAGGCGATCCGTCGAGCGAGGTTCGCCTCACTCTGCAGGGACCGCAGTCGATTCGGTCTTGGCATGTCCACCCTCCTGATTTTCCTAAGCGGAAGAGACGTTAGCCGTGTTGGCTTGAACAGTCAACGCTTTTCCGGCATGTTCTTAATCAGAACACACAACAACCGGGAAGGAACGTCATGCAAGCAGCTGTTGAGTACCTCACCACGGAGGAGTTGGCAGACAAGCTGCGCACGACTCCCGAGACTTGCCGATATTGGCGGCATGTCGGCAAGGGCCCACGATCCTTCAAGGTCGGCCGACGGGTGCTCTACGGGGTGGCCGACGTCGAGAAATGGATCGCTGAGGCTCGCGCCAGTGTCAGCTGACAGCAGCCACGGCGCGCACAACTCGCTTGAGCCGGCAGTCCGCTCGATCCACGTGATGGATGCCCGAGCGCTCACCGACCGGATCAAAGTCGCGGTCGAGGCGACCTGGATCCTCGTCGTCGAGGCGTACACCTCGCGTGCGTGGTCAGCACTCGGGTACGCGACGTGGGATGACTACTGCACGAGGGAATTTGGCACATCGAGACTCCGATTACCCCGTGAAGAACGGCAGGAAGTCGTGTCGTCACTCCGCGAGCAAGGGCTGAGCATCCGTGCAATCGCGACTGCTACAAGCCTGAGCGTCGGCACGGTCCAGGCCGTAACCGGGGAGCCGCAGGTGTTCAAAACTGAACACCTGGAATCATCTCCGTTTCACCACGCTGAGGAAGAATCGGCCACCGACCTTGGGGCGGTCGCATCCAAGACCCTGCCGGCTGGCCGCGGCCCCGTCGACCTTCTCGATGAACCACCACTGACCCACGAGCAGTGCGAAGCCATCGAACGCGAGCATGCCGAGGCTCGAAAGATCACCGGCAGAGACGGCAAACAGTATGCGTCTGTCGCCAGCAAGTCGCCCGGGCGCAAGCCGCTACCGGACTCGTTCCGTACTGCGATCTACAACCTCGGCAAGGCCGTCGCGTCTATCGACCGATTGTCAGAAGACGATCGATTCAGCAAGAACGCGGGTCAGATCCGGCAGACAACTCTGCACGACCTGACCCGCGCCCGTGACGCGTTACAGCGCGTCATCAATCAACTTTCCAACTGACCAGGAGTATATCCAATGACCGCTGTGGTAACCGCGTTCCCGACTACAAACAAGATCAGTACCGCCATCATCGAGGTCACGCCGGACACGGCGCGGCGGTGGCTTGAGAGCAACAACACGCACAATCGCAAGCTTTCCCCCATGCGCACGGCGCAGTACGCGCAGGATATGGCGTCGGGACGGTGGAGTTTTAACGGCGAGGCGCTCCAATTTGATCGCGACGGAGTCCTGCTCAACGGCCAGCACAGGCTGTCGGCCATCGTGGTCTGCGGGATACCGCAGACCTTCCTTATAGTGCGCGGTCTCGATCCAACAACTCAGATCACAATCGACCAGGGCACTCGAAGGGCGCCGGGAGAGCAGCTGCAACTCGCCGGGATCCCGGCAGGCAATTCCATTGCTGCTTCCCTCCGTGTGTATCTCGAATGGCAGCAAGGTCGCCTGTTCTCCGGAAAAACGCTCGGTGTAACCACATCGGAAGTGGTCGAGTGGGCATCTGCACATCTCGACGCGGTCGAAGAGCTCCGCAGGATTTCGAACTCCGGCATCCGCCGAGTGCCCGGCGTCCCGTCGATTGCGCTGGCAGTGGCGCTTCGATTGCATGAGATCGATCGAGTTGCCGCCGACAACTTTGTGAGCTCGTTGATCTCTGGCGCAAATCTCGCGGCGGACTCGCCCGTCCTTGCTCTTCGCAATCGCCTTGCGAAGGCGAAGGAATCAGGTATCAGAGTCAGCACAAAGGACGCCATCGGGTTCTACGTGACAGCCTGGAATGCCTACCGCGACTGCCGGCCATTGACCAGAATCCAGCGGCCAAGCGGCGCGTCATGGACCGTGGACAACTTCCCGACCCCGCGATAGCACGCGGCCGGACCGGGGGTGTCAAGCCTTCACCGTGAGGGGATGGGCCGGCAACCCCGGTCTCCCTGACGATTCTGCTGAGCCAGTGCGGCCGGGGCGAGCATGTAGTTCACCGACGAAGACCCTTGAGGGGGCAGACGAATGAGCCGAACAATGCAGAGCGCTCTCGAGAGCACCGCGCTGGGTTTCCCTTGCAACAGGTGCCGCGCACGCGCGGCCGAATGGTGCTATCAGGGCACTGGGGATGCGTGGGCCCGGACAACACACGTCGAGCGTGGACGATCGGCCGAGTTTGTCGACGGGGCAGCTTTCGACCTGCACAAGATCGAGGGCATGACGACCCTGCACTTGCAACGGTTCTTCAGCAGGATCGATCGATCGGACGGTGCGAATGCCTGTTGGCCATGGATCGCTGGACACAGCGCAACGGGCTACGGAAATTTCTGCATCGCGGGGCGGGCCATCAACGCGCATCGGTTGTCCTGGGCGTTGGCCAATCGCAGCGCCGTGCCGGGACGCCTAGCTTTTGTCTGCCACCGGTGCGATAACCCGACCTGCGTAAATCCGTGCCACCTCTTCCTGGGCACGCCAGCCGACAACTCACAGGACGCAGTGGCCAAGGGAAGAATCCTGCCCAACAGTGGATCTTTCGCTCCGACGACCCATTGCCTCCGACGCGATCACGACCTGGGTTTGCCTGGCGCCCGAGTCAAGCGAAGTCGGCCCGGACGCCAGGGCGAGTGCAGGGAATGCACGAACGAGCTCAGGCGCCAGCGTCGAGCGGCCGGCCTCTGTGCCTGAACCTCGTCCATACGCAGAAGCGGCACTCATCTACTACCGGGCCGGGTTTCCAGGTGTCCTGCCCGTCAAGGGCAAATGGCCACCGCCGACCGGCTGGACCGGCACCAACGGCGCGTGGCCGAGCTACCCGGACGTCATGGCCTGGATCGAGGGCGATGAGGGCAAGCTCAACATCGGGCTACGCCTGCCCCGCCACGTGATCGGCATCGACGTCGATGACTACGGCACCAAGACCGGCGGCCGGACGCTGGCCGATCACGAGGAGCTATGGGGCCCGCTGCCACCGACGTGGATCTCGACCAGCCGCGGCGATGGCGTCTCGGGTATCCGGTTGTTCACGGTGCCCGAGGGTCTGCACTGGCCCGGCGAGCTGCGCGGCGGCGGCGTCGAGATAATCCAGTACAAGCACCGCTACGTCATGTGCTGGCCGTCGATCCACCCCGACACCGGACGAATGTACGGCTGGGCTGGGGCATCCTGGCCGCTCGCGACTGCCGCTGGCTGGCCAGCTAGCGGCAATGGCGTGCCCAACGCTGGCGAACTGCCCAACCTGCCCCAGGCTTGGATCGATGGACTGACGCAGGGCAAGAGCGCGACCGACGTCGAGAAGGCCGACCTCGGCGACGCCCAGGCCGCGCTCTGGCTCACGCAGCACGGCGGGCAGGAGCGCCAGTGCCCGGCGATGATCCGCGCGGTCGAGCGTTGCCGTGAGGAGCTGTCCGCCCCGGGTGCATCGCGCCACGACGTCACGATGCGCGGAGTCGCCCGGATCACGCATCTGCTCACCGAGGGCCACCACGGCGCCATGGCCGCGCTCAGCGCCGTGCACGGCGCCTTCGCTGCCGCGGTCAATGATCCGAGCCGCTCGGGCGAGTGGGGCCGGCTCATCACTGGCGCGGTGCAGATCGCCGCGGTGCACCAGCCGGCGCCGTTCGATCCGTGCATCTCACCGTTCATCGCCGGCCACGTGCCGAGCTCGCCGCTGCGACAAGAGAGAACCTCATGGGATACCAGCCCGATATCAGCATCGAGTGCGCCCGCTGCGGGCACACCGGCGTCGTCGTCCACTTCACCTACGCCAGTGGTTGCCCTCGCGCCGGTTGTGAGCATGATCCCCGAGACAACGACGGTTGGCACTATCACTGCACTGCCTATGGCTGCGAGTGCACCGGATGCGACCCCAGCAGGGCAGCCGAGCTCAATCGGGTTATTGACGCCTGGTACGCCCGCACGCACCAGCTGGTGGCCGGTGGACCTGAGCCGGATCCTCAACGGCGAGCACGCCGAGGAAGCGCCCGAGGTACTGCGACGCGATGATGGCGCCGCGCTGTTCTACCTGGGCCGCGTCAACGGGCTGATCGGGCCGAGCGAGTCCGGCAAGTCATGGGTCGCGCTCGCCGCCTGCGCGCAAGAACTGCTCGACGGCCACCACGTGACCTATCTCGACTTCGAGGACACGGCCAGCGGCGTGGTCCGGCGGGTGCTCGGGATGGGCGTGCCGCCCGACGTGATCGCCGAGCGGTTCCACTACATCGGCCCGGACGAGTCGCCGGCACCCGAGGCGCTCGCAGACCTCACCGCGACGCTGACCGAGCACTCGCCCCGCCTGGTCGTGCTCGACGGGTTCAACGCCGCGATGAGCCTCGCCGGCCTCGAGCTGATGAGCAACACCGACGCGACCGTGTTCTTTCAGCGGCTACTCAATCCGATCATGCGCAGCGATCGCGCGATTGTGTACGTCGACCACGTGCCCAAATCGAAGATAGACGAGTCATCCGGCGGAATTGGTGCCCAGGCCAAAAGAGCCATGACAACGGGCTGCACAATTCGAGTGGATAAGAAAGATGAATTTGGCCCGGGCGTTACCGGCTATTTGAAATTGACCATTGATAAAGACCGCATGGGCCACGTCCGCGAGGTCGCTATTGGTGCGAAGTTCGCGGGCACCGCGGTTATCGATTCGGCACACGGGCTGATGACGATCACCATCGAGAAGCCCGTCAGCGAGGTCGAGGTCGAGACCAAGCGCGAGGCTCGCAGGCACCCGGACGTCATGCAGCAGATCTCTGAGCTGCTCGCGATCGCGCCCGAGGGCCTGTCCAAGAATGTGGTGCGCAAAGAGGTCACCGCGGGCAACCCGGCGATCGAGGCGGCGCTCAGGGACCTGCTCAGTGAGGGCTACATCGAGCAGTCGACCGGCTCGCGCAGCGCGATCATCTGCAAGAACGTTCGTCCGTTTCGTGCCGATTCTGATATCCGGTTCACTGCCTTCGATCCCACCTCGCCCGACCTCGCCCGACCTCGCCCCGACCTCGCCCCGGGCGATGTGCCAAGTCGGGTCAGCTACGTCGCTCGCCCACCTCGCCCGGACCCCTACGTAGTAGGGTCCGGCGGGGCGAGGTCGGAGCCCGATGGAGCCGGTGCGGCGAACACCGAAAATGAGCACCTTGCACCGGGCGAGGTCGATGAGACTGATCTGACCTGGCGCGATGGCAATCTCGTCAACAAGCGCACCGGCGAGATCGTCCGGCGGCGGGCATGATCGACCAGCGGCTCAAGAGCATCCTCGAGGCCAAAGGCCAGTGGAACGCCGATGGCGTCTCCCGCAAGGCGCGAGGGCGGATCTGCCGGCGGTGCCAGCGGCCCGTCATGGTCGGCCTGGACGCCGACCTCGGCGGGATGCCGACCGCGTGCGACCTCACGCCATTGACGCCGATGGGTGAAGTGGCTGCGCTATTCAATGGTCAGCCGACATTCTCGCTCGAATGGCTATTCGACCATTACGAGATCGATTTCCGCGACTCGCACCGCATCCTCGGCAGTCCGGCGGGCAGCAGCCCTAAAGCGGACGTGCTCGCGTTGCATCGCTGCGATACGCAATTCAATGAATCGCAAACAGCCGACAGCAAAGTCATTAATCCGAACATCGAGAAAGGCGCCACCCCTGATGAATGCCCCTTCTGAGCTCCGAGTGATCGGGATTGATCCGAGCCTGACCGCGACGGGCGTCGCCTCATCGTTCGGCTGCAGCACGTTCACGAGCAAGGCGCCCGGCAAGGACGGGACGCCGCTGCATGACCTGATGCGGCTCCGTGAGATCACGGCGCAGATCACCGGCTACTGCGTCGAGATGATGGCCGACCTCGCAGTGATCGAAGCACCCGCGTACTCGAGCAACACCGGCAAGTCGACCGATCGCGCAGGCCTGCATTGGATGATCCGCGATCGCCTGCTCGATGTCGGTGTGCCGGTGGCCATCGTGATCACCAGCCAGCTCAAGAAGTACGCGACCGGCAAGGGCAACGCCGACAAGGACTCGGTGCTCATCGCCGTCGTGCAGCGGTTGCCGATCATGGTCACCAACAACAACGAGGCCGACGCCGCGGTGCTGTACGCGATGGGCATGGCTCACCTGGGCCACCCGATCGCCGTGCTGCCCGCACAGCACCGATCAGCGCTCGACGGGGTCAAGTGGCCCGTGCGCAGTGCCGCGGTCGAGGTGGCCACGTGAGCGACATCGAGAGCGGCGAGGTGACGCCAGGGCCGTACAACCGTGAGGTGCTGGTGGCTACCCTCATCTACCACTGGCGCAAGGATATTAGGGGCTGCGGCTGTGGCTGGGCTGCCCTGGGTGCATCTCACCCTGAGCATGTCGTGGACGTATACGAAGAGTCCGTCGCCTTTACCCCTCGTGGTGGTCAGCATGGCAACCCGGACGGTGGTACCCGATGAGCGACCAAATCGAGATGCCGGCCAACTGCACCGATTGCGGCGGCGTCTGGGATCTCAACGCCCTGCATTCCGAGCATGACGGGTCGATTACGTGCCCAAGATGCCACCGGGCACGCCGGGAAGAGGGTGGTCAGCATGGCAAGTGACGACGACGTGAGCGACCTCGAGCCAGCCGTTCCGGCTCGCGACGAGTTCGGCCGGCTGAGCCTGTCGTCGCCGATGATCGCGAGCTGGCCGTGCCGATGGTGCAAGCAGCCGCTCGCTCGCGTGCATCCGATCCGGCTCAACACCGAGTACAGCGAGGCGTCCAACTGCGTGTTCTGCCTCAACTGCGACAACGGACTTGGAGTCACCCCACGATGAGCCGATCGAAACACGCGGCCCGGCGCCGATGCGATTGCGGCCGGCCGCTCGGCGATGAGTTCCTGTGCAAGGACTGCACCGACCAGCTGCGCCGCACGCTCACAGACCTGCCCGGACGGCTCGCAGAGGTCGAGGACACCGCCTGCAGGCAGGACACGATCGTGAGCCAGGGAGATGGCGGATCGTCAACCAAGGGCAAGGTCCGGCCGCTGGCGTATCGACCCGAGGTATTCGCGCTGCTGCACGAGGCGCGCAACGTGATCACGACCTGGGTGCGCGACACAGCCGATCACCGAGGTATCCGGCTCGACGACCGGCACCCGATCCTGCTCGGTGCTCGGTGCGGCGATCGGGAGTGCGATCACGACACGTGCCGGTGGATTCGGCGGCGTGGCCAGCTCGTCGTGCCAAGCAGCACCGCGGCGCTGTGCGGATGGCTGGCCCGGCACGTCGATGCGATCAGGCTCAGCCCGCAAGCCTCGGCATGCGCTGCAGCATTCGCCGGTTTGTACGCCGAGTTGCTCGAGGTCACCGATCTGCCACCGATCCCGATCTACCTCGGGCCCTGCGATGACTGTCGTCGGGCAATGTACGTCGCGCGAGGCGAGGAATGGCACAGCTGCTCAACGCGTGGATGCAAGCAGATCTACCACGTGGACGGCCGCGTCGATCAGCTGATCCGCGACTCACGCAACGTGGTGGCCAGCCCTGCCACCATCGCCACCGCCCTCACCTCGCTCGACCAGCCCATGACGGAGGAGCGCATCCGCAAGTGGAAGGAGCGCGGCTGGCTGCCGCCCACCAAGCACGACACCAGAGGACGTCCGATGTACCGCGTGGGCGACGTGCTCGACCTGATCGAGCGTGAGGATGCGATGGCACGCAAGCGAGCCGCTGCCAAGCTGATCGGCGTGTCGTCACGCAAAGGTGCTTGACGTGTGTCACAGTCCCGTGAGTAAGGCGTTAGAAGTGTCTGGAGATCCGGACTGCACGCCTCACCACACACACAGTGCAGGGCCCCGTCACCCACGTGGTGCGGGGCCCTCGCCTTGCCGTGGCCCACGCTGAATGCCGAACGCACCAGCGCGTCTGTGCCCACGATGCAAGGCACTGGTGCGTGGTCGCTGCCCCACGTGCACGAGGCAGCGCAAGGCCAGGCATGACAGCTCACGTGCATCACCTGAGCAGCGAGGCTACGGCTACCGATGGCGCACGTACGTACGGCCGGGCTTCCTGCGAGAGCACCCGCTGTGCGTGCTGTGTGGTGTGCTGGCCGAGGTGCCCGACCATTGGCCAGAGACGCGGCGCTCGCTCGTCGAGCGAGGTGCGAGCGATCCTGACGCTCATCACCGCATGCGCCCGCTGTGCCTGTCGTGCCACGCTCGCTACGGCGAGCGGTGACTGTCATTCACCACGATGCGAGCCGGTGCCCGAAACGGACATAGGGGTCGAAAGATCTCTAATGCCCAAGGGGGTCGCCACCGACAGGGGTTCGCTTCCGTACACCGATGATCATTTCGGTCTTTTCTTTGGTCCACATTGACCTAAAAGGTCAATGTGTCCGTTTCCGTCCATACGTGAGGTGATCAGCATGGGAGCACGCGGCGCGCTCAAGCTCCCGGTCCACCTCCGGGCCGTCACCGACACCGAGACCGCCGACACGGCCGCCGAGATGGTGCCGAAGGTCGCGCCGACCAAGCCTCAGACCGTCACCGACAACCCGGCGCTCTCCCTGCTCTGGGATCAGATCGTGCCCGAGCTCGACCGCACCGGCCTGATCGCCCCCTCGGACGCGCCGGCCGTCGAGCTTGCCCTGCGCCACTTCCTGATGGCACGGGTCGCGGCCGATGAGGTCGGCGACACGGTCACGGTGATCGATCGCGAGAACGACGCGCGCAAGCACCCGGCCGAGGCAGTGTTCCGGGCCGAGTCCGAGATGTTCCTCAAGTACGCAGCCCAGCTCGGCATGACCTTCGTGGCGCGGGCCCGCACCCCCGCCGCGAAGGGAGCCGACGATGGCGAGAGCAACCCGTTCGCTTAGGCTCTCGGCCAAGCTCTCGCCCGAGATTCTCTGGTACCTCGAATCGCGCGGCTACGAGATCCCGACCTGCGTCCCGCTGATCCGGACACCCGAGCCGCGCACCGTCAAAGGCGCGGTCTTCGATCCGGCCAAGGTCGACAAGGTCATCACCGCGCTCGGCAAGCTCAAGCACACGCAGGGCAAGTGGGCCAACACGCCGATCGTGCCGGCCGCGGTGCAGGTCGCCTACATCATCGCCCCCGTCTTCGGCTGGGTCGCCCCGGACGAGGACGGCGTCAACCGCCGGATCATCCGCGACGCCTACGTCGAGATGCCCCGCAAGGGCGCCAAGACCACACTGGTCGCCAGCCTCGCGATGTACCTCGGCTTCGCCGATGACGAGCCGGGAGCGCAGGTAATCCTGGGCGCCGCGTCACGCGACCAGGCCGGCCAGGCATACAAGCCGCTGGCCGCGGTCGCCAAGTCGTCAAAGGTGCTGCTCGACGCGGGCGTGCGTGCGCTCAAGTCCGAGATCATCAAGGCGAGAGACGGCTCGGTCGTCAAGGCGGTCAGCTCCCGCGGTGACCTCGCCCACGGTGCCAACGTGCACGGCGGCCTGGTTGACGAGCTGCACGTGCACAAGTCCCCCGACCTGCTCGAGGCGATCGAGTCCGGCACGGGTGCCCGGTCGCAACCGCTGGTCTTCATCATCACGACTGCGGACGATGGCCAGGTCACATCGGTCTACGCCCAGCGGCGTGACCTCATCGAGAAGATCGCCGCCCGCGTCTTCAAGGCGCCGGCGATGTACGGCGTGGTGTTCGCAGCGGATAGGCGCGAAGACCCGTTCAGCGAGCAGACGATTGCGAATGCCAACCCGCTGTACCCGGTGACGCCGAGCCGCTCGTTCATGAAGCAGGCGGCCGACAAAGCCAAGGCCAACCCGGTCGCCATGGCGTCCTACGAGCGGCTGCACCTCGGCATCCGTTCATCGCTCGATGCTCGGTTCATCGACCTGACCCGCTGGGATCGCAACGCCTCGATCATCGACGAGCAGAAGCTCGCCGGCCGCAAGGCGTGGGGCGGCATCGACCTCGGCTCGGTCTCGGACATCACCGCGCTGGTCTGGCTGTTCCCGGACGCCGACCGCGGTGGCTACGACGTGCTGGCCCGGTTCTACACGCCCGAGGCATCGCTCGACGCTCTCGACAAGCGGACGCAGCGCACGGCCTCGGGCTGGGTCAAGAGCGGACACCTCACCCTCACCCCGGGCGACGTGACCGACTACGACTGGATCGCCACGCAGGCGCACAAGGATCTGGAAACCTTCGACGTCAAGAACATCGGTTACGACCGGTGGCACGCCTCGCAGCTGGTCGTTGACCTGCAGAACGAGGACGAGGACCTCATGGTCGGCGTGGCCCAGGGTGTGGCGTCGCTCTCGGCTCCGCTCAAGGAGATCGAGCGCCTGGTGCTCAAGGGCACCGCGGCCAAGCCGTTGTTCCGCCACGGCGGCAATCCGGTCTTTCGCTGGATGGCCGACAACCTCCGCGTCTACATCGACTCGAACGGAAACATCAAGCCCGACAAGGCCAAGTCGATGGACAAGATCGACGGATTCTCTGCCGCGGCAACAGCCCTCGCGGTCGCCATGCAGGCGGCCGAGCACGAGACCCCAAGCATCTACGAGACCCGCGAGCCGCTGGTCATTCCCGGATAGGAGTCGCGCCATGCGTCGAGACCGACTCCTGCGCCAGATGCTCCGCGAGCGTTTCGTCATCACGCTCAAGTCCGGTGAGACTTTCGACGGCCTGCTCGACGATCACGACGAGTCGACGATCGAGTTGCTCGATCCGTTCGCCGTCGACAAGACCGGCCGGGTCAGCGTCGACGGCCGGCTGTACCTGCCGCGCGCCGAGATCGCATACTTCCAGCGTCCCGAGATCCTGTGATCATCTCCCGCGGGCAGTCGCTCGACTTCGCACCGCAGGCGCTTGGCGAAACCACGCCGCTCGCCTCGGCCACCGGCTACTTCTACGCCGAGCAGGGCCTCGAGCTGGCCAACAAGTTCGCCGCCTACGGCCAGCTGTACCGCAAGCAGCCGATGATTGCGACGCTCGTCGACAAGCTGGCCAACGCGGTCGCACGCCTGACGATCCAGGTCTGGGACAACGCGCCGGCCAGCGGCAAGAACCTCGTGCTCGACTCGCCCTACGCCAAGCTGCTCAAGACGCCGTGCCCCACGATGTCACCGTTCAACTTCTGGCGCTGGACCGCATCGACGTATGAGATCTACGGCGAGGCGTTCTGGCTCAAGATCCGGGTCGCGGGCCAGGTCGTCGCGCTGTTCCCGATGCACCCGTCGCGGACGGCGATCCTGCGCGAGCAGGATCTCAAGACCAAGCAGTGGCACCTCTTCTACGTGTTCACGCTGGGCGTCGCGTCGGCCGGCCTGCTCAAGGTTCCCGCCGAGGACGTCGTGCCGTTCCTGCGCTACAACCCGGACAACCTCATGCGCGGACTGTCCCGGCTCGAGTCGCTCAACTCGACCCTGCTCGCCGAGGACGCCAGCCGGCGCGCGAATGCGTCGAGCTGGAAGAAGGGCGCTCGCCCGGATCTCATGATCTCGGCACCGGCGGCACTCAGCGACAAGGCGTACGGCCGCCTGCAGAAGACAATCATGAGCAATCACGCCGGGCCCGACGCGGCCGGCGGCACTCTGGTGCTCGAGGAGGGTGCCAAGCCCGTCCCGATCCAGCACACGGCCGTCGAGATGCAGTACATCGAGTCGCGCAAGCTCAACCTGCAAGAGGGCTGCATGGTCTACGACGTGCCGCCGCCCGTGATCCACATCCTCGATCACGCGACTTTCTCCAACATCACCGAGCAGATGCGCTCGCTGTATCGCGACACGATGCCGCCGCGGCTCGAGGATATGGAATCGACTATCGATTTCTTCCTGCGCCCGGAGTTTGACCTGTCCGGCTCGACGGATGCCCGCTTCGCGCTGGACGAGGTGCTGCGGGGTGACTTCGAGAAGCGGGCCGTTGCCGTTGGCCAGCTGATCGAGAAGGGCGTCATGAAGCCGTCCGAAGGTCGGCCGATGTTCGATCTCGACGACGCCGGCCCGGTCGCCGACAAGCTCTACGCCAACGCCGCCTTGCAGGAGCTGGGCCGCCCGGCTGAGCGCGTCACCATCACCGCCCAGGCACCAGCCTCGCCCGGTGAGATCGACGACGCCCAGGACGCTGCAGACGATGCCGCTCAGCAGCAGGACGACGCGCTCGCCTCACGTCAGCAGGGCACTCGCACGGTCGTGCAATACGCACCACCAACCAAACGAGGCGGGCGCCCGCCTAGAAAAGAGAAGTCATGAGCAACCTGCAGGACAACTGCGTGCACGGTGGCACCGCCGCCGACTTCACCGCGGTCAACCCCGTCATTCCGCCGTTCGAGCTGGCCGTCGAGTCCGACACCGGCCGGATGAAGGTCGGCGATGGCGTGACCGCATGGACCGCGCTCGACTACATCGCCGGCGTGAAGACCGGCACCGCCGTACTCGTTGCCGGATCGGTTGTCGTCGCCGACACCAGGATCACCGCCAACTCGGTCATCCGCGTGGCGAGCAGGGTTTTGGGCGGCACACCCGGTGCGCTGTTCATCTCGGCCAAGGCCGCCGGCACCAGCTTCACCATCGGGTCCACCAGCAACACCGAGACCTCGACCGTTCGCTACGACGTCATCGCGTACTGAGCCTGACGGGTCCGTGGTGGCGCTCAGTGCTACCGCGGGCCCGAACCGGCCAGCCGTCGTCGGTCAACCTCCGAAGGAGCCACCATGAACGTGATCCGCAAGGACGCCGCGATCGTCAACACGGGTAGTGATGACGATTTCCCCGGCACCTTCGAGGTAGTCCTCTCGACCCCCGCTCTCGACCGGGACGGCGACGAGCTGGCATCCGAGGACTGGAAGCAGCCGCTACCCGAGCACATCACCTTCGACACCGATCACGGCATGAGCGTCGCCTCGACGGTCGGATCCGGTGCACCGCGCATCGAGAAGGACGGCCGGCTGATCGTGTCCGGCACCTACTCCTCGCTCGACCGCGCGCAGGAGTGCCGCACCCTCGTCAAGGAGGGCCACATCCGGACGACCTCGGTCGCGTTCATGAGCGAGAAGTCCACCAAGGACGGCAAGACGCGGACCACGCGGGAGCTGCTCAACGGCGCATTCGTCGCCATCCCGAGCAACCGCGAGGCGCTCGTGCTGAACTCCAAGGCGCTCGATCTCTCGACCGAGCTGACCGCCTCCGCACCCACCGACCCGTCCGAGATCGGCCAGCTAGTCACCCGCCTGCTGATCGCCAACGGAATCCGGACCAAGGGATTCCGGGCGGACACCAAGGCGGTCGCCGGCTCGTACGAGCAGCGCCAGCAGGCACTCAGTGACGCGATCGATTCCCGCTACCCGGGCGATGACATGTACGCATGGACGCTGGCCACCTTCGATTACTCGGTCGTGTACCGGGTCGGCGGCAGCAGCGACCTCCGCGGCCAGTGGCAATGCGACTACACCTACGCCGACGACGGCACGGTCGAGCTCGGTGAGCCGACTCGCGTGACCATGGTCGAGCAGGTTGTGCCTGCCGCGGCCGCCAAGTCGCTCACACAAGACCAGGACGACCAGACAGACCCCGCCGCCGCCGATGAGCCGGTAACCCCCGCCGCAGACGAACCTGCCGCCGAGGTCACCGACGAGCCCGCCGCCGCCGAGTCCGATGTCGACCTGCAACTGAGGGCGTTCGCTCTGAGCATCCTCGCGCAGTCGGCCGACTAGGCCTCCCCCTTCCTTTCAAACAAGAACGGAGCAACACCGTGCCCACTCTGCTCGAATCCAAGAACGGCATGCGCAGCCTCGCCCTCAAGGCGCAGGCGTGCGTGGACAACGCCGAGATGACCCAGGCCGAGAAGAAGGTCGAGCTCGACAAGCTCGAGGTCGACCTCAAGACCTTCTCCGACTCGATCGCCATGTGGGAGCAGGCCGAGCGCCTGATCAAGGGCGGCGACGCTGCCGACGACGCCAAGGCGGAAGAGGCCGCGATCCAGCGCGCCAAGGGCATCGGCCAACAGGTCGTCGAGTCCGAGGCGTATCGCAACGCTCTGGTCGCGAAGTCCAACGGCGGCCGGTTCGCCTACGCCACCGAGGTCAAGGTGCCCGGGATCATCGACGAAGGCACGACCTTCGCCAACGGCTTCCCGACCGGTGCTGCGGGCGCCACGATCATGCCCGACTACCTGCCGGGCATCGTCGAGCTCAAGTTCCGCAAGCTGCTCATCGCGGATCTGTTCGCCCAGGGCTCGACCTCGAGCAACCAGATCTCCTACGTCAAGGAGACCGCGTTCAACAACAGCGCGGCCGGCGTGGCAGAGAAGGGCAAGAAGCCGCTCTCGGACGACATCGTTGCCCGGGTCGTCGAGCAGGTCGGCAAGATCGCCCACCTGATGAAGATGACCGACGAGATGATCGAGGACGCACCGGCGTTCCGGTCCTTCCTCGAGAACCGCCTGATGTTCGGCGTCAAGCTCAAGGAAGACAGCGAGCTGCTCGTCGGCACCGGCTACCCGAGCGTGCCCGGCCTGCTGGGCCGCAGCGGCTTCCAGACCGACATCGCGGCCGCGGGCACCGATGCTCTCGGCGGGGCGACCACGGTCATCGATGCGGTCTACAAGCAGATCACCGCGATCCGCTTCAACGCCTTCGTCGAGCCGGACGCGATCGTCATCGATCCCCTGAACTGGCAGCACGTCCAGCTCGGCAAGGATCTCAATGGCCAGTACTACGCCGGTGGCCCCTTCATGGGCTCGTACGGCAACGGCCAGTACACCAACGTGATGCAGTTCTGGGGTCTCAAGACCGTCGTCACGCCGGCACCGCTGTCCAGCAAGATCGTGGTCGGCGGCTTCCAGGAGTGCGGCCAGGTGTTCCGTCGCTCGGGCATCACGGTCGAGCTCACCAACTCGAACGTCGACGACTTCGAGAACAACCTGATCACGGCTCGTGGTGAAGAGCGCCTCGCGCTCGCCATCTACCGCGCCGGTGGCTTCGGAACGGTCACCCCGACCTGGACGTAAGCCTCTGATCTGCGCAGTGGCGGGACCGGCTTTCCCTCGTGGCCGAGCCTCCCGCCACTGCGCACCAGGGTCCATCCCATCGATCAAGGAGCTGCATCATGACCGACGAGCACCGCACCGACGACTACGAGAACCACACCCCGCCCGTGGTTACCGAGGCAGGCATCGCGCGGCCGAGCGAGACCGAAGAGTTCCGGTCGCACGACCACGACGAGCTGCACGCCTCCCGGGTGATCCAAACCATCCAGGATGGCGCCTACGTCGAGGTCAAGTCCATCGACGACGCTGAGACCAAGGTCGTCACCCCGGAGTCCAAGACGGTCGAGACCAAGTAGTCATGACCGATCCACTCGCCCAGGCGGCGATGGTCGCCTGGTGCGGGTGGGATCCAACCGAGGTCGTGACCGACCGCACCATCAAGCTCGACGGCACCGGCAACGATCTGCTGCTGCTGCCCTCGCTGCACGTGACCGGCGTGTCCGCCATATCCGTGACCGACCGCTGGGGCACTGTCACCGTGCCGACGATCGGCCCGGGCATGGACTGCGATTGGTCTGAGAACGGCTGCTTGGTCTGGAATAGCTGGGCCCGCGGCAACGTGTGGCCCTACGGGCAGCGCAACGTCGGTGTGACCTACTCCGGTGGCTACACGGTGGACACCTTGCCCGCCGAGATTCCCTCCGTGCTCGCGTCGATCACCAAGCGCATGCCGACAGCCAGCAGCGGCAAGCAGTCCAAGACGATGGGCAGCACCTCGTTCACGTACTCCAAGACGGCCACCGCCGGTGAGTTGTTGGTGGTCGAGCAGCTCGTGCTCAACCGCTACCGAATCCTCGGCGCCCGCTAGCGACTTCGGGGCGGGGCGTCAAACTCGCGCCCGGCAAAGGACATTGGCCCGCGTTAAGGATCGCTCGGAGAGTTCCACGCCGGGTGCCTTTCACTCTCTGATGAGCGGTCCTGCGCCCCGTCCCGCTTCACCCCCTGCAGAACAAGGAAAACCCCCGCGACGATGGCAATCGTCCGGGGGCGTGGCCCGACTGGTTGGAGTCGAACATGGATCAGCTTATCTGGGTCGAACGCTTTCTCCCGAAGGTCGAGACGCAGCCGGACGGTTGCCATCTCTGGCAGGCGGCCTCCCGTGGTGGCTACGGGCTGTTCTGGCTTGACGGCAAGACGCAGCAGGCACATCGCCTGGCATACGAGCACCTTGTCCAGGAGATACCGCTCGAGCTTCAGCTCGATCATCTTTGCCGGACACGATTGTGCGTCAACGTCGAGCACCTTGAGCCCGTGACGCACGCGGAGAACGTCAGGCGCGGCACGGTCGGCGAGAACAACCGCCGCAAGACGCACTGCTCACATGGTCACGAGTTCGCCCAGGCGAACACCTACGTCGACAAGCTTGGTCGCCGACATTGCCGCAAGTGCGACGTCCTCGCTCACCCTCGACGCCGGATCGCAGCTTAGCTAAAAGGAGTTCGCGTGTCCGAGCTCGATGAGTGGTGGGTCCACACGGTCGCAGTCGAGACCAAGCTCGGTGCCGGTGCCTACGGCGACCAATGGGCATCCGCCGTGCCGGCGCTGGTTTTCGTCGAGGACGTCACCAAGCTCGTACGCGACGCTAGCGGCACCGAGGTCGTATCCACCTCGACCGTGTTTGGCGAGTTGACCCTCGCGTCGCTGTTCGCCCTCGGATCCATGGTCACAACGTCATCCGGCCGCGAGTCCCGCGTGATCACGCTTGCCCGTTTCGATTCCGGATCCCTCGAAGGTCTCGACCACATCGAGGTTCATCTCTCCTGAGGAGGTCCGCATGGGCGTCGAAGTCAAGGTCACCATGAACCCGGCCGCCCAGGTCCAGCTCGCGGCAGCACGCCGGCGTGGACTGCTCGCAGCCGGCAAGGCGCTTCTCGCCGTTTCCAGCGCACGAGCGCCCTACGATCCCAACTCGCGCCACGAAGTTCACATGCGCGACACCGGCCGCGCCGAGCTGGTGATCGAGGCTGAGTCGGATGCGGTCGCGATCGCCTACAGCGCGTTCTACGCGGCCATCCAGCACGAGGATATGACCTACAAGCACGAGCGGGGCGAGGCCAAGTTCCTCGAGCGCACCATGCTCGAGGCTGGCGAATCGGCCTTCGAGCCAGTCGCCGCCGCGATGCGCGAGGTCACCAGCACATGACGATGACCGAGTTTGTGACCGGCATCGCCGAGCTGATTGCCGGCGCCAATATCGGGATCTGGACTCCGACCGGTGTCTACACCCCCGGGCAGATCGCCATCACGATCCGAGCAACTCCCGAGTCGCCCGACGACCTGATCGTCCTCACGCCGTACCCGGTATTCGATCACCCCGAGCTGAACGACTCGACGATCGGACTGCAGATCAGGACTCGGGGCGGCAAGGATCCGCGCACGGTGGACGGCCGCGATGACGCAATCTTCGACCTTCTCGAGGGATTGCGCGACGTCACGGTCGGTGGCACACCGGTCGTGCTGATCAGCCGCCAATCAAGCCTCCCGCTACCGCAAGACGCAAATCAGCGGTGGGAACGAAGCAGTAACTACTACGCGCAGGTCGCCTGGCCTACGCGGCACCGCACCGACTAACCGCCTGAGGAGGCGCAGTCATGGCTCTTGCCATCACCTCGTACACCCCGACCACGGGGTCCGCCTTGGGCGGTACCTCGTGCGTCATCACCGGTACCGGCCTGGATCTCGTCCAGGACGTGCTGGTCGGCTCCAAGCTGGCCATCATCGTCGGTACCCCGACCGCGACGTCGCTGACCTTCAAGACGCCGCCCGGCGTCGCGGGCACCTCGCCCGTGCGGGTCGTCGACAGCCTCAGCGCGATCGCCGTGGCCGGCACCCCGTTCACCTACACCGCGGTCACGGTGCCCGAGACTCTGGTCTCGTCGCTGGCCCGCAAGTGGAAGCTGGACGTGGACAGTTCCGTCGCCCAGGACGGCACCGGATACATCCCGGTGCGCGCCGTCATGGACTTCCAGCCGGCCGTCGCCGACACCATGGTCGACGACTCGGACTACGACTCCAACGGCTGGGGCTCGGACGTCAAGACCATGCTCAAGTGGTCCAACGTCGTCAAGCTGGGCCGCAAGAAGGGCCTCACGACCGGCGGCTACGACCCCGGCCAGGAAGTGCTGCGTGCGGCTCAGGATCAGTTCGGCGCCGCTGCCGTCGTACGGATCCGCTGGTATGACCGCAACAAGGGACCGGAAGCCTACGAAGGCTTCGCTCAGGTCCAGTGGAACGAGGACGGCGGCAGCACCTCTGCCCTCGGCGGCGTGACCTGCACCCTGACCGGCAACGGCCAGCGGACGCTCATCACGAACCCGATGCCGTAATGGCTCTTGCTGACCTCCGCGAGTTCATTGACTCGCCGAAGCTCACGCTCCCGATCGGTGGCCGGTCCTACAACGTAGGGCCGGTCACCGCTCAGGTGTGGCTGCGACTGCAGGAGATCCAGGCTCGCGCAGCCAAGGTCATTGAGGATGCGGCCAAGCTGTCCGACGACCCCGATGCCGTCCTTGCCGCCAGTGACACCGAGATCGACGAGATCAGCGAGCTCGATCTGATCAAGCTCGCACTCGGCGATGCCTTCGACGTGATGGTCAGGGGCGGCGTGACGGGCCCCGAGCTCAAGCACGCAGGCGTCACGGCCTACTACTGGCAGCTCGGCCAGGAGTCGGTTGCCGAGGCGATCTGGATCTCGGCGGGAAAAGCGACGGCGCCGCGCCGGGCGCCCAGGACATCGATCCGGACGAGTACGGGTGCGGCGACTACGACCCGGAAACGGGCCTCTGGGAGTGGTACGAGCTCCCGGAAGAAGCCCTAGCCGACGCCCCCATCACATGGTCCGACTTGCTCCAGCAGTGGGATCTCATCGAGAACGATCTGCAAGACAAGGGAATCGACGTCGCGAGCGGCATCCTGGCCGCT
>JAVEET010000146.1 GCA_030840295.1 Pseudonocardiales bacterium
TCACGAGCAGATACAGGTCACCGGCATTGGCCCCGCTACTGCCACGACCGCCTTGGCCAGCCAACCGGATTCGCTGTCCGTCCACGACACCTGCGGGAATGTTGACGTCGAATCTGCGCTCGCCGCCCGCACCCCCGAGCGTCACGGAGCGTTTGCCGCCCCGGTAAGCCTCCTCGACGGTCAGGGCGAGCTCGGCCTCCTGGTCGGCGCCGGGTATCGGGCCCCACTCCCGCCGACGGCGTCCGCCGAAGATCCCGCCGAGCAGGTCTTCAAAATCGATGTCGTCTGCGGATGTGCTCGTATAGCTGAAACCACCCGGCCCAGAGTCGCCAAAGCCGCTGCCTGCGCCTCGCGCGCCAGCGCCTTCGTACTCGCGGGCCCGCCGCCACGTCTGCGGGTCCACGCCTTCGGGAACCTTACGGAAGTCCGCTCCGAATGCGTCATAACGCTTTCTCGTGTCCGGGTCGGACAGCACGTCGTAGGCCTCGGAGATCTCCTTGAACCGTTCTTCGGCCTCAGGATCCTTGTTCACATCGGGGTGGTACTGACGGGCCAGCTTGCGATATGCACGCTGAATCTCGTCCTGGCTGGCGCTTCTGGACACACCCAGGATCTCGTAGAAATCGCGAGCCGCCATCAGGGTGCCCTCTTGGCCACCACCACCGCCGCTGGACGCAACAGATTTTCATCAGTGCCGTATCCAGGTCGGACAACCTCGACGACGGTGCCGGCGGGCATGTCGCGATCCTCGACGGTGGCGACCGCCTCGTGCAGAGCGGGATTGAACGGTTGACCGATGTCTTCCCGCCGCGGATATCCGAGGCGGTTGAGGACGGCCAGCGCCTGTTCGCGCACTGCTCGAACGCCTTCGACGATGGCGCCGGGGTCCGACTCGGCATGTTGGAGCGCCAGTTCCAGGTTGTCGAGTACTGGCAGCCATTCCGCGGCGACCCGAGCCCGTTCGGCGAGCCGTAGCTGATCGGCATCCCGGCTGACCCGCTTACGGAAGTTGTCCAGGTCGGCGACAGCACGTCGCCATCGGTCCTCCAACTCCTCAATCTGGGCCTGATCCGCGGTGGCGATCGTGTCGCTCTCGCCGGTTTCCGAGGTGTCGGCAGCGGCCTCCGCTACCGCCTCGGGCGACGTGTCAGACGAGGCGTCGTGGGGACTGGCAACGCTCTGATCCGCCATCCAACTCAGCTCGGCGTGAACTCGGCGTCGATGACATCGTCGTCATCGGCGGCTGATCGGCCAGTGCCAGTTTCTGTCGGGCCGGCGGGGCCCGATGCAGCTGAGGCCTGCGCGGAGGCGAGCGCCTGGTACATCTGCTGCAGATCTGCGGTGAGGGAACGAAGGCGCTCGATACCTTGTTCTTCCTTGATCGCCGTACGGGCGTCGGCCACCAGCGTTTCAGCGCGTGCCTTGTCGTGTAATGCGACGGCATCGCCGAGTTCGTTGAGGCGTCGCTCCACCTGGTAGGCAGCAGAGTCCAATTCGTTCCGAGCATTGACTATTTCGCGCAACTGCGTGTCCTCGGCACGGTGTTGGTCTGCGTCGGCAATCATGCGCTCGATTTCGGCCTTGTCGAGGTTCGAGGTCTCGCTGATCGTCACCTTTTGTTCAGCGCCGGTGTCCTTGTCCTTTGCCGAGACATGCAGGATGCCGTTCGCGTCGATGTCGAAGGTCACCTCGATCTGCGGTTCGCCGCGAGGTGCCGGGCGAATGTTGTCGAGCCTGAATCGCGCAAGCACCCGATTATCAGCGGCTTTCTCGCGCTCACCCTGTAGCACGACGACGTCAACGGCCGGCTGGTTGTCCTCGGCCGTGCTGAACGTTTCCGTTCGGCGTGCGGGAATGGTGGTGTTGCGCTCGATGACCTTGGTCATCACGCCACCCATGGTTTCCAGCCCCAGCGAAAGCGGAGTGACATCAAGCAGAAGCACGTCCTTCACTTCGCCCTTGATGATCGCCGCCTGCACTGCCGCGCCTACCGCGACAACTTCATCGGGGTTGACGGTCATGTTCGGTTCCTTACCGCCAGTGAGTCGGCGGACCAGGCTCTGAACAGCTGGAATGCGCGTGGAACCCCCTACCAGTATGACCTCGTCGATATCGTCGGCGGTGATCTTCGCGTCCGACATCGCCTGCTGCACCGGCTCAAGGCATCGTTCGACGAGGTCGGCGGTCAACTGCTCGAACGTGGATCGCATAAGCGTCGTGTTGAGGTGCTTTGGGCCCGACGCGTCGGCTGTGACGAAGGGCAGGTTGATGGTCGTCTGAGCGACCGAGGAGAGCTCGACCTTCGCTTTCTCCGCAGTTTCGAACAGCCGCTGTAGTGCTTGTGGATCGTCTCGTAGATCGATGCCGTTTGCATTCTTGAACTCGTTGGCGAGATGATCGACGATCCGGCGGTCGAAGTCGTCGCCGCCGAGGTGCGTATCGCCGGCAGTAGAGCGTACTTCGACGACGCCGTCACCGACGGTCAGAATACTGACGTCGAAGGTGCCGCCGCCCAGGTCGAAGACAAGAATGGTCTCGTTGGCAAGCTTCTCCATGCCGTAGGCCAAAGCCGCTGCGGTTGGCTCGTTGATGATGCGCAGCACTTCGAGGCCGGCAATACGGCCCGCATCCTTTGTCGCCTGTCGTTGTGCGTCGTTGAAATGCGCGGGCACGGTGATGACCGCCTCGGTGACACGTTCACCCAGGAATCTGCCTGCGTCCTCAACAAGCTTGCGCAGCACCAAGGCCGAGATCTCCTCCGGCGCGTATAGCTTTCCGTGGACCTTGAACCGAACCGCGTCGTCAGGGCCAGGAACGACGTCGAAGGACACCGCGCTCAACTCACTGGTCACCTCGTCATAGCGGCGGCCGATGAAACGCTTGGCCGAGTAGATGGTTCCCTTGGGATTCAGGATGGCCTGGCGTCGCGCGATCTGGCCGACCAGCCGCTCGCCGTTCTCGGTGAAGGCGACCACGGACGGCGTCGTACGGGCTCCCTCTGCGTTGGGTGTGACGACGTAGTTGCCGCCTTCGTTGGCGGCGATGACGGAGTTCGTGGTGCCCAGATCGATCCCGACTGCTTTCGCCATCGGATCCTCCTTCGGTGCTGTGCCTTTGGCAGCGTTGTGATGATCTCTACGGCAGGGAAGTCACACCGGTTGCGGAGACCCGATAACCCGCAGCGCGTCCTCTG
Source organism: Pseudonocardiales bacterium (assembly GCA_030840295.1). Classification (GTDB taxonomy): domain Bacteria; phylum Actinomycetota; class Actinomycetes; order Mycobacteriales; family Jatrophihabitantaceae; genus Jatrophihabitans_A. The sequence goes on from JAVEET010000146.1 coordinate 3,194, forward strand.
CATATGGGCTGTCAACGACGACTTCGTAATGCGTTGCAGCCATTGCGCGCACCGAGCTGAAATCTCTGTGGCCACCGCTGGCAAGGTAACCCCCTGCCCCCCAAGCGGCGCCGAACACCAGTCCGAGCAGCAGAGCCGACAGCATCGCGCCGGTTTCCCACGGACTGACTATCCAGAAAACCAGTCCGACCAGCAGTCCGAACCAGGCACCGGTGGCAGCCCCCGCCAGTGCAGCCCTCCAGATCGTGAGTCGGCCCATGACCCGCTCCACAAAGTGCACGTCTCTTCCAATGATCGTGACGTGCTCGACCGGAAACATCCGGTCGGCCAGTGTGTCAACAACTGCCTGGGCTTCTTCGTAACTCGGGTAGGAGCCGATCACCCTGCCCAAATCCGTTCTGCCGTGCGATGTGGTCATTTGCGCTCCCCTGGCCGCGCCGCACCGTACCGGCGCGCATCATCAGCAGCCCTACGGTGAAGGAGTTCGCCTCGTTCAGCAGCCGCTTGTCTCACCGTCATCCCTTACTGCCTGGAACGCATCACTAGAACATGGGATTTCCACAAGGTCCCCGGACGCTTGAGGGTTGTGGAATTATGCGACATCACCGCGGCGATCCCGTTCAATCGCAGGATTCGATCCGTATCGAGGGGCCGGAGCCCACGCAGCACCGGACGGACGGCGCTCAGCCGATCCCCGAAGGGTCAGTGCGGATAGGCATTGTTGCCACCCCGGGCATCTCAGAGGCAATGCTCGAAGAGCTCGGCGCTGGGCTTCTGGAGGATCTTTCCCGTGCACTTCCCGCGATCGATTGGCAGGTCATGACCCTGGTCGACACCGACCTGTCGCCGCCGGTGGAGGTAACGGATCTGCTACGCCGAGCCCGGGAGCACCTGCTCGAACAGCAATGTCACCTCGTAGTGGTGATCACCGACTTGCCGCTGAAGGTCGGACGCCACCCGGTGCTCAGTCACGCAAGCCGGGCCCACGGCGTCGCCGTCGTCTCGCTCCCCGCCCACGGCGCGGTATCGCTGAAGAGCAAGACGCGCCGGAGCATGGCGAACGCGGTAAGCACCTTGATGGGCGCGAGTGTCTTGCCGGACCCCACTGAGAATTCGTCGGCCCGACGCCCGGGCAGACGGAGACGGGCAGATGCCCCCATCCGAGAACTCGGTACCCCCGTCTCGCCACATCCGTCGAGCGTGGTGTTTCTGGCGCGGGTCATCTCCGGCAACCTGCACCTGCTCGCCGGCATGCTCCGTGCAAATCAACCCTGGCGCCTGACGCTGCATCTGACCCGGTCATTGACAGCAGCGGCGGCGGCCGTTGCTGCAGCCCTGTTCACGTTCGATATTTGGCGGGTCGCCGATCAAATGGGGACCGCTCGTCTTGTCCTCGCGACAGTAGGATCCATCCTCGCGATCGCGGCGACGTTGATCATCGGCGCAGGCCTGTGGGAGCGCAGCCCATATCCGCGAGCTCGACAGCAGGTGATGCTCTTCAACACCGCGACCACGGCGACCGTCCTGCTCGGCGTGTTCGCCTTGTACGTCATGCTCTGCCTGCTGAGCGCGGTAGGAGTGTTGGTGCTGGTCCCCGGTGGACTGCTGTCGGCTGTCCTGCAGCATCACGCCAGCTACGTCGACAAGGCACAGGTGGCCTGGCTTGGCGGCTCGCTCGCGACCGTCGCCGGTGCGCTCGGGGCCGGACTCGAGACGGACGAAGCGGTACGGAGGGCGGCGTATGCCAACCGCGGACGTCCTCGACAGCAGCAAAGCGAAGGGCCGACGCATGATCAGCCCGCCACATCGAGTGGCGAAAATTCCTGAAGACCTCCGCCGTCGCCGGACCGATCCAAGACCCCGCGATTCAGTGATGTGCCGGTCGCTGCCAGCGCGCATGCTGAGCCGATCGGCGGCCCGCCGCACGCGGCGGTTGGTCGTCATGCGGATAAGTCGTCATGCGGATAAGAGGAGTGGCCGATGACCCCACTGGACCTGCTGTGGCTGTTCTTCATTGTGTCGAGTCTTCAACCGCTCCTCCAGCAGCGCTATCTGGCCTCACAGCGGACCTACGCCCTGCGCGCGCTGCAGAAGCAGCGCGGTTCGCGAGTGGTCACGCTGATCCATCGAAGGGAAGGTCTGTCCATCTTGGGGATCCCATTCGGGGCTTACATCGACATCGAAGACTCCGAGGCGCTTATTCGGGTGATCGAGATGACGGACAAGGAAACGCCCATCGACCTCATACTCCACACCCCTGGCGGGCTGGTGCTGGCCGCCGAACAGATCGCTACGGCCCTGGCCGAGCACCCTGGCCCCGTTACGGTGTTCGTTCCGCACTACGCGATGAGCGGGGGCACCCTGATCGCGATGGCCGCTGATCAGATCGTGCTCGCTCCGTCCGCGGTGTTGGGCCCTGTCGATCCACAGCTCGGCGAGTATCCGGCGGCCTCGATCATCGCCGCCGTCGAGCGAAAGGATGTCAATGAACTCGATGACAAGACGCTGATCTTGTCCGACATCGCCCGTAAGGCACAGGTGCAGGTCCATGACTTCGTGAGCGAGCTGCTCGCCAAGCAGCTGGCAACAGAACACGCCTCCGAGCTGGCCAAGATGCTCAGCGACGGACGCTGGACGCACGACTTCCCGATCGACGCCAAACGCGCGCAGTCCATTGGACTCAAGGTGACAACGGACATGCCAGATCTGGTCCGCAAGTTGATGCGGCTCTATCCACAGCCACGGGGGCGGCGCCCCTCGGTCGAGTACCTCCCCGGCCGCTACGCCGCTCCTGAGCGTGGGCGGCGACGAGTGCTGGGCGAAAAGTCATGAACCCGCACCTGGTGGGCCTCGATCCGCATCTGAGCCTGGTGCGGCCGGTGCAGCCGCGGACGCCGGAGGGATGCCAGGAGTGTCTGCGGTTGGGTACTCAGTGGGTGCATCTGCGGCTGTGCCTGACATGCGGCCATGTCGGCTGCTGTGACTCCTCGCCAATGCGGCACGCTCGCGCCCACGCGGCGCACATCGGTCATCCGATCGTGCAGTCCTTCGAGCCGGGCGAGTCATGGCGATGGTGCTACATCGACGAGACCTATGTCTGACCAGTCGAGCGAGCTCGAGCGGCAGGATTCGTCGAGTCGACCGCCGGTTCCCGAAGAGACCCCCGATCTGCACGGTGCATTTCCCCGACTGACCGACTCGCAGATCGAGATGCTCGATGCCTATGGCCTGCGGCGCGTTGTCGAGCCGGACGAGGTGCTCATAGACGAGGGAGAACCGAGCAAGTACTTCTACGTGGTGATTCAAGGACGGGTCGGGGTATACGACCATTACCACGGACGCCGACGGTTGATCAGAGTGCACGGTCCGCGCCGATTCATCGGCGAGTTGTCCATCCTGACCCGCCAGGTGGAGTTCGTGACGGTGGCCGCCCTTGAGGAAGGAGAGGTGCTCGCGGTTCCAGCCCAGCGGCTGCGGGCGCTGGCCCTGCATGAACCCGAGCTAGGAGACCTGATCCTGCGTGCGTTTCTGGTGCGTCGGTCGTTACTGATCGACTCCGGTGCCGGCTTCCGTATCGTCGGCACCCGGACATCGCGTGACACCCAGCGGCTACGCAGCTTCGCCGTCCGCAACCGGTTGCCACATCGCTTCCTCGAGATCGAACGCGATACACTCGCCGAATCCCTGATACATCAGTTCGGCATCTCGCCTGACGACCTACCTATTGTCATCGTGTCGGGCCACGCCGTATTGCGAAATCCGACCAACGCCGAGCTGGCGGAGGCAACCGGCCTCCGGCAGCGCAACGCCAAGCGCGAGCTGGTTGACCTCATCGTGGTGGGGGCTGGACCGTCCGGGCTCGCCGCTGCGGTCTATGGCGCATCCGAGGGACTGACCACCGTCGTACTCGACGCGGTCGCCACCGGCGGGCAAGCGGCTACCTCGTCTCGCATCGAGAACTATCTGGGTTTCCCTGCAGGGATCTCCGGAGCTGAACTTGCCGAGCGAGCCACGATCCAGGCTGAGAAGTTCGGCGCGCGAATCACGATCCCGGGCGAGGCTCGCGCACTGCAGCGCCTTGAGGGGCGTTACACGGTCTCGGCCGAGGATGACCTCGAGATCGTCGGACGGTCGGTGATCATTGCCACCGGCGCTCTATACCGCAAGCTCGACGTGGGGCGATTTGCGGACTTCGAGATGACCAGCGTGTATTACGCCGCCACTCGGTTCGAGGCACAGCAATGTGGCCAGCAGTCAGTGGCCATCGTTGGCGGCGGGAACTCGGCCGGCCAAGCCGCGGTCTTCCTATCCCAAACGGTGCCGCAGGTCTATCTGCTGCTCCGGCATGGCGATCTGCACCGGGACATGTCCCAGTATCTGATCGACCAGATCGACGCGATACCCAATGTCGAGGTCCGGTATCACACTGAGGTCAGCGAGCTGCGCGGGGACCAAACGCTCACCGGGCTCGTCGTGGAGAACAACCAGACGGGTGAGCGGGAGACGCTAGTCGTCGGCGCGCTGTTCGTGTTCATCGGCGCCACGCCATGCACCAGTTGGCTCGTCAATACCATCGCCTTGGATCAGGATGGATTTGTCCTCACCGGGGAGTATGCCGCAGCCGCGGATGGCGATGCGCGCCCGCAACTGCTGGAGTCCAGCTGGCCGGGCGTCTTTGCGGTGGGTGACGTACGCAGCGGATCGGTCAAGCGGGTGGCCTCCGCGGTAGGCGAAGGTGCGATGGCCGTTCGCCTGATCGAGGCGCAGTTCGCCCAGGACATGATGAACTCGCCGTCACCTGAACAGCCGTCATCTGAAGAGAGTCTCAATCGATGATTGAGTTGACCGAGATCAGGTTCTCAACCGTAGCTATCCCCGGCGCTGACGGTGCCGGTCGTCATCGGCTCAGCTCACGTCGATGCGCCGACGCGCACCACCGGTGGTCTTGGGCACCCGTACGTGCAGCACGCCGTCGTTCATGCTGGCCTCGACATGCTCTTCGTCGACCGCAGCTGGAAGGATCACCTCGAACGCGAAGCTCCCCCAGACCCGAGATTGCCGACGCAACCTTCCCTTGCGCTCTGTCTGCACGCGTTCTCCGCTGATCACCACGCGTCGACCGTCGACCTCGATTTTGACGTCCTTCTTGCGGACCCCGGGAAGATCGACGTCAACCACGAATTCCTGGTCGGTTTCTTCGAGGTCGACCATCGGGGTGAAACGCTCCCCTCCGGGTGCTGCGGGCAGCGCCGCCCACTCGTCGTCGACGAGCCGGGACAGTTGCTGTGTCAATCGATCGAACTCGGTGGCGACATCTGTGTGACCCCTGTGCATCGGTAAAGCCATGTTGTCCTCCTATCCGATGCGCGCGCTGCAACCCGCGCGCGACGACGATTGCTTGGACGAACGCGGCACGGCCGCTTCGCTTCGCACGACCTATGTTTGCGCGTCATCGGCCCGGCCACATCCCGTGTATGCGGGTTTCTGGACGTCGCCGCTACGGTTCGTCGCAGCGACCCCGCTCAGCGCACAGCGCCCGCAAAGAGTCGAGATTTCACAGAGATCCGATGGGTGATGAAGCCCAGCGCGGCAACGCTGACGATGCCGACCACGGCGTACCCGGTCCTCGTCCCGACGGTGTCCCACGCGGTGTGCAGGGCGACAGCCATCGCGAATATCAGTAGAAAACCGATGATCGACCGAGCAGACCAACCCTCGTTCGCGGCCCCCCATAGCCCAGCGCAGGTCAGTCCAGTCCACGCCATGTGCCCGGCCGGACTGAGCACGCCACGCAACAGAAGCAGCCCGTCTACCGTCTGAATGTCACCGCGACTCACGATCAGCGCAACGAATGCGTAACCCATTGTTTCCAACGCGGCGAAGCCGGCTCCCGATGCGACGCCGATCAGCAGCCCGTCGGCCATGGTCCGGTAGCGGCGAAGCGCCAGCACCGCTATCGGGACGATCAGCTTCGAAGCCTCTTCGCTGATAGCGACGGCGACCATCGGCAACGTGCCGAGCTTGATCAGCGTCTTGTACTCCAGAACACCTGCCACAACGGTGCCGAGCACGCCACCCAGCAGGGCGATGAGTATCAGCGCGCCGGCGCTTACGTTGTAGCGCAGGCGGCGCCCATACACGAAACTCACGAAGGTCGCCGGGGCGACTGCTGCGCCCAAGAGGATCAGCGACGGGACGTAGTTGGGGTTGCGTGTGTCGATCAGAGTTCGACGTTCAATCTCGAAAAGCAGTCCTCCCACTACCAAAACGAAGATCCACCCGACACGACGCGCGACGTCGGAACCGGCCATCCACAACACCCCATAACCTCCATGCACTTGCTCCAGGCACTTGTGTCCATGCACCTGTTCCAGGCACTTGCGTTCCGGGTTGTTGCGCCGAACTTTGCTCCCCAACAAACCGATAAGGCAATAGCTGGGTGGCTAGCTTTCGGCAGCTCACAGATAAGGAGACAACTGTTCGGAGTAGCATCCTTGAGCGGACCAACTCAACTAGCGAAAGCCGCTGGCGACATGAGCGAAGCTCAGGTGTCCCTGCAACCGGCGGTCTTGTTTGCCGGTCTCATACCGACTCAGTTCGCAGCCCCGTGGGTGCGACCGCAGACACTTGCTCGTACCACACTCGTTGGCCAGCTCAACAACGCGACCGCTCCAGGTCAAGTTACGTTGCTGGTCGCAGGTGCAGGCTGGGGCAAGTCGACCTTGCTGGCGCTCTGGCACGCGCGCGACCCGCGGCCTGACCGCTTTGGATGGTTCTCGATCGATTCCACTGACAATGAGCCCGGTCGATTTTGGACCGGCATGCTCGCCGCTTTCGCGACGATCGATTCAGAGCTTTCAGCCGGGCCGAGTCGCCTTTTCGCCGCCGCTCCACAGCCTGTGCTCGATGACATCGCGTCGGCGCTCGTCAACGAACTGATGGGGTTGGAGGAGCCCGCCACGCTGGTGATCGACGACTACCACCTGATCAGTAACCGCAAGATCCAGCAGAGTCTGCGTTCATTCGTCGAGCATCTGCCCCCGATGTTGCGGCTGGTCATCTCAAGTCGAAGCAGTCCTGCACTGCCCGTGGCCAGGCTTCGCGCCCGAGGTCAGCTGGTTGATCTTGGCGTCGATGGGCTACGGCTGTCACGCGATGAGGCCGCTGAGTTGGTCAGGGCGCAAAGCCTCACTGAGTTGACCGAAGGCGAAATCGACGTCCTGTATGACCGCACCGAGGGATGGGTAGCGGGACTGCATCTCGCCTCGCTTTCGATCGGCGCCGACGCGAATCCGCACGAGTTCGTCACTACCTTCGGCCATGGTGACCGCGGTATCGGGGACTACCTTCTGGACGAGGTATTGCATCGGGAGCCCGTTGAGATTCGCAGCTTTCTTCAGCAGACGTCCATCCTCAACACCTTGACTTCATCGGCGTGTGACGCCGTCACAGGTCTGACCGACTCTGCCGCGATGCTAGAGCGCATCGAAGAAGAGCAGCTCTTCCTGGTGCCGCTGGACAAAGAACGCTCGTCGTACCGCTATCACCACTTGTTCAGGGATGTGCTGGACGCCGATCTGCATCGATCCGATCCTGCGCTCGCCGCAGAATCGCACCACCGGGCCGCCGAGTGGCACCGTGACCACGGCGATCCTGTCGAGGCCGTCCATCATGCGCTCGCCACTCAGGACAGAACCCTTGCAGCAGAGCTGATTGCGACCTACAGCCTCGGGACTTGTTTTCACGGTGGCGTAGAGACCGCCCTCGGTTGGCTACATGCGCTCGGCGGCGACTGCTGCCGGGCTGATGTCAGGCTCTGCCTGGCCAGGGCGGCGGTCGCGTTTGCCGGTGGCCGGATCGCGGAGACGAACCGCTGGGCCGGTCTGGCAGAGCTTGCTGCGGGCCGTCCCGGGGTGTCCGATGAACTTGTCACCTCAACCCGCACTCTCATCGCCCTCACGAAGTGGTCAGCCGCCTACTCCGAGGGCCAAGTCACGCTCTCGTTGAGAGTTGCGCGGGAATCACATCGGCATGGCGAGGTTCCCGCACCGTGGCGAGCGAGCGCCCACACCGTGCTGGGCTGGAGCCTGTACCGCAGTGGGCAGTTTCGCCCGGCACAGGAGACGCTCAGCGCCGCGTCTGTGCTCGCCGATGAGGACGGAGACGGCCTCAACGCCATGATTGCCAATGGCATCCTGGCCATCATCGCGGCGGCGAATGGCCTTTTCCATGAGGTCGAACGGCTCGCGGCGCAAGCAGAGCGTGCCAGTGAGAACAATGCGCTGGGCAAGCATTTCGACAACTGCTGCACAAGCTTCGCTCGGGGTTGGTCGGCGCTGAGTCAACAAGAAAACGAGCAGGCTCGAACGTATTTCGAACGCGCTCTGGAACTCGCGCGACGCGGTCCCAGAAGCGTTGAGATCGCCGAGGTACTCACTGCCTTGTCGATGGCCGAGGAGGCGCTCGGAGACCTTGCATCGTCGGCCGTCCATCTTGCCGAAGCACAACACACGCTTCGCACCTGCCTGGACCCGGGATACCTACTCGCCGATCCGCGCAACGGATCGCGCCACGCGGAGAAGCCGCGCGCTGCCGAGCCGTACCCCGGCTGGATCAACCTGACCGAAGCCGAACTGTTGATCGCAAGGCTGGTTTCTGAGGGGCTCACCAATCGCGCTATCGCAAGCAGGCTGTCCCTCTCCCAGCACACGATCGACTCGCATCTCAAGCACACGTTCACGAAGCTGGACATTCGCTCGCGGGTGCAGTTGACCCGCGCGGTCCTGGCTAACCGGCCCTGAATCCAGCAAGTCCTCCCGCGGTGAAAGCGTGCCGCGAGGTAGCTTCGCCTAGCGTCCGGGGTGACGTTGAGCGGGGCCTACGTCGCGAGGACTTAGCGCACACGGGCGGTGAATGATCACCCCAGCCCGGTGAGACGGCGCCGCGAACAGCAGCCGGACGATCCGCAGACACGCTCTGCCTACCGCGTCGGATGATCTCCCGTCGCACCGCCGCTTCGAACCGCTCAAGCCCGACGCGCCGGGTCCGGGCCAGGTCCCCGCCGTCGCGGTCCAGCACGACGCGGCCGCGGTCCAGGTCGCCGACCGGAACGGCTACCTTGCGGTCTCCAGACTTGCCGGCCAGACACACTCCAGCAGTGCGCGGATCTGCTGGACCTGGCTCCGCGCATCGACCAGCAGTTGCTCACGGCGCGCGTCGAGCTGCCGCAGCTGGCCCCAGGTCGCATCGACCGGCTCCGGACGTAGCAGGGCAGCTGCGCGGTCAACCGAGCGATCAGCACGGCGTCTTTCTCGTCGGTCTTGTCGAAGGTCAGGTTCTCGCTGCGGCGGGCCCACGAGCTGAGCATCCGCTGCACGCATACGAACGGCATTCCGGGTTCACCGGCGAGCTGACCGAGCACGCCGCGACCGAGAGCTCTAACACGCGCTCGGCTTTTGGCGAGGACCGGTGCTCAGCGATCTCGGCGACTACCAGTCTGTGCGTAACATTGCAGCGCGCCTCGACGAACTGCGGTTGGACGCGACCGAGTCTCGGGTCGAGGCCGAACTAGCTCTGGGACGGCACGCGTCGCTGGTCGCCAGACTCTCGGCGAACTCGACACCACCCGCCAACTCGGTGTCGGGTGCAGGTGCGGCTACTTCCTCCCCCGCTTCCTCCCCCGCTCCGGCCCGATCATCCCGCTCAACAGCTGACCCATAGCCAGAAGTGTGTAATCGGCGTAGGGTCGTCTTTGCTACGGGCCTTCTTCGCATATCGGATTCCATCGCCGATCTCGCCCATGGCGATCAGCTACTTGACCACCCCACGCGGGCGTAACCATCGCACTGCGGTCGGGGGACTGCTCGGCGCCCGAGCAGCCGCACCCGAGCGACGCGCCAACCCTTCGGACCCACCTGGCGTTGCTCGCTCATCACTGAGGCACGGTCACCCTGGATCACCAGGTCGTGAACATCCCGCCGGGGGCGGTCGCAGCTCAACGAAAGGCCCGCCATGACGAATGGCGCTACAAGCACGACCCGAACCGTCCGAGGGCCAGGCCCGATCCGACTGGGCGGGGCGTTCATGACGATCGCGGGCGTCATTGCCTTGCTCGCCGCCGGCCTGATTGCGACACCATTACACGCCTATGCCGCCACCGCGAAGGTGGAGCTGGGTAACGCAGCCACCTACTCCGTACTCGGCGCCACCGCGGTGACCAACACGACCACGGTAGCCGCGCCCACCACCACACTCGGTGGCGATCTCGGGCTGAGCCCCAACGACGCCAGCTCGATCACCGGCTTCCCACCCGGAATCGTCGGCGGTGCCACCCATGCGGGTGACGCCGTTTCGCTATTGGCTCAGAACGACCTGACCGCCGCCTACGGCGATGCCGCCAGCCGAGCGCCAACCGGCGGCCTGATCGGCCCAGCCCTGGTCGGTAAGACGCTGACTGCCGGTGTGTACAAGGCCACTACGTCCCTGGACATCGGTGGACCGTTGACCCTCAACGGTCAAGGCGATCCAGATGCTGTCTTCATCTTTCAAATCGGATCGACGCTCGTCACCGACTCAGCGAGCAGCGTCATCGTCAGCAACGGCGCCCAAGCCTGCAACGTCTTCTGGCAAGTCGCAAGCTCGGCAACGCTTGGCACCGGATCGACGTTCAAGGGAACGATCATGGCGCTGGCTTCGGTCACCGTCACCACCGGCGTGACGGTCCAAGGGCAAGCGATGGCACGCACCGGCGCCGTCACCCTTGACCACAACACCTTCAGCGCGCCGGGCTGCGCCGCGACCTCCGCCGCTGCCTCCGCGTCGGCCTCGGCCTACCGCTCCACAGCAGCTTCCGTTTCGGCTGCGGCAAGGTCGTCATCGGCGGCCGCCGCCTCCCGGGCCGCTGCCAGCCGGTCGGCTTCCCTCGCCGCTGTACCGAGGCCAGCAGCCACCCCTACCCCGTCGCTGTCCGGTCCGCCGGGCACGTCGTTGCCCCCTACCGGACCGAGCTCACCGCCCGGCCCGCTACTCATCCTGGGATTCGCGCTGATCGCGATCGGCGGACCGCTGCTGCTCCTCGGACGCTTGCGTCCACATGCTCGCTGACAGACCGGTTAGCCATGTCTCTTTGGCCGCGCGCACAGTCCATCGCGGCGGTCGATGACACCGTGACTTTTCCGCGGGACGGCCTGCTGGACCGGGCACACAACCCGGGTGACCGCCGGAGCCAGATTCAGCATCACCCGCTATAGGCCAGGACCGTCTGATGGGTCTACGAGCGGGATCTGGTCGCTGGGATCGATGCGGTCTTCAGCCGCTGATGGTCCTCCTTCTCCGCTCGTAGTTGGGTGTTCTGGGCTTCGAGGTCGAGGACCATGCCGATGCCGGCCAGGTTCAATCCCGCCTCGAGCAGGTCGCTGATGCGGCGCAGCCGATCGAGGTCGTTGGCGCTATAGCGCCGCGTCCCGCCCTCGGTGCGCTCGGGCTCGAGCAGGCCGCGCGCCTCATACAGGCGCAGGTTCTGCGCTCCGGTGCCGACCAGCTCGGCGGCAACGGAGATGCCGTACACGCCCCGGTCGCCGTCAGATCCAGGCAGGTCCATCGACCACGTCCTCAATTGATCAAATTCTTCGTTCTTGCGTCTTGCTTGCGTCTTGCATCAGCATGCCACGAGTGATAAAACAAATCTATAGCGCACACCACAGATCGCAGCCGCGGTCCGTGGCCATCACAGGAGCATCAGGAGACGACACGATGGAGGTGGAAACGATGCTGCTGCGCACCGACCCATTCCGTGAACTGGACCGACTCACCCAACAGGCCTTCGGCACTAGCGGCACCCTGGCCCGCCCGTCGGTGATGCCGATGGACGCCTGGCGAGACGGCGACACCTTCCACGTCGAGTTCGACCTGCCCGGCGTCAACCCGGACTCGATCGATCTGGACGTCGAACGCAACGTGGTCACCGTCAAGGCCGAGCGGCCGCAGCGTGCCAGCGACGCGGAGCTGATCGCAGCCGAGCGCCCGCGCGGGGTGTTCAGCCGGCAGCTGATCCTTGGTGACAACCTGGACACCGAACACATCGCCGCCAGCTACGACAGCGGCGTGCTCACCCTCAAGATCCCGGTCGCCGAGAAGGCCAAGCCCCGCAAGATCTCCATCACCAGCAAGGGTGAGGACCGGCAGTCCATCAACGCCTGAACCGGCGGTGACGGCCATGCCTACCATCCCGACACCCCACCTCGAGTCCACACTCGCGGACGAGGATGAGTTCCTCGAGATCCTCTGCTCGGATGAAGACTTGGTGCGGGCGGAGTTCGACGCGATCATCGCCGCCGAATGGCCGAGCCTCCCGCCGGACGCTCCTGACGATGACGACACGGTCGAGCGCTCACCGGGCAGGACGCGGTGCGCGCCGAGAGGCGGCCAGGCGGGGCTGCCGGACCGGCCACGTCACCCCGGTATCGGCGGGTGGTCGCGGGAACGCTCACCTCCGCCCGGCGGCAGCACAACGGAAACCAGGAAGGAAGGTGATGGCCCGACGTGAATCACCCGTCACGAGGTGACTGTTTGCCTCGCCCGCCCGTTCCACCACTGAGCGTCTGACACACACTTGCGCGACGCCCGCGCCCTCCCGGCGCACCACCTCGCGGGCCGGACAAGACAGCCCTCCTTGCTCGTGGTCCCGGCCGCGCTGCGGCCGGGACCACGACCCATAGAGCGACGAGCCACCAAGCAGCATGCGCCATCCACCGATTTGGCTACGACCATGAGCACGCAGCCGACAGATCCCTACGCCGTATTGGGACTGCCCCACTCTGCCAGCACGGCGCAAATCAGCCATGCCTACCGCGCTCAACTGCGCAAGCACCACCCAGACACCCGCACCATCGGACACGCCCATCAAGCCACCGCATCCGACATCGCCTTGCAACAGATTTTGTCCGCCTACGCAGTGCTCGGCGACCCGGGGCGCCGAGCCGAATACGACACGCAAACCCGCGCGAACGCGCCCGACACCGCGCACTACGACCCGGCGCCGTCACCCTCAAGGGCAAGCCGCACAGGCCAGCCGCCCATCCAGGCTGGACCCGTGCGCTGGCACACCAGCCCGCCCGCACCCAGTCCACCCGCGACGGGTTCCGCGTTACTCCTTTCACTCCTTCGCCCCATGCAGCGCCGACCACGCGACCCGTGAACCTTCACACACTCGGAGCCCGCGTCGCTGGACATCAAAACGCGAAAAACGACGGCACCCATGCTCATCGAGGTCTCTGCCCGAGCCCGATTGCGCTTGAACTCGTCAATCACGACGGTCGGAACCAGCACCTCCAACTTCGCGTGGAGGGCAACACCCGCAGCGAGACGATCCACTTTGCCCGTCGCGCCGCTTCGCTAGATCCAGCAGCGTTGACGTGCCGATCAGCAGGCGGAGCATTCAACGAGGCTAACGATGGCACGCTGAACGTCGAGCGGTGAGACCGGACCTCCGGCAACGGCCTCACGGCCATCGCAGTCGAACATTGCCTCGTCTGATTGAGCCGAACCACGGCATCAAATCGGTGGAATTCAGTGCTCGCCAGATTGGGTCATTTGACGTCAGCGCATGACGTCTCGTATCGGAGGGTGTCGGCCCGATCCCCTTACACAGCAGGGATTCAGTAGGTCCGTATCGCGTCGTATCATCTCGTGACCGCCGGCGTCGAAGGGTACGTTCGGGGTCGAATCAGGGTCAACACGGGCCGGGCTATCTACCCACCGAGCGTCGGCATCTTGCCGTCTGTGCTCGTCAAATCTTGTGTCATCATCCTCGGCGTCCATCGAAGCGAGAATATTCGTCATTCTGAGCGATTGGCGGCTCATGCACTTGACCCGCTTTGGTGGACAACTGATTCTGGCGTGACCCGGCGGAAGGTGTCCCGGCATGGGACGTCCATCGAGGTACCCGGATGAGTTCCGGCAGGCCAATCCGCTGTCAGTGCGCCCCTCGGAGTTCGAGGACCTGCGGCGACTGCGACGTGAGGACGTCGATCTGATGGTGATCGGTCACGCGGATGTCGGCGAGGTCCGTCCGGAAGCGGACGTTGCCGCCCGCCGACTGGGCCGCGACGTCAACGCCACCGTTCTAACACCCGAGGAAAGAGAACGCGGCGGACTGGATTCCTCACCCACCTCAAGGCCCAACCGCTGGTCCCTCTGGACCTGCTCCGATGAGACCAGTCGTGAGCCTGTCGTGACCGTGCCCCAACCGGTCGCCACGTTGCTCACATCGCGGTGCCTCGAACAGGTCCCAGCCGACCGACCCAGCGCTCAGCTGCGTCTAGCTCGGGCCGAAGAAAAACTCGAAGCGGCCCGCAAGATCGCCGCCATCGACGCTGGCGAGGGCGTCGTTGACCGACCGATTATCCTCCCCGTGCATTTCGGTGTCCCACGTGAGACCGGCGCGCACGGCGTGGATGTGGGAGTCCCGTCGCCCGGGTAGCGCAGCGGCCATGCAGATCAACCACCCGGTCGGCCGCTAACCCCAGCGGCGCGACGTCGCTTCCAACCGCAATGAATCTCCCCTCGCGTACCGCAAATGCAACTCGGCACGACGGCGGCGACGGTATCGCCGGTCCAGATCTGGGCCGCCTGCACAGCCAGGTCGGCCAGCCTTGTCGCCATCTGTACCTCAGCGGTCGAAGGCGTTGCGCCGGCCTTCGCGAACGTAGTCACCAGAACTGGCGATGTGGTCCCTGCTGTGCACGGCGGCACCCTTGGCCAGGTGGCCGAACATCTGGATGCCGAAGCCGCCGTCGAGGTCGTCAACGATCCGCTTCTTCCACGGCCGGCGAATGATCTGGGTCGACAGGCGGCGGACTGTCCGGGGCTGGCTCATGATGTGGTCGGCGAGGGTGTAGGCGCGGTCGAGCAGCTTCTCACCGGGGTGGATCTCATTGACCATGCCGTAGTCGAGCGCGGTCTCGGCGTCGAACGCCTCGCCGGTAAGCAACGCATAGGCTGCGCGCTTGACGCCGAGCAGCTCGGTGAAGGCACTGTGGATGCCGTCGCCGGGCACCGAGCTGATGCCGTAGTGCAGATCGTAGATCCGCGCATCGTCGGCCATGATGGTCAGGTCGCACATCAGTAGGATCTCGGAGTGGAATCCCGATCCGTTGACGACACCGATCGTCGGGATCTCCAGGTCGTTGACGAGCGAGCTGACGTTAATGCGCCCGTCCTTGTAGGCGTACTCGTAGGCCCAGTGCTCCAGGTCCTGCTGCTCCAGCTCGAAGCCCCGGGGATCTGAGTCCATCATGAACTCGTCGCCGGATCCGGTGAGGATGAGGACCTCGTTCTCCGGGTCGGCGCCGAGCGTCTTGAGGAGCTGTCCGAGTGCGCGGTGGTTCTGGACGCTGAGCTGAACCGGGCCGCCGAGGGTGTGTGCCTTGGCGAGCAGCACACCGTCGTCGCGGCGGTCGAGGAGGAAGAAGTCCTTGAAGCGCTCCTTGTACTCCTCAAATTTCGGCGGGTCGATGAACTCCTGCAGTGACATGTGAGTCGTCCTCTCGATGCGGTTGTGCCGGTCAGGCCCGGTGTGTGGGGGGAGGGGCCGCTACCAGTGCGTGGCGATGTACTTGGCCTCGGTGTAGTCGAGCAGCCCTTCGTGGCCGCCTTCGCGACCGAGTCCGCTCTGCTTGGTGCCACCGAACGGGGCGGCGGGATCGGACACCACGCCGCGGTTGAGCCCGACCATGCCCGAGTCGAGTGCCTCGGACACCCGCAGGCCGGTGGCCAGGTCGCTGGTATAGAGGTAGGAGACGAGTCCGTACTCGGTGTCGTTGGCGAGCCTGATCGCCTGATCCACGTCCTCGAACGTCACCACCGGGGCGACCGGGCCGAAGATCTCCTCACGCAGGATCTGCGCTTCGGCCGGTACTTGGTCCAACACGGTCGGCGTGTAGAAAAAGCCGTGTCCGGACGGCGAGCCGCCGCCGGTGCGTACCCGGGCCCCAAGATCGACCGCGTCGCCGACGAGTTCTTCGACCTTCTCGACGGC
>JAVEET010000040.1 GCA_030840295.1 Pseudonocardiales bacterium
GGGCAACCGGCGACGGTGAGCAGCACCTTGACGCTGGCGCCACCGAGCGAATCCACGGCCACGCTGTCGACCATGCCGAGCTCGGTGATGGGACGGCGGATCTCGGGATCGTTGACCCCCTCCAGAACGGCCAGTACGGCAGCCCGTAAGGCATCGTTGTGAGAGAGGTTGTCAAGTGTCGTTGCGTCGGTTACCACCAGGCGATCGTACGTTCGTGGTGCCCGTCACTACGATCTGCGGTGATGTCTTCTTTACCCGAACCCCAGCGCACCCCCGATGCCTCCGTCCCTGCGCCCGGAACGCAGGGTGCGGCCAGTCCTGCAAGTCGCGCCGATCCGGCGGTCGTCAACCCGGCCGCGAGCCGGCGCAGATCGACCCTGCGGCCCGATGACTGGCGGTTGTCGGCGTGGCGCAGCTTTCTGCGCACGTACACCCACATCGTCCGGCAGCTCGAACATGACCTGCAGACCCATCACAAGATCGCGATCGCGAGCTACGACGTGCTGGTCCAGCTCGCCGAGGCGCCCGATCATCGGCTGCGGATGTCAGAACTGGCCGACGCGGTGCTGCTCTCGCGCAGTGGCCTGACCCGGCTGGTCGACCGGTTGCAGCGGGAGGGGCTCGTCGAGCGACACCCTGATCCTGGTGACGCCCGCGGCCTGTTCACGGTCATGACGGACAAGGGACGAGCCGCGCTGCGCGATGCCGCGGTGGTGCACCTGGCCGGTATCTCCGAACTGGTCGTGGCCAAGCTGACCGATGCTGAGCTGGCCGAACTCCAGCGTCTGATGACCAAGTTGGACCTGGCCCCGGCTGCCTCGCCGCTCATCGAGGATCAGCCCGGTCTTGACTAGCGCGGCCGGCCGAGCTGAACCGCCTTCGGCGCCGACGGCCGAGCGGCGCCGGGTGCTGCGCGATTCGGTCAGTGTCGGCGTTGCCGTCGGCGGCTATGGAGTGGCGTTCGGCGCGGCATCGGTCTCGGCGGGATTCACGCCGGCCCAGTCGGCGGTGTCCTCGCTGCTGACCTTCACCGGCGGGACGCAGTTCGCCATCGCCGGGGTGATGGCCGGCGGCGGTACCGCGGCGGCGGCCCTGGGTAGTGGCTACCTGCTGGGCGCCCGCAACACCCTGTATGCGCTGCGGTTGGCCCCGTTGCTGAAGGTGCGGGGCTGGCGCAAGGCGCTGGCCGCACTGGTGACCATCGACGAGTCGACGGCGATGGCACTGGCTCAACCCAGTAGCCGGCTGAGCAGGCTGGCCTTCTGGTGGACAGGGGCGACCGTCTACGTCTGCTGGAATCTCGCGACCTTGCTGGGGGCCTTCGGCGCGCAGGCGCTCGGTGATCCCAAGCGGTTCGGTCTCGATGCCGCCGTCCCTGCGGCGTTTCTCGCGTTGCTCGCACCGCGCTTGCGGGACGGTGCGATTCCACGGCGGGTAGCTCTTGGCGGTGCGGTGATCGCTGTCGTCCTGATTCCCGTCACACCAGCTGGAGTGCCGGTGCTGGCGGCCTGCGCCGCGCTGGCGCTGGGCACCGATCCGCGGGTGTTGCGCACCCTTCGCGGCCGGCTGACCTCGCGGCGGAGTTCGTGAGCAACCAAACCGGCTGGTGGATCGTGCTGCTCTCGGGAGTGGGCTGCTACAGCCTGAAGTACGCCGGCTACGCGATGCACCAGCGATGGTTCGCCCGGGCCGGGGTGCGACGCATGATCGACCTGTTACCGGTCGCCCTGCTGGGCGCGCTGATCGTCGTCGAGGCGGTCGCCAACGGAAGCGCCTATGACGTGGACACTGCGCGCCTGCTCGGCTTCGCTGCGGGCGGTGTCGCCATCTGGCGAAAGGCCCCGTTCATCGTCGTGGTGGTCCTTGCCGCGGCCGTGGCGGCGCTCTTCAGGCTGGCCTGAGCGTGTGGGGAGGCTGGCGTGAGCGTGTGGTGAGGCTGGCCTGAGCGTTTGGTGAGGCTGGCTGAGCGTCTGGCGCCCCGGACGCGTGGCAGCTAGGGTCATGTCGAACACTAAACAACAAGTTCCTACATGAACCAACAAGGGAGCGCTGTCCGTGAGCAACGGAAACCCCGAGCCGCATGTGGCACACGAGCCGGCGGCGCCGTTCCTGGTCGGCGCGCGGGCGACGGACGGCCGAGGCGGTGAACGGACGGCTCTTGCGCTGGTCGCGGACCCGACGGGCCTACCGAGGATCGCTTGGACCGGACCAGCCGTTCCCGGGCTCAGCGCCGAGCACTTGCGCGATGTGGCCGAGGCCGGCAGCCAGGCCCCGGGCAACCACGGCGCCGAGCGGCGGTCGGTCTCGATCCTGGCGGAGGTGGCGACCCTGTGGTTCGGCCGTCCGGGGCTGGCCGGTCATCGGCTGGGCCGGGGATCCAACCCAGCTGCTGGACGAGATTGGGCGACCGCGTTCCAGACGAACTCCATCTCCACCGACGCGGCTACCACGGTCAACGCGGTCGACCACCGGGCCGCCCTGAGCCTCACCACCGAGATCGAGCCGTTGACCGGCGGAGCCCTGCGGATCCGGCACCGCCTGACCAACGATGGCAGCGATCCCTACGTCCTCGATCACCTCGAGGTCGCGGTCCCGATCGATCAGCGGGTCAGCGAGGCGCTGGATCTCACCGGTCGCTGGGCCGCCGAACGGTCCCCGCAACGGCACCGGATCAACGACGGTGTGTGGCTGCGCGAGGGTCGATCGGGGCGACCGTCCTTCGACTCACCCACCTTGCTGACCGCCGGGACCGGTGGCTTCGGCTTCGGCGCAGGCGACGTCTGGGGTATTCACGTCGCCTGGAGCGGCAATACTCGGCATTTCCTGGAGCGACAGCCGTCCGGCATCGTCACCCTCGGTGGCGGTGAGCTGCTACTCCCGGGTGAAGTCGTTCTGGAACAAGGGGATTCGTACACCACGCCCTGGGTGTTCCTGGTCGCGTCCTCGGCAGGGCTGGACGGGCTGGCGGCCCAGCTGCACCAGCACACCCGCTCGCTTCCGGCGCATCCGAGCACGCCCCGTCCGGTCGTCGGCAACGTCTGGGAGGCGGTGTATTTCGACCACGATCTGTCCCGGTTGCGCGAGCTTGCCGATCGGTCCGCCGAGATCGGCATCGAGCGGTTCGTGCTCGACGACGGCTGGTTCGGCAGCCGCCGCGATGACACCTCCGGCCTTGGCGACTGGCTGGTGTCCGATGCCGTCTGGCCGGATGGCCTCGGGCCGCTGGTCAAGCACGTCCGTGGCCTGGGTATGCAGTTCGGACTGTGGTTCGAGCCGGAGATGGTGAACCGCGATTCCGAGCTGTACCGGGCGCACCCGGATTGGATCCTGTCCATCGGCGACCGGGAACCGCTCGAGGCGCGCAACCAGCTGGTGCTCGACCTCGGACGGCCCGAAGTCCGGCGCTACCTGTTCGATCAGATCAGCGCGGTGCTCTCGGCCTACGAGATCTCCTACGTCAAATGGGATCACAACCGGCCGCTGGCCGACGCCGGCACGCATGGCCGCGGCGGCGTCCCGGGCGTGCACGAGCAGACCCTCGGCTTCTATGCACTCCTCGACGAGTTGCGCGCGCACCACCCGGGCGTGGAATGGGAGAGCTGTGCCTCCGGTGGCGGCCGGATCGACCTCGGGGTGATCGAACGGGTCGAGCGATTCTGGACGTCGGATATGACCGACGCCCTGTCGCGGCAGTCGATTCAGCGCTGGACGGGACAGCTGGTTCCGCCGGAATATCTCGGCGCGCACGTCTCGGCGCCGACCAATCACCAGACCGGTCGCCAGTTCAGCCTGGATTTCCGGGCCGCCACGGCCTTCTTCGGCAGTTTCGGCGTCGAGTGGGATGTTACGTCGGCCAGCGCCGAGGAGCGCGCAAGGTTGCGAGGCTGGATCGAGCTGCACAAGCTCCACCGCGCGCTGCTGCACAGCGGACGGTCTTTCCGGCTGGACACGCCCACCGAGGAGCATCTTGTGTACGGCGTCGTGGCCGCGGACCAATCGCAGGCTGTGGTGGCCTTCGCGCAGCTGAACGAGACCGTGCGCGAGCCGGTGCCGTTCGTGGTACCTGGGCTTGACCCGCACCGGACGTACACCGCGCGCCAGCTCATTCCGGGTAGTACCGGATCCCCGCACGAGACCAAAGCGGACTGGCGCGGGGAGGGGCTGGACTTCACCGGAGCCGTGCTGGCGACCGCCGGGATGCCGCCGCCCTACCGGGCGCCGCTGACCTCGACCATCGTGCACCTGTCAGCGGTCTGACCCAGCCTCCGCGGCATCGGGCGAGCCGGCCCGCTCCTTCTCGCGGGCCTTCTCCTTCGCCTTCTCCTTGGACTTCTCGCGGTCGCGCTCCCGCTGGCCGTCGCGGTGCGAGTCCTTGTCGTCCGAGCGTTCCAGCCGACTCAGTTCCGAGCGCAGGTAGTCACGGGTTGCGACCTCACCCAGCGCAATCCGGATCGCTGCGATCTCGCGGGCCAGGTACTCGGCATCGGCCGTCGCCTTGCGGGCCTGCGAGCGGTCCTCGTCGAGGTTGACCCGGTCCCGGTCGTCCTGCCGGTTCTGGGCCAACAGGATCAACGGCGCGGCGTAGGCCGCCTGCAGAGACAGCACCAGCGTGAGGAAGCCCAGCGGGTAGGGATCGAAATGCGGCAGACCCGGGACGGTATTCGTGACCACCCAGATCGCGATCATGACGGACTGGGCGACGAGGTAACGCCCGGTTCCGAGGAACCGGGCGATCTTCTCGGTCAGCCGACCGAAAGCTTCCGGGTCGTAGCTGACCCGGACTCCGCGCCGGGGCAGGTTGGGTTGGTCCAGTCGCGCGCGCCGGTCAGCCATGGTGGCCGTCCGTGCGTGCGGTGCGGTGCGAGCGAGCCGGGGACGCGTCGGACTCGGCGTCGACGTCGCGCCAGTCGTCGGGCAGCAGGTGGTCGAGCACATCGTCGACCGACACCGCGCCGAGCAACCGCTCGTTGTCGTCCACCACCGGGACCGCGACCAGGTTGTAGGTGGCCAGGTGCCGGGTGACCGCGGCGATCGGGGTATCCGGGGACAGGGCGGCCGGATCCTTCTCCGCGATACCACTGACCAGCGCGGACGGCGGCTCGCGTAACAGCCGCTGCAGGTGGGCGGTGCCCAGGTAGCGTCCGGTCGGCGTCGCCTGGGGTGGCCGCACCACGAAGACCTGAGCCGCCAGGGCCGGTGAGAGATCGGGATTACGGACCAGCGCCAGCGCCTCGGCCACCGTGGCGTCGGGCAGCAGGATGACCGGCTCCGAGGTCATCATGCCGCCCGCGCTGTAGTCGCCGTAGCTCATCAGGCGGCGAACCGGCGCGGCCTCGTCCGGCTCCATGATCTCCAGCAGGCGTTCCTGCTCGTCGGCGGGCAGTTCGCGCAGCAGGTCCGCCGCGTCGTCATCATTCATCGCCTCCAGGACGTCGGCGGCCCGTTCGTCGTTCAAGCTGCGCATGATGTGCACGCGGTCGTCGTCCGGTAGCTCCTCGAGCAGATCCGCCAGCCGGTTGTCGTCCAGCGCCTCGGCGATCTCCTGCTGGCGCTTCTCCGGCATGTCCTGCAGCTGAGCCGCCATGTCGGCCGGACGGAGGGCTGAGAGCAGGGCGAGCAGGGACGCGGTGCCTTGGGCGTTCTCCACCGCCGACAGCCCGTCGACCTCGTTCCAGTCGAGCTGGCTGATCTGGCCCCGGCGACGTCCCAGTCGCTGGGTTGACCTGACGGCGAGCCGGGTGATCACCCAGTCCCTGGCCCGGTTCTGCTCCATTGCGGCGTCCACCACGACCACCCGGGCGCCGTCCTCGATGCGCGTGACCGACCGATCGAGGATCTCTCCCAGTACGAGGACCTCGTCCGGCCGCTGCTCGAAGCGCTTGATGTTGACGCTGCCGGTGGTGAGGACGACCGCATCCGGTTCGATGCGGGTGACGCGGCCCATCGGGACGAAGATCCGGCGCCGGTGCTGGACCTCGACGACCAGGCCCAGGATGCGTGGCGGCTGTCGGTTGACCCGCAGGGTGGCCACGGCGTCGCGGACACGGCCCAGCTGATCGCCGTTGGGGTCGAAGACGCCCAGCCCGGCCAGCCGGGCGATGAAGACTCGAGTCGCCGTACTCACAACGGCAGCCTAGTGGTGGGCGGCAAAACGCGATTGTGCAACCTCAGGCAGCTCCACGTTGCCCGTTGTTACACGATCGGGTCACATGCGCGTGCTGGGCGCGGGTTCGTGATGGCATCCTCGTTTGATGACTGAATCCCTCCGCCCTCGACGGTCCTGTCTCGCAGTGCCGGGCTCGAACCCGCGATTCCTGGAAAAGGCCAAAAGTCTGCCCGCTGATCAGGTGTTTCTCGACATCGAGGACGCAGTGGCGCCGCTGGCCAAGCCCGATGCCCGCAAGAACATCGTGGCCGCTCTCAACGAGGGTGGCTGGGGAAACAAGATCCGGGCGGTACGGGTGAACGACCTGACCACCTCCTGGACCTATCGCGATGTGATCGAGGTCGTCGAGGGAGCGGGTCAGAACCTGGACTGCATCATGCTGCCCAAGGTGCAGAGCGCCGCCCAGGTGGAGTGGCTGGACATGCTGCTGACCCAGATCGAGAAGACCATGGGGTTCGAGGTCGGCAAGATCGGCATCGAGGCGCAGATCGAGAACGCGCAGGGCCTGATCGCCATCGACGCCATCGCCAAGGCATCGCCGCGGATCGAGACGCTGATCTTCGGGCCGGCCGACTTCATGGCTTCGATCAACATGAAGACCCTGGTCGTGGGGGAGCAGCCCGCCGGCTACGACGTTGGCGACGCCTATCACCACATCCTGATGTCGATCCTGATGGCCGCGCGGGCGAACAACAAGCAGGCCATCGACGGCCCGTACCTGCAGATCCGTGACCTCGACGGTTACCGCCGGGTGGCCGGCCGCTCGGCAGCGCTGGGATTCGACGGCAAATGGGTCCTGCATCCCGGGCAGGTCGATATCGCCAACGAGGTCTACGCGCCGTCCCAGGAGGATTACGACCACGCCGAGCTGATCCTGGACGCTTACGACTACTACACCTCCGAGGCCGGCGGGAAAAAGGGCTCGGCCATGCTTGGTGACGAGATGATCGACGAGGCCTCGCGCAAGATGGCGCTGGTCATCTCGGCCAAGGGACGAGCGGCCGGACTGACCCGCACCTCGGTGTTCACGCCGCCCGAGGCGTAGCCCGGCTTCACCTGCGGCCTGAGAGTCATCTCACCGCTACTCGCATGGCACTGGAAGGGTTACCGGTTGGATACTGGCCGGTAACCCTACCCGGCTATCGGAGGCTGGCACCCATGGCTCGACTTGCCCAGACCGCAGATCTCACCGAGTTCCAGCAGGAAATCCTGTCCACGGTTCGCGATTTCGTGGAGAAGGAAATCCTGCCGGTGGCCAACGATCTCGAGCACGCAGATGAATATCCCGAGCAGATCATCAAGGGCATGGCCGAGATGGGCCTGTTCGGGTTGATGATTCCGGAGGAGTTCGGGGGCCTGGGGGAGTCGTTGCTGACCTACGCCTTGGTGGTGGAGCAGATCGCCCGCGGCTGGATGAGCGTGTCGGGGGTCATCAACACCCATTTCATCGTGGCGTACCTGTTGATGCAGCACGGCACTGCACAACAGAAGTCCCGGTTGCTGCCGAAGATGGCTACCGGGGAGGTGCGGGGCGCGTTTTCTATGTCAGAGCCGGACGTGGGATCCGACGTAGCCGCTATCAAGACCCGGGCCACACCGGACGGTGACGGTTTCCGGCTGACCGGGCAGAAGATGTGGCTGACCAACGGCGCGAAGTCGCGGGTGGTGGCCACCTTGGTCAAGGACGATGTGACCGACGGTGAGCCGGGCAGCACCGTGTACAAGAACATGACGACCTTCCTGTTGGAGAAGGAACCGGGTTATGGGGAAACGCGTCCGGGTCTGCGGATTCCCGGCAAGCTGGCGAAGATGGGATACAAGGGTGTCGAGACGACGGAGATGATCCTGGACAACGTCGCGGCGTCCGCCGAAGACATCCTGGGTGGGCCGGACAAGCGGGGCCAGGGTTTCTATCAGATGATGGACGGGATCGAGGTGGGCCGGGTGAACGTGGCGGCCCGGGCTTGCGGGATCTCCATCCGGGCGTTCGAACTGGCCATCGCCTATGCCCAGCAGCGTAAGACGTTCGGCAAGCCGATCGCCGAGCACCAGGCGATCGCGTTCAAGCTGGCCGAGATGGCGACCAAGGTCGAGGCCGCGCATCTGATGATGGTCAATGCCGCGCGGCTGAAGGACGCCGGGCAGCGCAACGATGTCGAGGCCGGGATGGCCAAGCTGATCGCGTCGGAGTACTGCGCCGAGATCACCCAGGACTCGTTCCGGATCCATGGTGGTTACGGCTATTCCAAGGAGTACGAGATCGAGCGGCTGATGCGCGAGGCACCGTTCCTGCTGATCGGTGAAGGTACCTCGGAGATCCAGAAGACCATCATCAGCCGGGGCCTGCTGAAGCAGTACAAGGCCTGACCGATCGGCTCAGCGAGGAGTCATCCGCACCGCGGTCACCCCCAAGGCCCCGGCCAGCGCAGCGAACACCGGCAATACCCACAGCGCGGCATGGACCGAGGTTGCGCTGGCCAGCGGACCGAGCGCGGCCGGACCGATCAGGAAACCGAGGTAGCTGAAGCTGGACACCACGGCCAACTTGGGGCCCGGTGCGCCCGGGCCGTCCGCGGCGGTGGAGAAGAAGACCGGGATCATGATGGCCAGCCCGATCCCGAGGCAGCCAAAGCCGATGGACGAACCGACGACCGTGTTGTTGATGAGCCCAGCGGACATGCCCACGGTTCCGATGGCCGACAGCACGGCGAGGCTGCGCATCCGTCCCAGTCGTAATACGACGCGGTCACCGATCATCCGGCCTACGGTCATCATGACCGTGAAGGCACCGAAGGCGATCCCGGTGTGACCGGCGGCCACGTGCAGATCATCGCGCAGGTATACCGGTGACCAGTCGGCCGAACTTCCCTCCGCGAGCAGTGCGCAGACTCCGGCAATGCCGAGCAACACCAGCCGGAGTTCGAACACCCGGCCACCTTCGCCGTAATCCTCGGACGGGTGATCGGTGACGAACTGGCGCATACTCCACAGGGTCACCAGCGCGAGAATTACCGCCAGCCCGGCTTGCTGGGCGGCGAGGTGCAGGTGCAGGCCGGCTCCGAAACTGCCGATCACGGTGCCGGCCACGGTGCCGACGCTCCAGAAGGCATGAAAACTGGACATGATCGGACGGCCATAACTGATCTCGATCTGCACTGCCTGGGCGTTCATCGCCACATCGAGGCCGCCGGTGACCGCTCCCCACAAGACCAGGGCAAGGAACAGGGTCGGCAGGTTGAACGCCAGGCCGGGTCCGATGATGATCAGGTACGTGCCGAAGGCGAGCATGGTGGTCACCGGGCCGCTGCCCCAGCGGGTCGTCGCCCGTCCGATCAATGCCATCGACACGATCGAGCCGATCGCGGGGCCGAGCAGCGCGAAGCCCAGCGAGGCGTCGGACAGCCCGAGATTGGCCTTGACCTCCGGGATGTGCGGAACCCACGCGGCGTACAGGAACCCGTTGAACGCGAAGGTCAGCGCGGTCGCCAGCCGGGCCCGACGCAGCGTCGAGGGCACCGTCAGCGCCGCTGTGCGTGTGGTGTCCTGCGCGTCGACACCGGAATCGGTCTCGGGCTGGTTCACAGCACTTGCTCTCCCTCGTTCTCGATACTCCGGCCGGACCTTCTACGATCGGTTCACGGTCATACCTTCGCGGCCTCTTCGGCCAGTCAGGAATCGATAATGGGTACCACCTACGACCTCGACCGGCAGTACGTCTTCCACTCGTGGTCAGCGCAGGCTGCGCTGAAACCGCTGGTCATCGAGTCAGCGCAGGGTAGTTACATCACCGATGGAGACGGTAACCGACTGCTGGATCTGAGCTCCCAGCTGGTGAACACCAACATCGGCCATCAGCATCCCAAAGTGGTGGCCGCGATCAAGGCCCAGGCAGACCTGCTGTGCACCGTGGCGCCCCAGCACGCGAACGCGGCGCGCGGCGAGGCGGCCAGGCTGATCATCCAGCGGGCACCGGAGAACATGGCCAAGGTCTTCTTCACCAATGCCGGCGCCGAGGCGGTGGAGTACGCCGTGCGGATGGCAAGACTGCACACCGGACGGAACAAGGTGCTGTCGACGTACCGCAGCTATCACGGTGGCACCAACACCGCGGTCAACCTGACCGGCGACCCGCGGCGCTGGGCCAACGACCTGGGCACCACCGGCAGCGTGCACTTCTTCGGCCCGTTCTTGTACCGCTCGGTCTTTCACTCCAGCACCGAGG
>JAVEET010000049.1 GCA_030840295.1 Pseudonocardiales bacterium
GCTCAATGGCAAGCACAACGATACGCGAACCTGCCTATGACCCCTACCGTCGTAGTGACGTGCGCACTCGCCGCCCGCATGCGCCCATCCGCGCCAACCAACGCCAGCAACGCTTTGACCGCCAGCACCAGAGCCCAACAAGGCTTGCGAAGCCGCCCTGAGCGCTTGCATCACCGCAGTGGGCCACATCCGGGCCACACCGGAACCGTCGCTAGCCAACGCCTACCAACGCTCGTGAGGCCCAGTGCGGCCCGAACCATCCCCAGAAATAAGTGAAGGCCCCGGATTCCGGGGCCTTCATGTGTGGGCGATACTGGGATTGAACCAGTGACCCCTACCGTGTCAAGGTAGTGCTCTCCCACTGAGCTAATCGCCCGTACTCAGCGAGTCAGCTCGCCTCTCGGCGAACAGACTTCACTGGCTACGAGGTGGAGACGGGATTTGAACCCGTGTACACGGCTTTGCAGGCCGTTGCCTCGCCTCTCGGCCACTCCACCAGGGACCGTCTGAGGGTCCTGAGGAACGCCATTAGCGTCCACCGAGCGGACGACGGGATTCGAACCCGCGACCCCAACCTTGGCAAGGTTGTGCGCTACCAGCTGCGCTACGTCCGCATGGTGTTTTCCCGGGTTTTTGCCCTTGGTTTCCCTCGAGCTGCCTTCACCGGCACCGAGCGGAAACTCTATCCGATCGCGTTTGCAAAGGCCAAACCGGGTGACCGTTCAGCCCAGCTCCGATCCAGGCCGGATGATCTCCGCCCACGCCCGGTCCACCTGCTGCCAAAGGTGCGCCACGGATCCACTGTTGTCGAGGACCTCCGTGGCCACGGCTCGGCGCTCGGCGTCTGTAGCCTGACGGGCCATCCGGCTCAACGCCTCTTCCCGGGCCAATCCGCGCCCGGCAAGTCGCTCGAGGCGAAGCTCGACGGGCGCCTCGACCACCAACACAACGTCGAAGCCCTCGCCCCTGCCGGTCTCGACGAGCAACGGCACGTCGTAGACCACCACGCCGGACGGATCCACTTCAGCGATCAGCTCGGCCGTACGGGCAGCAACCAACGGGTGCACGATCGCGTTGAGGTCCGCCAGAGCTGTCGCGGCCGCCGAGTCGCCAGCGAACACCAATCGACCGAGTTTAGGGCGGTCCAGCGAGCCGTCCGGGGCCAGTACGGAACTCGAGAAGCGATCGACGACGCGCGCCAACCCGGGCGTGCCGATCGAGACCACCTCGCGGGCGATGGCGTCGGCGTCGATCACCACAGCGCCAAGTTCGGACAACCGCGCGGCAACAGTGCTCTTGCCGCTGCCGATACCGCCGGTCAGCCCGATTTTCAGCACGACGAGGGGCTCGCTCAGCTGGAGGTGCTCGACGGCGTGGCCCCAGACGTCGTGGCCCCCGACGGCGTGGCCCCAGACGTGGGGGTGGCGCCCTGGCTGAACTTCTGCGTTGCGTCCAGCGCCGCTTTAGCCATCGCGACCAGGGCCTTGGACGTTTGGCCAGCGGGTACCAGTTTGGCGTTCATGGACACTGCAACGGTGCGCGGTCCGGCGCCGACGACGACGGTCGGATCGCCGTAGCCGAGTAGCACGGTCCCGGGGAACTGTCCGACGGCCACGTTGCTCGGCGCGGCCCCGTGCGAACGGTAGTCATCGATGGTTCCCTGTACGCGCCGCGTCGCCTGGTCGGCGGACTTGTACAGGCTGATTCCGATCTCGACCTTGGTCGTAGTGACCTTCTTCTTCTTCACCAATGCGGTCGTAACGCCGTATCGGCAGTTGAGGTAGGCGACCCGGCCGATATCCGGCTCCGCCACGCCTACGATGAACGCAGTCTGGCCGACGATCGGACGGCTGATCGCGAGGTCGAGAGCTGTCACCGGTAGCAGATCACTACAGGTCCCGTTGAACGAGGCCGGTACCGCCGAGGCACTTGGGCTCGACGCGGTTGCGGACGAAGCGGCCGAGGATGACGTCTCGCTGCTGGTCGGGGTTACCGCAGCTGTGGTTGCGTTGGTCGCCTTCGGGTCGGCCTTCGAGCACCCGGTCAACACGAGCACGCCGAGCAGCCCAAGCACGCCGATCCGCGCTGCGCGCTTGACGCCCAGCCCAGCCGAGCAACGGGACCGGGACGGCTGAGACAAACGGCGAGCTGACACCCGTTCACGGTAACCGTAAACATGCACGAAGCCCGGGAGGCGAACCTCCCGGGCTTCTATGCGTTCGGGTCCTAGCCGATGTTGATGCTCAGCGTCCGGCGAGCTTCTCGCGGAGCGCAGCGAGCGCCTCGTCCGAAGCCAACGTGCCGCCGGTGTCGACCGGGGCCTCCGAGGAGTACGACGAGGCGTCGCCCGTGTCGGAAGCAGCTTCGGCGTCGGCCTTCTGTGCGTCCTCGAGCTGCTTCTTGTGGGCCTCGAACCGCTCGCGGGCCGCCGCGTAGCGCTTCTCCCAGGCCTCACGCTGTTCGTCGAAGCCCTCGAGCCATTCCTGGGTCTCGGGGTCGAATCCCTCGGGGTAGATGTACTCACCCTTGTCGTCGTACTGAGCTTCCATGCCGTACTGCGACGGATCGAAGTTCTCGTCGACCAGCGCACCCTCGTTGGCCTGCTTCAGCGAAAGCGAGATCCGCCGGCGTTCGAGGTCGATGTCGATGACCTTCACCAGGAGCTCGTCACCGACGTTCACGACCTGCTCCGGGATCTCCACGTGGCGCTCGGCCAACTCGGAGATGTGCACCAGTCCCTCGATGCCATCCTGAACCCGGACGAACGCGCCGAAGGGAACCAGCTTGGTGACCTTGCCAGGCACGACCTGGCCGATGGCGTGGGTGCGCGCGAACTGGCGCCACGGGTCTTCCTGGGTGGCCTTCAGCGACAGCGACACGCGCTCGCGGTCAAGGTCGATGTCGAGCACCTCGACCGTGACCTCCTGACCGACCTCGACGACCTCGGAGGGGTGGTCGATGTGCTTCCAGGAGAGTTCGGAGACGTGCACCAGACCATCGACGCCGCCGAGGTCGACGAACGCGCCGAAGTTGACGATCGAGGAGACCACGCCGGAACGCACCTGGCCCTTGGCCAGTTTGTTCAGGAAGTCGCTGCGCACCTCGGACTGGGTCTGCTCCAGCCACGCGCGGCGCGACAGGACCACGTTGTTGCGGTTCTTGTCGAGTTCGATGATCTTCGCCTCGAGGACCTTGCCCACATAAGGCTGCAGGTCACGGACCCGGCGCATCTCGACCAACGAGGCCGGCAGGAAGCCGCGCAGCCCGATGTCGATGATCAGACCGCCCTTGACGACCTCGATGACGGTGCCTTCGACGACCTCGTCGCGATCCTTCTTCTCCTCGATGGTGCCCCACGCCCGCTCGTACTGAGCGCGCTTCTTGGACAGGATCAGCCGGCCTTCTTTGTCTTCCTTCTGAAGGACGAGGGCCTCGATCTCATCTCCCACGGAAACGACCTCGGACGGGTCGACATCGTGCTTGATGGACAGTTCACGCGACGGGATGACGCCTTCGGTCTTGTACCCGATGTCGAGAAGGACTTCGTCGCGGTCGACCTTGACGATGGTGCCTTCGACGATGTCTCCGTCGTTGAAGTACTTGATGGTCTTGTCGATGGCGGCGAGGAAATCCTCGGCGGTGCCGATGTCGTTGACTGCGACCTGCGGTGCGGTGCGTGTGGGCTCGATGGTGGACGTCATTGAGTAGATAGATCCTGACAAGTGGTAGAACGATGCGGACCGGTCGGATCGCCCACCTCGCCCCGGCTCGGGACGATGAAGACGAGCGGCCTACTCCCTGTCGAGGCCACAGACCTGTTCCGCAGGCTCAAGCCTACTCCAGGCGCGTGTGCATCAGGAAATGCGGGCCCTGAAGCGCGTTCGGGCCGTAATCTGGTCGCCACTGGATCCGGACCGTCAACAGCAGCAACCGATGCCACTAGGTTCTTTGCTGTGGGTACGGAGCGAGATCTCGGCACGGTAGGAGTAGGGCGGCGCTCGGTCGGGCCGGCGGAGTCGGCGAGGGCCAACCGGACGTGGTGGGACGCCGATGCCGAGAACTATCACCGCGAGCACGGCAGCTTTCTCGGGGCAGCGGACTTCGTGTGGTGCCCCGAAGGCCTGCGGGAGGAAGACGCTGCGTTACTCGGACCCATCGGAGCCCTCGCCGGCAAGCTGGTGCTCGAGGTGGGCGCCGGCTCGGCGATGTGTTCGAAGTGGTTGGCCGGACATGGCGTGCGTCCGGTGGCCTTCGACATCTCAGCGGCAATGCTGCGGCATGGTCGGCCGGACGCGGCGGCGACCCCGTCGACCGCACTGGCAGTGCCAGTAGTGCAGGCCGACGCCCAACACATGCCGTTTTCCGACGACACCTTCGACCTGGCGTTCACCGCGTACGGCGCGGTGCCCTTCGTCGCCGATTCCGCGGCAGTGATGGCCGAGGCTGCCCGCGTCCTGCGACCAGGCGGCCGATGGGTCTTCTCAACCACCCACCCGATCCGATGGGCCTTTCCCGACTCCCCGGGGCCTGAGGGTCTGACGGCCTCGATGTCCTACTTCGACCGCAGCCCGTATGTCGAATTCGACGAGCAGGGCCGGGCGACCTACGTTGAGCATCATCGGACCTTCTCCGACCGTGTTCGCGAGATCGTGGGCGCGGGATTTCGGCTGGTCGAGGTGGTCGAACCCGAATGGCCGGATACCTTGACTGATGAATGGGGCGGCTGGTCACCGCTGCGCGGCAAGATCCTGCCCGGCACGACGATCTATCTCTGCGAGTTGCCGTGACAGACCCGATTGTGTAACACCTGGCAGCCTAGGCATGCCGGGTGTTACACAATCGCGTGGTTCGGACCAGGTTCGGACCAGGAAGGAAGGAAGGCGTCGACGTGTCGGAAGCCGCATCCTCCAGCCCGCGGGATCTCGCGCGCGGCTTTGTAGGGGTCACGGCAGCCGCCATGCTCGGCAACGTCTTTGCCTACGTCCTGCTGTTGACTGCGGCCCGGGTCCTGCATGTCAGGGATTACTCGGCCTTCGTTGCCCTGATGAACCTGCTACTGGTCGGTTCGGTGCCGGCCTTTGCCCTGCAGGCTGTGGCGGCCCGGCGGGTGGCCACTGGGCAGGTACACGACCTGATCCGCGTGAGCGGCGGCCTTGCTTTGGGCGTGGGCCTGCTGTTTCTGCTCCTTACCCCGCTCGAGGTGGCGTTTCTGCACCTCCCGATGCCGATGGCTGCGATTTTCCTGGCCCTGGCGTTACCGGGAGTGGCCATGCAGGGCCTATGCCAGGGTGTCTGGCAGGGCCATCAGCGGTTCGCCGGCCTGGCCATGACCACCTTCGCCGGCATGCTCGGACGCTCGGGGGCGGCACTGGCGGGTCTGGTCCTGGGCGGTACCGCGACTAGCACTCTGGGCGCCTTGGCGGCCGGCGTGTCGGTCACGGCGGCGGTGTGCCTGCTGAAGTTGCCGCGTCACGCCCGGATGGACAGTAACGAGCAGCCCTCCGGAGTCGAGGAGGGTGCCTCGCTGATCGCGGAGTCCTCATCGTTGTTGACCGAATCTGCCCATGCCGCGCACGCCTACGGAGTCTTCCTGCTGCTGAGCGTGATGGACTTGTTGCTGGCCAGCCACGTCCTGGATACCCGCTCTGCCGCCGTGTACGCCGCGGGATCAGTCATGACGAAGGCGGCCCTGTGGCTGCCGCAGTCGGTGGCCCACGTCCTTTTCGCATCGATGACCGACCACGGCAGACACCGCGACCTGTTCCTACGTGCCGCCGGCGCCATCATCGTGCTCGGCGCCGCCGTGGTGGCCGTGTGCGCGCTGGCCGGTGGTCTGGTATCGGTCGTTGTGGCCGGCAATCAGTACCCCGAACTGGACTCCGACATCTGGCTCTTTGCCGCTCTCGGGGCCTGCCTGGCCGTAATGCAGTTCGCGCTGGTCAGTGGGCTGGCCATCCGAAGCGGCCGGGTGACGGCGATCATCTGGCTGGCCATCGCCGCCGAGGTGGGTTACGTCCTCGGCGTGGATGATCAGAACGGCGTCCGATCCATCATTCTCGGCGTCCTCCTGCTGAATGTCGTGGCGGCAAGTGCGTCGCTGCTGTTGCGCGCCGGCCTGCGACCGGCCAGCGAAGCCGAAACCGATTCGGACGCGGCCGCCGGCCGTGGACGAGCTGCGAACA
>JAVEET010000088.1 GCA_030840295.1 Pseudonocardiales bacterium
CGCCCGAACATCGGCTTCCGCGAGCACGGCATCGAGGGCGGGCAGCACACCATGGATATCGGAGAGAACAGCGACCGAGCTCAGCATGAACTCGAGCCTGGCGCAGTTTCGGCCGGTCGGCAATCGATGTTCTCGCGTAGCGGAACACAACGAGCTGCCACCGCCTCATCGCCTCGACGCTCACGGCGGTCGAGGCGACGAGCGGTTACGACGACGGGTTGCTCGTGACGTTCAGCTGACTCCCGGCCAGTTCGCCTCGCTCACCTGCCCGCCCGCTACGGACACGCTGAGCCGCACGGGACCGTCCGGGCGGATATAGACCTCGTAGCCACCTTGACGCAGCTGGCCGAAGACCGCCGAGTAGTGCATCCGGTTGTCGACCGGTCGGCCCACGACACCCACATGCACCGGGTGCGGCTCGTCGGGTCCGTGAGATCCGACCGGCCGGACCTCGATCTCGAACCCCTCCAGCGCGGCCGGCATCATGACCACCAAGGCGCCGATATCGTCGCCGATGTCGAGCAGCACCGAGCCCTGGCCGGCATGGCTGTTGTTTTCGGTCATAGCGCTGATCCCCTTACGCGGCTGGCGTGCCGGGCAGCGTCTGGTACCCACCGGCTGGCGTGCCGAGATACGGAAACGCTGGAAGATAAGGGGAATTGGTGTTGGAGGTGCCGTCGTTCAGGCCGGCCGAGGCCGGGTCCGGCTTGTAGGTCGGGTCGACCAGCGGGATCGTGGCGCCAGCTATGGCCCGCAGCTCGATGGCTACGACGTCGTCGATCACGCGGCGGCCATTGGGGAATCCGGCGAAGTCGCCTCCCAGAATGCCCAGCTCGCTCGGCTTGGTCGCCGGTGGCACTGCGAGATTGAGCCGCAGCATGTCCGCCAGCACCGGTCCGGTGTAGTTCTGAAACACCTTCAGCACCGGGGTGGGTATTCCGGTCAGCAGGATCGCCTGAAGGTCGGCTCGAGGCTTGCTGTACTTGGCCAGGTTGGGAAAGACGCCCGGGTACAGCACCGGAAGCAGGCCTGCCAGTTCTGGCTTCGTGACGTATTTGGCGAACGAACCGTCCGAGTGCGGTTCCAGGGCGTTCCAGCGGTCCTTGTCCGCCATTGGCACGATCACTTCGTTGAACAACGGGTTTCCCAACCGGGACACCTGCTGATACGGACCGAAACCATGTGTTTGCCCGCTGCGGGAATCAAAGATCCGGGACTTGCGCCGGCTCGCGGTCGCCCAGACACCGATGACCGATCCGGTGTCCAACACGTTGTGTGGGGTCTTGCCGCCACGGGCCACATCGCTGATCGGAACCTGGATCGCGATGCTGTGGACGTTCAGGCCCTGGGTTCCGTTCACGCCTACGGCGGTGGCCGACGGGATCAGATGTGCCATCTGGAACGGGCGGAGCGCCCCGAGATCGAAGATACTGCCCAGGTCGACGTGGAAACCTTCTGCGCGCTGGCCGGCGAACACCCGCCGACCGCTACCGATGTCGTGAACGGCGGCCTGGGTGAAAGTCCCCGCGTAGTTGGGCGTGCTGCGGATCCCGACGTTGACCGGCGGCACGGTCAGGTCCTGGGCCAGCACCTTGGCCTTAGCATCGCGTCCCCTGCTGAGTCGGGTCACCGAGTAGAACTGCGGCCGGTTCCACGTCTTCGCGGTGATCGAGGCGATCGGACCGGTGTTGTAGAGAAAGGTCTTCTTGTTGCGAATCTCGGTGTGGAATCGGAACTGGTAGGTGACGTCGGCGCGGGCATCCCCTGCGTTCGAAACGTGGATCTCGTACAACACGTCGTCGCCGAACTCGAAGAAGTTAGGTCCACCGTCCGGTTGCTGCAACGGGATGAAGTTGGCGATCAGCGTGACGGTGTCCCGACGGTCCGGGCTCACGAACGCGTACACGTCGGTGTTGTCGGCCACCGGGTCCTTGGAGATCTCCGGTGCTTCGCGATGTGAGGACATGACTCACACCCCCTGGCTGAAGAGCGGTGAGGCGGCCCGAGTCAGCCTGGCCACCAGGTCGTGGTCATGCACGACGACTTCACGGTTACCGACCAGCAGGCAGACCTCACCGGTATCGGGGTCGCTGATGTGGGCGACGAGCGGCTCGGCATCGGCCGGCTTCGTCAGCGGTTTCTGAGCGGCGGACGAGCTGGCGTTCGCCGCGGCCGAGACGGGGATCGCCGCGGCGACGCCGGCAGCAGCTGCTCCGGCTCCGGTGGCGATCAGGAAGTTCCTTCGGGTGGCATCTGACAT
Source organism: Pseudonocardiales bacterium (assembly GCA_030840295.1). GTDB lineage: Bacteria > Actinomycetota > Actinomycetes > Mycobacteriales > Jatrophihabitantaceae > Jatrophihabitans_A. The sequence continues at coordinate 2,261 of JAVEET010000088.1, forward strand.
CGTGCAGGCCTTTCTGTGCGGAAAGGAGGAGCTGACCCATGCTATTCGTGACCGACGTCTCCGCGGATCGTGAAATTTTCGTGATTTTCACTAGGAATGGACGACAAAAAGCCCCTGAGCCGCAATAGCGACTCAGGGGCTGTACCAACCGCGGGAGGAACCGCGCAAAAGCTAGATCAGGCCGAGCTCGGAGACCGCATCCCGCTCGCCGACCAGTTCAGCCACCGAGGCATCGATCCGGCGACGGGCGAAGTCGCCGATCTCCAGGCCTTGGACGATCTCCCAGGCACCGTTGACCGAACGCGCCGGGAAGCCGGCAATGAGGCCCGCCGGGATGCCGTACGAGCCGTCCGAAACCAGGCCGACCGACGTCCAGTCCCCCTCCGGAGTTCCGTTCACCCAGTCGTAGACATGGTCGATGGCGGCATTCGCGGCCGACGCGGCCGATGAGGCGCCGCGGGCTTCGATGATCGCCGCGCCACGCTTGGCGACCGTCGGGATGAACTGGGACTCGACCCACGCCTGGTCGTTGACGACCTCGGCGGCGTTCTTGCCGTTGATCTCGGCGTGCAAAATATCCGGGTACTGGGTAGCCGAGTGGTTACCCCAGATCGTGACCCTCGAGATGTCGTTCACCGTCGTGCCGGTTCGGGCTGCCAGCTGCGACAGTGCCCGGTTGTGGTCCAGCCGCATCATCGCGGTGAACCGCTCGGTCGGGACGTCCGGGGCGTGCGAGGCCGCGATCAACGCGTTGGTGTTGGCCGGGTTGCCGACTACCAGCACCCGCACATCGTCGGCCGCACCGGCGTTGATGGCTTCACCCTGGGGCTTGAAGATGCCGCCGTTGGCCGAGAGCAGATCACCGCGCTCCATACCGGCGGTCCGCGGGCGAGCGCCCACCAGCAGAGCGATGTTCACGCCGTCGAAGGCCTTCGTGGCGTCGTCGGTGATGTCGATGCCGGACAGCAGCGGAAACGCGCAGTCGTCCAGTTCCATCGCGGTGCCCTCGGCGGACTTGAGTGCTGGCGCTATCTCGAGCAATCGCAGTCGCACGGACACGTCCGGGCCGAGCAGTTGACCGGAGGCGATCCGGAAAAGCAGGGCATAACCGATCTGACCGGCCGCACCGGTCACTGTGACATTCACGGGAGTCGTCATGCCTGCGAGGTTACCGCCGATGCCGAGCGCGTGATCAGTCGAGGGCGAGAACGAGAGCACGCTCACGCGCGGGTAGAACAGGCCGTCGAGCGCACGACATCACCGCTCGGACAACCGCAACGCGAAGGCCAGTGCCAGGCCGGCAAAGGTCCAATAACAAGCAACATCGAAGGAACGCCGACGGACCCGCAGCAGGCCGGATTGGACGTCACTGAGCAGTAGGCGGAACAGGCCGGCCGCGACCAGTCCGATGGTCATGGTCGCCACCGCCCGGAGCCAGTGCTGGGGCGCGGCCAGGACCGAGCCCACGGCCGCCGTCTCCACCAACAGGACGAGGAGAAACGGAATCTCCTTCAGGTCCTGGCTGTGGATCCACTTGACCATGCGGCGTCGCTCAGTTCGAGACCGGCCGGGCGGCAACCCAGAGGCCGGCGGTCCGCTCGGACGCCACCACCACATTGTTCAGCAGCATGGCCCGGGTCATCGGCCCCACCCCGCCGGGATTGGGCGCGACGAAACCAGCCACCGCGGTGACCTCCGCGGCAACGTCTCCGGCGATCTTGCCGTCGACCCGGCTCACGCCCACGTCGAGCACCGCGGCCCCGGGCTTGACCATGTCGGCGGTGATCAGGTTCGGCACACCGGCCGCGGCGACCACGATGTCCGCCTGCCGGATGAATCCCGCAAGATTGCGGGTACCGGTGTGGCACAGGGTCACGGTGGCATTTTCGCTACGGCGGGTCAGCAGCAAACCCAGCGGGCGTCCGACGGTCAAGCCACGACCCACTATCACGGCGTGGGCCCCGGCGATCGGGACGTCGTAGCGGCGCAGCAATTCGATGATGCCCAGCGGCGTGCACGGCAACGGGGCGGGTGCGCCGAGAACCAGCGATCCGAGGTTCACCGGATGCAGGCCGTCCACATCCTTGACGGGGTCGACCCGGCTGAGGATCGCGAATTCGTCCAGGCCGGTCGGCTGCTGAACGAGAAACGCGGTGCAGGACGGGTCGGCGTTGAGCTCGTCGACCACAGCCTCCACCTCGGCCTGGCTGCTGCCGGCCGGGAGCTCACGCTGGATGCTGGCGATGCCGATCTCGGCGCAGTCCCGGTGCTTGGCTGCGACATACCACCTGCTGCCAGGGTCGTCGCCCACGAGCACGGTGCCCAACCCGGGCACGATACCTCGCTCGGCCAGCGCCGACACCCGCTGCTTCAATTCGGCCTTGATCGTGGCCAGGGTGGCTTTGCCATCGAGAATCGTCGCAGTCACGGGCCTATCTTGCCAGTTCGGCGGCCTCGAACGTCGTCGCACCCCTCGAACACCTCGGTGCCCGGCTAGGGTCAGCCCATGTCCGATGCATTCGCATTGCCAGCGTGTTCGGTCAGCCTTTCCGCGACGATAACCTCGGGCGCGCAATGGCATCAGCAACGTCCGACCTGGGTGTATCAGGCCTTCGGCGCAGGCGGCATCACCGACCACAGCGAGCGGGGCGCCGAACCCCATCCGGTGAGCATGGTGACGCTCGGCTCCATCCCGTTGCCGGACGGCCGGCTCGTGGCCTGTGATCCCTACCTGGCCGACCAGGACGAGAAGCCGTTTCTGCGACCTGTGCCGGCCGGAGTACATCCGGTGTCGGTTGCCGTCGCCACCATCGATGCCGACCATGCCCGGGTCATGGCGGCGCTCATCTCGTTCGGTGCTCTGGCGCAACCGCCGGCGCCGATCGTCGAGTGGGAACTCGGGCGGACCGACCCGGCGGCGACCGGGGCCATGGGAATCGGCGAGTTCGTCGGTTACGCCGTGGAAGCCGGCACTGGATGCTTCGCCAGTCCGGCCGCCATCAGCGATCTCAGCGTCGCGATGCGTTCGGACGACGGCATGCTGGAGGACCCGGTGTCCGAGGCAATCGACTCCACGCCCTTCGAGGCGGCCGTAGCGAGTCCGCGCGAGGGCGGCGCGGCGCTCGCGGCCTTCCGGGCCGGTTGGGGGGACGGGACCTACCCCACCTGGTTCGGGCTAACGGCGGACGGCTCCGCCTCAGTGGCGCTGACCGATTTTCTGCTGTTCGCCGATCCGTGGCAGCCGGGCGACGCGCCGGCTGAGACCGCTCTCGCACCACAGCTCCCGGCGACCCATGGCCTTGAAAGCTGCCCGGTTCCCTCCGACCGCGGGCCCGAGGCGGACGGCGATTACGCCGGGCGGATCACCGGCGAGGAGACGGCCGCGGCCCTGCAGCCGGCGACCCGCCGGAGGCCGGGATTCTGGGCCAGGCTGTTCGGCCGGTCCTGAGGCGATTCTCAGCCGATCCGGATGCCGAAATACTGCGCGAGGACGATGGCCTGCGCCACCTCGACCCGGGCTCCGGTGAGGTCAACCACGCGCGGATCCAGGCCCTCGATCAGAGCTCCCCGCAGATCGGCGTCCCGAAGCGAGGCATCCCGCCATCGCGCGCCGGTCAAGTTGGCCCGGGCGAACACCGATCGATCCAGTTTTGCGCCGACCAGGTTGGCCCCGACCAGCTTCACATCGGAGAAGTCGAGGCCGCGCAGGTCGATGCCGGCCAAGGACACGGCGCTCCAGTCACCGCCGCTTATGGTCATGGTGCGCAATGTCGTGTCGGTGAAGACCGACCCCGAGAACTTGCAGTCCGTCACGGTAGATCGCGCGAAACCGGTGCGGTTGAAGGAGCACGCCACGAACGCCGTCCGCAGCTGCGACGAGTCGAGGAATTCGGCCCGGTCGAAGGAGCAATCGGTGAAAGAGCAGCCCTCGGTCACCGACTCGGCGAGTACTGCCTCTTCGAAGGAACATCGGACGAAGGACACCCGGTCCAGCCCGACGCCCTGCAGATCCACTCCCGCAAAGTCCTCGTCGTGAACCTCGGGCATCGGTCGGACGTCCGCCGGTGCATCCGGATCGAGAGGTTGCGCCGCACGGATCAGCGCGTCGAACCATTCCGGTGCGCCCGTCGCCCCGACTCGGTTCATCGACTCAGTGGGCGAAGTGCCGGGTGCCGGTGAAGTACATCGTCACGCCGGCAGCATTCGCGGCATCAATCACCAGGTTGTCCCGGATCGACCCACCCGGCTGGACGATGGCCGCGACGCCCGCGTCGATGAGCACCTGGAGACCGTCGGGAAAGGGGAAGTAGGCATCCGAGGCGCCGACGGACCCGGCGGCGCGTTCACCGGCGCGCGCCACCGCCAGCTTCGCCGAATCCACCCGGTTGACCTGTCCCATCCCGACCCCGACCGACGCGCCACCGTGGGCGAGCAGGATCGCATTGGACTTCACCGCCCGCACCGCCCGCCAGGCGAATTCCAGGTCGGCCAGTCCGGCCTCGTCCAAGGCGGCTCCGGCAGCGAGAGTCCAGTTCGATGGATCATCACCGGGCGCGTCGATCCCGTCGGCATCCTGCATCAGGACACCACCGGAGATCGGGCGCACCTCAGGCCCGGACGGACGCGGGCCGGCCGCGACCAGCAACCGCAGATTTGCCTTCTTGCTCAACACGGCGAGCGCTGCCTCGTCAAAGGCTGGAGCGATGATCACCTCGGTGAAGATGTCCTTGACCTGCTCGGCCATGGTCTCGGTAACAGCGCGGTTGGTGGCGATCACACCGCCATAGGCCGACACCGGATCACAGGCGTGCGCCTTGAGATGGGCCTCGGCGATATCTGCCCCGACCGCGATGCCACAAGGATTGGCGTGCTTGATGATGGCCACGCACGGCTCGGAAAAGTCGTAGGCCGCCCGATAGGCAGCGTCACCGTCGACGTAGTTGTTGAAGCTCATCGCCTTGCCGTGCAACTGCTCAGCCTGAGCGATGCCGGCCTCCACACCTTGCTGGACGTACAGGGCTGCGGCCTGGTGCGGGTTCTCCCCATAGCGCAACACCTCGGCCCGCTCGAGCGCCTGGCCGACGTACGGTGGCCAGTGGGTCTCGTCCTCGAGCCCGGTCTGACCGGCCTTGCCGGCGGCGATGGTCTGCGCTCCGAACCAGTTGGCCACCGACGCGTCGTAGGAGGCGGTGTGTGCATAGGCTTTGCCGGCCAACCGTTGCCGCTCGGCGAGCTCGAATCCACCCGACGTCACCGCGGCCAGCACCTCCGGATAGGACGATGGACTCACGACGACGGCGACCGAGCTATGGTTCTTCGCCGATGCGCGCACCATCGCGGGCCCACCGATGTCGATGTTTTCCACGATCTCATCCGGCGCCGCACCCGAGGCGACGGTCTCGCGAAACGGGTACAGGTTGACCACGACGAGCTGGAAGGTGTCGATACCCAACCCCTCGACGGTGGCCAAGTGCTCAGGATTGCCTTGATCGGCCAGTAGACCGGCGTGCACATGCGGGTGCAGGGTCTTCACCCGTCCCCCCAAGATCTCCGGGAAGCCCGTCACCGAGTCGACCGGCGTCACCGGCACGCCGAGCTCGGAGATCGTGGCCGCGGTCGAGCCCGTCGAGACGATCTCGATGCCCGCAGCGTGCAGACCCCGAGCCAGATCCTCCAGTCCGGTCTTGTCGTACACGCTTACCAAGGCACGTCGGACGGGGATACGACTCACTCGCGGGACTCCTCAATCGATATACATAACTGTCGGATTGTGCTGATGAACAATGGCCTTTCCGCATTCTGAATGCGTGCTCGAAGGCTGTCTTCGGTGTCCGAATCCAGCACCGGCACCGCGACCTGGGCCAGGATCGGGCCGGAGTCCAGCCCGGCGTCGACCCGGTGGACCGTGACACCGGTGACCTTCACCCCGTGCGCAAGCGCGTCCGATATCGCATGGGCGCCGGGAAACGACGGCAGCAGGGACGGGTGTGTGTTGACCATCGGGAACCGTTGCACCGTTTCGCCGGCGATGACCCGCATGAACCCGGCCAGCACCACGAGGTCCGGCTCGAACTCGGTGATCGACGCGAAGAGGGCATCATCCCAAGCAGCCCGGGAACCGAAGTCCGCGAGCGCCAGCGAGAAGGTCGGCACCCCCGCATCGGCGGCGCGCTTCATGGCTGCGCAACCGGGGCGATCGGTGCCTGCCGCGACCACCGTCGCCGGAAAGTCCGCCTCGGCCGCGGCATCCAACACGGCCTGCAGAGTGGTGCCCGAACCGGACGCGAGAACCACCAGCCGGACGGGCACGGGAAGAAATCTACCCGGTGCTGCGCAGCCGCCGTTCCTCCCGGTCGGGTCCGGAGCCGTCGTCTCGCCCGCTGCTCTCACTCGGAGCCGGCCCCGGCACCTGTCGCAACCGGGGAGCCGGCGGCCCTTCCACCGAGGCTTGAACTCCGGCCGCCCGGTGTCGCAACCGGTCGATGCCGACCCAGATCGCGGAGGCGGCGGAGGCCAACGCCACGATGGCCGCTCCGACCTGCCATCCGGTTGCGCCGACATGGCTGAGCGATCCGCTACCCACGCCCCCCGCGGCGAGGGCGCTGAGCCCGGCCAGCATCACCCCCGCACCCAGGGCAGCCAGCAGCACATCGATTCCGACGTCTGCCACCGGCCGGTCCGATGGCCGGGCACTCCCGGATACCAGCCGGACCGCGAGCCAGCCCGCCACGAGTGCGGTGAGCACCCCGACCGCTGCTCCCAGGGCCGTGGCCGGACGTCCTGAGGGCACGCCCGCCAACAGGGGGAACACCGGTAGCTGTCCGTGCACCACGGCGAACATCGACACCGAGGTATGGCTGCCGACCTCGAATCCGGGCCCGGTGAGGTAGCCGACTCCGCTGAGCACCGCGTTCGGCGTCGCCGCGATACCGAGCAGAGCGACCGGTAGGCCGGCCGCTCCTCCCGCGAGGACACCCTGCAGCCGTGCCGCTTCATGCAGGTGGGTGGCGAGCACGCCGGCGGCCAGCAGCGCGGCGGCCAGCACGTACACCGCGCAGATCCCGGCCGCAGCCTTGCCGACCTGACGCCAGCGCTCGGCCAGCCGATTCCAGTACGCCGGGCCGAACCTAGCGGCGCCACCGACCGACAGGACGAAACAACAGGCGGCGACGGCCGAACTGGCCACCGGAACCCGCGTGGCACCCAATTGCGACCAATGCGCGGCCATGGCGGTCACCACGGTGTACCCGGTCACCAGGCCGGCGAACCCGATGGCGGTGTCCTGACCACGGGCCTGACCCACCACCAGCCAGCCGAGCAGCAAGCTGACCAGCAGTGGCGACAAGCTCACCGATGTTCCGTTGAGCACGACGCCGCCCTGGTTGCCGGAGATCGCTACGACCATGGCAGCTTTGAGCGCCCGACCAGCCGACGTCGAGTCCGCCCCCGGCGCCAGCCAGGCCAGGAATGTGGGGATTGCCGTGAGTACCACGGCCAGGACGAAGAGCAGCACACCGCCGACGGCACCACGCCGGAACTGGGTCAGCCAGCCCGCTGGGTACTCGTCGGAATTCGCCATCATCCCAGGCTCGCAAAGCCGACCGGCATTGCCGATCAGGCGCGCCGTCCGAGGAGCCGTCCGGTGTTGGGCGCTACCCCCGACCGGGCGCCGACCCGCCGTAGTACCCAGGTGGCGGGTACTGCTGTGGGTACCCGCCGGACGATTGCTGATCAGGCGGGTACTGCTGCCCGTACGGGGGCGGCGGGTATTGCTGCTGTGAGTATTCGCCTTGCGGGTACTGGGCTTGCGGGTACTGGGTCTGCGGGTACTGGGCCTGCGGGTACTGGGCCTGCGGGTACTGGGCCTGCGGATATGTCGCTGACGGGTATTGGGTCTGTGGATACCCCCCGGGGCCGTACTGGGGTCTGGCCGCTCGTCCCGCGCCGGCCTGGTCCGCGGCATCCTGCTGGGCGACCAGAGCGGCGACCCGGGCAGCCTTGACCGCCTTGCCGCTGCCCTTGACCCAGCCGATGGTCAGGGTGGTGGCCTGGCTGATTGCGGTGAGCAGGCCGGCCACGGCGCCCGCCCCGATGGTCGAGCTGTCCGGTTTCGCGACGAGGCCGCCGAGAATGACGATGACAGCAGATCCGGCCAGCAGAACCGCCACCGGTGGCGCGCTGTTCGTGTGCGCCTTGCCGGCGAGCACGAGATTCAGGGTCAGGGCGGACCCGGCCAGGACCAAGCTGATGCCGGCCGCGCCGGTCCCGCCGAAGAAGCCGGGCACCCCGCCTCCGGCGTCACCGACCGTGCCGAACCAGCCGAAGAATCCCCACAGCAACATCGGACCGGCGAGCGCGGCCCCGATCACGTCCCAGGGCCGCGCTCTGACCAGCGCGGCTCCCGCGAGTTGATCCAGGCGGTCCAGGGCGCGTCGCTCGGCCTGGCCGCGCTCGGGCTGGCGGTACTCGCTCGACGTGGTCACGACCTCAGACTAAGCGAGGAGCCTGCTCAGGCCGGCTTGCCCGGCAACTTTCCGCCGGTCTGCTGGAAGCGCACGAACGCCAGTCCGGTTCCAGCGAGCAGGACGAACAGGCTCAGCCAGTAGCCGAAGCTATGTCCCTTGTCGATCTTGACACCGAATGCCCCGGCGCCGCCGGTGTTGCCCGGCACGACGACCAGAGCCAAGAGGGCGCACAGCAGGGCGAGCGCGAAGCCGCCGAGCACCACCAGGCGCAGCGGCACCGGCAGGCTGACCTTGGCGATCAGGTGCGCGGCCAGCAACGCCGCCGCCGCGAAGGCGACGATCGCGGCGAACCAGCCGAAGAATCCGTGCCAGGCGCTGACTGAAGCGCTGCTGGACTGGCTGATGCCAAGGGCCGACAACTTGAGCGAGTACTTGTAATAGCTGGTGAACGAGAAGATCAAGGCCAGCAGGCCCGCGGCCATGATGCCCCAGTCCAGCGGATTCACCGTCTTGGGATCGAAATTCTGCAGATTCGCCGAGGCGGAGCCCCCGAACGCGTTCTGTTGGCCAGGAACCGGCGCTGTCCACGGCGGGGCGTTGTCGGCGACCGGCGGGTATCCCTGGGCTGGGGGTGGGTAACCCTCGACCGGCGGGTAGGTCTGGGCCGGAGGGACGTTCGGCGGCGGCGAGTAGTCAGGCGGCGAGTAGTCAGGGGCCGTTGGCGGCGGGGCCGCGGGCGGCGGATAGCTCTGCGCCGGCGGATACTGCTCGGGCGCCGGTGGCACCTGGGGATCGTTGTACCCACCGGAGTTCTCGGTCATGGCAGTCCCTTTCGAAGAGCAGTTGGGAGCAGTTGAAGCCTCAGCCGTCTCACACCTGATTCACGCAGTGCATGACGTTATACCTAGCTGTTTCCTAGAAATAGAGGGCGCGCGGGTGGCTTTGATACCCGATCAAGACGCCTGACATCATGGCTGGCGTGACATCCCCGGGAAACGCGACGCGTATCTCGGTGCCACCGCAGGTCCTGGTGTTGGGCGGCGTGAGCTCCGTCCAGTTCGGATCCGCCTTTGCCAACAAGCTATTCGCGCAGGCCGGCCCAGCCGGCGTGGTGTTCTTGCGGCTGCTCTTCGGAGCCATCGTTCTGATGGTGCTGGTACGACCGCGGGTAACCGGACGGAGCCGGGCGGACTGGCGAGCCGCGGTGCTGTTCGGTGCAATGCTCGCGGGGATGAACTGGAGCTTCTACGAGGCTCTGGACCGCCTGCCGCTCGGTCCGGCCGTGACCATCGAGTTCCTGGGCCCCCTCACTGTGGCGGTCCTGGGATCCCGGCGGTTGCTCGACGTGGTGTGGGTCATGTTGGCAGGCGGCGGTGTGGCGCTGCTCGGCCTGGGCGGCTCACACTCCGGCGGCGGCAACCTCAGCACTGCCGGCATCCTGCTGGCGTTGCTGGCCGGCACTTTCTGGGCCGGCTACATCGTCATGTCCAAGCGGATCGGCTCGGTGTTCGCCGGACTCGACGGGCTGGCCACCGCCCTGGTGGTCGGCGGGGTGTTACTCATCCCCGCCGGGGTGTCCCAGGGCGGCCACGCGCTGCTGGAACCGCGCGTGCTCGCCGGTGGCCTGGCTGTCGCCCTGCTGTCCTCGGTTATCCCGTACTCGCTGGAACTCACCGCCCTACGCCGGATGTCCGCCGCGGCCTTCGGGCTACTGATGAGCCTGGAGCCGGCCGTCGCCGCCCTGGCCGGCGTACTGGTGCTCGGTCAGGCCCTACGCCTGAACACAACCATCGCCCTGATCATGGTGGTGCTGGCCAGCGCCGGCAGCACGCTGACTGGACGGCGCTCCGCGGTCCCCTTGGACGCCTGACCGACCCCTTTTTCCGATTGGCAGACTAGGCGGACAAGACCTGGCGCATCAGGCGCGCGGTTTCGCTCGGCGTCTTGCCGACCTGCACACCAGCCGCCTCCAACGCCTGCTTCTTGGCCTCCGCGGTGCCGGAGGAGCCGGAGACGATGGCACCGGCGTGGCCCATCGTCTTGCCTTCTGGTGCAGTGAAACCGGCCACGTAACCCACCACCGGTTTGGTCACGTGCTCGGCGATGTACGCCGCGGCCCGTTCCTCGGCATCGCCACCGATCTCGCCGATCATCACGATCGCCGCGGTCTCCGGGTCGGCCTCGAACGCCGCCAGGGCATCGATGTGGGTCGTGCCGATGACCGGGTCACCGCCGATCCCGATCGCGGTGGAGAAGCCGAGATCACGCAGCTCAAACATCATCTGGTAGGTCAGGGTGCCGGATTTCGAGACCAACCCGATCTTGCCCGGGCCGGTGATGTTGGCCGGGATGATGCCCGCGTTGGACAGTCCGGGGCTGATCAGTCCTGGGCAGTTGGGGCCGATGATCCGGGTCTTGGACCCTTTCGCGACGTTGTACGCCCAGGCCTCGGTGGAATCGTGCACCGGCACGCCCTCGGTGATCACCACGGCGAGCGGGATCTCGGCGTCGATGGCCTCGATCATCGCGGCCTTGGTGAACGGTGGCGGGACGAACAGGACGCTCACGTCGGCGCCGGTCTTCTCGATGGCATCGGCCACGGTGCCGAACACCGGCACGTTGGTCCCGTCCACGTCGACCGTCTCGCCGGCCTTGCGGGGGTTCACTCCCCCGACGATGGTGGTGCCCGAGGCGAGCATCCGACGGGTGTGCTTCATGCCCTCGGAACCGGTCATGCCCTGGACGATGACCTTGGAGTCTGCGGTCAGGAAAATAGCCATGTAGTTGTCAGACTCCCTTAGTTGGCGCTGTGCGCGAGTTGGGCTGCCTTGTCGGCGCCGTCGTCCATGGTGTCGGCCTGGGTCACCAGCGGGTGAGCGGCCTCGTTGAGGATCCGCCGGCCCTCCTCCACGTTGTTCCCGTCCAGGCGGACGACGAGGGGCTTGGTCGCGGCGGCGCCGAGCATCCCGAGTGCGGTCACAATTCCGTTGGCCACCGCGTCGCACGAGGTGATTCCGCCGAAGACGTTGACGAAAACCGACTTCACCGACGGGTCACCGAGGATGATGTCCAGGCCGTTGGCCATCACTTCGGCCGAGGCACCGCCACCGATGTCGAGGAAGTTGGCCGGCTTGACGCCGCCATGGGCCTCGCCGGCGTAGGCCACCACGTCCAGGGTCGACATGACCAGCCCGGCCCCGTTTCCGATGATGCCGACCTCGCCGTCGAGTTTGACGTAGTTGAGGTGCTTCTCCTTGGCCTTGGCCTCGAGTGGATCCGCGGCGTCCTTGTCCTCGAGGTCCTCGTTGCCGGCCTGCCGGAAGTTGGCGTTCTCGTCCAGGGATACTTTGCCGTCGAGCGCGAGGACATCACCGGACGCGACGCGGGCCAGCGGATTGATTTCGACCAGGGTGGCGTCCTGCTGGACGAAGGTCTCCCACAACTTGACCACAGTGTCGGCCGTCGAAGCGATGACCTCGGCCGGGAAGTTGGCCTGCGTGAGGATCTCGGTGGCCTTGGCCAGATCGACGCCCACCGTGGCGTCGATCGGCACCCGGGCCAGCGCGTCCGGACGTTGTACGGCGAGTTCTTCGATCTCCATGCCGCCCTCGGCAGAGGCCATGGCCAGGAACGTCCGGTTGGAACGGTCGAGCAGGAAGGAGAAGTAGTACTCCTCCTCGATCTGGGCGCCGGGATCGACGAGCACCCGGTGCACCGTGTGGCCCTTGATGTCCATGCCGAGAATCGCCTTGGCATGCTCATAGGCTTCGGCCGGCGTCTTGGCTACCTTCACTCCACCGGCCTTGCCGCGCCCACCGGCCTTGACCTGGGCCTTGACCACCGTCACGCCACCGATGCGCTCCGCGACTGCCCGCGCCTGCTCGGGGGTGTCGGCGACTTCGCCCAGGCCCACCGGGACACCGTGAGCCGCGAAGAGTTGCTTCGCCTGATACTCGAACAGATCCACGAGTCATTCCGTTCTGTTGACAGAATTTCGCCGGACCGAAGCGCAGCGGATGCGCGCGCAGCGGAAACCAGCACCGAAAAACAGGCTAGCCCGAACGGCGGGCCCGCCGAAGGGTTTGCGAACGTGACGTTCGCCAACCTCCGATATCGGCGCCGCTACGGCGACCCGGGCACGTTCGTCGACACCCAATCCACGATCTCGACCATGGTGGCGCCTGGGGTGAAGACCTTGGCCACGCCCAGTTTCTCCAGCTCGGGCACGTCGGCCTCCGGAATGATGCCGCCACCGAACACCACCACGTCCCTGGCGTCGCGCTCGGTGAGCAGTTCCAGCAGCCGGGCGAACAGCGTCATGTGCGCCCCGGACAGCACCGACAGCCCGACGCAGTCGGCGTCCTCCTGGATTACGGTCTCGACGATCTGTTCCGGCGTCTGGTGCAGGCCGGTGTAGATCACCTCCATACCCGCGTCGCGCAGAGCTCTGGCCACCACCTTTGCCCCGCGGTCATGTCCGTCCAGACCTGGCTTGGCCACCACCACACGAATCGGGTTCATGACCGCGATATTACTAGGACGTCCTAACAACTTCTGCCACGATCCCGCCGGGTCGCCGACGAGGTTGCCTGCGATGTGCCAAGGTGATCGACATGTCCGTTTGCGAGAGGATGGCGAGCATCGAGCCGCCCGCTGCCCTGCAGCTGGCCCGTCCGGCGGCCGAGGGTGCCGCCGACCTCCTCGCAGGCGTTCCGGCGTGGGCCCGAAACGCGCCCGTCATCGCCTCCAGGCACGCCATCAGCGCGATCAAGGAGTTGGCTTGGCTGGCGGCCCATGTGGCCTTGTACCCGGCCGGTGTGATAGCCGAACGGCACGAGATCCACGATCCGCGGCACCGGCTCGACCCGCTCTCCCCTGCGACCCGCGGTTTGCTGCTCGCCGACATCGCCGCTTCCGGTACGCCGATCGTGTTGCTGCACGGCATCGTGGACAACCGCTCGGCTTTCGCCGTCCTGCGGCGGACCTTGCGCCGCCGGGGATACGGCCGGATCACCACCGTGAACTACTCCATGCTGACCTCCGATGTCCGGACGGCCGCCGCGGCGCTGGCCCGGCATGTCGAACGGGTGTGCTCCCAGACGGGCTACGAGCAGGTATTTCTCGTCGGCCACTCGCTCGGCGGCATCATTGCCCGCTACTACGTGCAGCGACTCGGCGGCGACGAGCGCGTCAACACCGTCATCACCCTCGGCTCGCCGCACGCGGGCACGCAGACTGCCCGGCTGCTGCCCCTGAAGGTGGCGCGACAGCTCCGCCCAGGATCCGATCTCATGGTCGAGCTCGCGATGCCCACCAGCTGCACGAGCCGATTCGTAGCCATCTACTCCGATCGTGACGAGGTCGTCCTGCCTAACCGGAGCGCCAGTTTGGAACATCCCGACCTGGTTGTGACGCGGGTTCGAGTACACGGCGTCGGGCATCTCTCACTGCTCGTCGACCGTGACGTCGTTCACACCGTCGCTGACGCGCTGACCGAACGGATGGCGGCCGATCTGGCCTGTGCGCAACAGATTGACGCCACCTCCGCCTCGTCTCACAGCTGAATGAGAAGTTTGCCTCGCGCCGAGCGCTAGGTTACGGTTCGGCAACGCCTCCCCCAGTAACGCGCTGTCACGGTTCGCATGCCCGCCGTGGACGGAGGACATGTTGACGAGGAGGTTGGGTGGGACGCCACAATGCCTCGCGGCTCGGCCGCGAGCATTCGGATCCCGCGATCCCGCCACCCCTCCCGAACGTAATAACCACCTCGGCCACCCCCGCCTCAGCCGCTGCCCCCTTCTCGGCGGCGGAGTTCCTCGCCGCCAGATCAGCCGAGACGGGTAAGCCGCGCCACCGGCGGTCGGCCGAGCGCACCGTCCAAGCCCGCCCCATGTGGCGGCGTTCGCCGGCCATCCCCGCGCTGGCTGCAGCCCTGGCCGTCTGGGGATCGGCTGACGGCTATCAACTGGTCGCCGCACGGGTTGCCGGTGCGCAGGCCGGGTCCGCCCAGCACACCGCTGCCGGCGTCGCGACCGACCTGAGCGCGCTGGCCACGGGCAGCCAACCCGGTCGGTACGACGGGCTCACCGCCGGATCGGAACGGGTATCCCGGGGTAGTCGAACCCGGCTGACCGGCCAAGGTTTGGCGCCCTCGGCATCGGTGCTACCGGCGCGGCCGAGTCTGCCCGAGATCCAGGACGGCAAGACAGTGCTTGGAACCTGGGTCCGCCCGAGCGCCGGCGGGATGTCCTCCTGTTTCTGTATGCGCTGGGGTGTGATGCATGAGGGCATCGACCTGGCAGGCCCGCTCGGGTCGCCGATCGTTGCGGTCGGTGACGGTGTCGTCCTGGAGGCGGGGCCAGCCGCGGGATTCGGGCACTGGATCGTGATCCAGCACAGCAACGGCGACCTGTCGATCTATGGCCACATGTACAGCGTGCTCGTCAGCCAAGGCGAGCACGTGGTGGCTGGACAGCACATCGCCGATATCGGTGCCGACGGTGAATCGACCGGCCCGCACCTGCACTTCGGAATCAGGCAAGGTGGCATGACCGGGCCTTACCTCGACCCGGTGCCGTGGCTGAAGTCGCGCGGCATTGACGTTGGTGCCTACAACCCCAACGCATAATCAGCGGGGACGGCCCGGACGAGGGCACAGTATCGAGGGGTAACCGCGCGATGACCGGCTCTGCGGGCAAGACAGCGACGGGCACCGGCCCGGCGCGGCCCGATGGCGGAGTATCGCGCTGGCAGTTGCCGCTGCCGGAGACCATCATCGCCGGTGGGCGGTCCGCGATCGTGGTGCGCTGGCTACTCTCCCGTGCGCTGACATTGTCCATTCTGGTTTTCGCCCATGAAGGCGATGTCGCCGGCGATGTGCGCTATTACGGTCGCAGCCTGCACCAGTTGTTCGCCGGCGGCTCACTCCGCGACACCTTGCAGGAGTATCCGCTGCCGGTCCTCGGGCTGCTGATCCCCCAATTCCTGCTGGGATTGCTGAACCAGGTCGCGTTCCTAATCCTGTTCGTACTGTCGATGCTCGCGGTCGATGCCGCGTTCACCGCCGTGCTCTGGAGATCGGATGGCCGGCATCGCGGTGACTCCACCAACCTGTGGCTGTGGTTCGTCCCGGCCATCGGACCACTGGCCTACTTCCGCTTCGACCTGGTGCCCGCGGTACTGGCCGGCGGAGCCGTCCTGGTCGCGGTCAGACGACCTGCCCTTGCCGGAGCCCTCACGGCCCTCGGGGCCTCCCTGAAACTCTGGCCGGCCGTGATGCTGCCGACCTTCCTCATCCGGCGCGACGACCGCAAGGCGGTGTTGGCCGGCTTCCTCGGTACCGGATTCGCGCTCGCCGGTCTGTCCCTGGCAATCGGCGGGATCAGCCGGACATTCTCGCCCCTGCATTGGCAAACCGCGCGTGGCCTGCAGATCGAGGCGGTGAGCGCCACGCCGCTGATGCTGGCACGGATGTTCAACTCGGGCCGATGGCCGGTGGGACTGTCGCGGTACAAGGCCTTCGAGATCTCCGGCCCCGGCGTCCACCTGTTCGGCCAACTGTCCAGTGCCCTCACCGTGCTCGGCGGGTTGCTGTTGGTCACGCTGTGGTGGCGGGCGCACAAACATCCGCAGGCCACAGCGGAAACGCTCGGCTGGCTGTTCCTCGCGACGGCCTTGATCGTGACCGTTACCAACAAGACCCTGAGCCCGCAGTACCTGCTCTGGCTGGGCGGCCCGATCGCCGCGTTGGCCGTGCGGGCGCCCGGCGATCCAACGGTTCGCGGATTCGGTCGGTGGGCGCTCATCGCAGCAGTCCTGACACAGCTGGAATATCCCGTGGGATACAACGCGATCGTCAAGGCGCAGGCGATCATGCCGCTGTGGATGACGGTACTGGCCTTGCGCAACATTCTGCTGGTCTGGCTGACCTGGCTCGCGGTACGCCAGGTCTGGCGGCTGACCGGGCCGCAGGCATGACGGCGGCTGTCGCGAGCGAGCGCAAGTCCCGCCGGATGCTGTGGCTGGGCTACCACCGCGAGCGCTGGCCACTCTGGGTCTTGTGCGTCAGCGCGTTCGGGGTGTACGCCCTCACCGCCCTGCTACGCCACCGGCAGTTCGGCACGGCCGGTTACGATCTCGGCATCTTCGACCAGGCGATCCGCCGGTACGCCCATTTCCAGGCTCCGATCGTCGCGCTCAAGGGCCCGGGATACAACATCTTCGGCGACCACTTCCATCCGATCATCGCCTTGGCCGCTCCGATCTACTGGGTCTGGGACGACCCGCGGGCCCTGCTCGTCCTGCAGGCCGCGCTGATCGCGGCATCCATTCCGGTGGTCTACCGCTTCGCCCGGCGGCGCACCACCAGCCGGGTCTCGATCGCCATCGGCTTCGCCTACGCCTTCAGTTGGGCGTTCCAGACGATGGTCAATTTCCAGTTCCACGAGGTCGCGTTCGGGGTGCCGATCCTCGCATTGGTCATCGATGCCCTGGACCGCCGCGACGATCGGCAACTGGTGGTTTTCGCCCTGTTGCTGTTGCTGGTTCGCGAGGACATGGGCATCGTGGTGTTACTGATCGGATTCCTGCGATGTTTTCGGCGGCCACGATGGCTCGGCTTCGCGATCATTGGCGCAGGCGCACTCATGTACGAACTGACGACCGCCGTGATCTTGCCGCATTTCGCACCGAACGGGGCGTTCGCCTATTGGCAGTACGGTCCCACCCTCGGACCCAACCTGTCCTCGGCTGTCACCAATACCCTGACCAAGCCCTGGCACACCATCAGTCTGTTCTTCTCGCCCTTCGTCAAGACCAGGACGCTGCTCCTACTGGTGGCTCCGTTGGCGTTTCTGCCGTTCCGGTCACGCTATTCACTGCTCGCCCTCCCCCTGCTGGCACAGCGTTTCTTCGAGCCGGCCGAACGTCATCGGCTGTGGGAACCTGGCTATCACTACAACGCGTTGCCGTGGGTGATCCTGGTCCTGGCCATGATCGACGGAGCCGACCGCCTGCGGCTCTGGTCCCGGCCCCGAGTCACGGCGACATTGGCGGTGTTCCTGCTGGCCTGCCCCGTCGTGATCACCGCCGCCAACCGGAATGTGGCCGTGTTGCACGACCTGTTCACCGGCAAGCTCTTCACCCTCGACGCCGAGATGCGAGCCCAGGCCGCCACCGTGGCTCATATCCCGAGCGGGGTGTGTGTGGAGGCCGATGATCGGATCGCGGGACATCTGACCAGGCGGGACTACGTGACCATCGCGGGCCTGGCGGGCTTGCGGTCGGACTTCGTAGTGCTGGATCTGTCCCAGCCCGATGTCGGGGGCAACGCCGGTCCGAAACCACGCACGGTTTTCGATCAGGCGGTGACCAAGGGGTACCGGGTGGTGTTCAGCGACGGGGACCTGCGGCTGCTGCAATCGCCGACCTATGCGGGCCCATCGGCCCGCTGCGGTCCGCTCGGATCGGGCCCGTGGCCGCGCTAGAGCTTTTCCAGCGGGGCGAAGCGCAGTACCAGCCATTTGGGGCCCATGGTGCCGAAGTCGACCTCGGCCTGCGCCTTTTCGGCCGCACCGCGCAGCGCTACCACCGTGCCGAGACCGAAGGTGTCGTGGCTGACCCGGTCCCCGACCTGCAGGCTGGGCACCGGTCGGTCGAGCTTCTTGGCGCCGAAGGTGGACACCGAACGGACCGGCGCCCGGTTGGGCTGGGCGCGGTAGCCGTGATCGCTGTACTGCCCACCTGAACGGTCCTCGTCGGCGTAGCCGATGAACGGTTCACGATCGATGGCGCCGGTCCAGGTCACCAGCTCCGTCGGTACCTCATCGAGGAACCGCGACGGCGGGTTGTACTGCGGGGTGCCCCACGACGATCGGGCCAGCGACCGGCTCAGATACAGCCGGCCCTCGGCGCGCGTGATACCGACGTAGGCCAGTCGCCGCTCCTCGGCCAGCTCGGTCATGTCACCGAAGGTGCGCTGGTGCGGGAAGATGCCGTCTTCCATGCCTGTCAGGAACACCACCGGGAATTCCAGTCCCTTGGCGGTGTGCAGGGTCATGAGGGTGACCACGCCACCGGACTGGTCCGGGATCGAATCGGCATCGGCCACCAGCGAAACGTGCTCGAGGAACGCGTCGAGATCTGCCGGGGCCGGCACCACCGTGCCGTCGACCGCGTCGATGTCCTCCGAGCCGCCGGCGGCGGTGACTGCGTCGATATCGATGTCGGGCACGACCAGTGAGATCTGAGCGCGCTGTTCCTCGAACTCCGCCGCTACGCTGACCAGTTCTCGAAGGTTGTCCACCCGGCCCTCGTCCTGAGGGTCGTGGCTTGCCTCGAGCTCGGCCAGGTAACCGGTCCTGCTGAGCACCTCCTCGATGATGTTGCTGGGTGAGCCGTGCTCCTCGCTGGCCGCGATCCGCCGCAGTTCGCCGAGCAGCTTGACGAACTCGGCGATGGCATTGGCCGAGCGGGATGCGAGGCCGGGGATGAGGTCGGCGCGGATCAGTGCCTCGGCAAAGGGGATTCGCTCCTGCTCTGCATACGTCTCGAGGAAAAGCTCAGCCCGGTCACCAATGCCACGACGCGGCGTGTTGAGAATCCGCCGGAGGCTGACCAGATCTAGCGGGTTGGCGACCACCCGGAGGTAGGCCAGGATGTCCCGGACCTCCTTGCGCTCGTAGAACCGGACGCCACCGACGACCTTGTAGGGCAGCCCCAGCCTGATGAAGATGTCCTCGAAGACTCGCGATTGGGCGTTGGTCCGGTAGAACACCGCGACGTCGGACGGTTTGGTATTACCGGCATCGGAGAGCGCATCGATCCGCTCGGCCACCCAGCGCGCCTCGTCGTGTTCGTTCTCGGCGACATAGCCTTCGATCTGGTTGCCGTGGCCGGCCTCAGACCAGAGATTCTTGGGTCGGCGATCGGGATTGCGCGCGATCACCGCATTGGCCGCGCTAAGAATCGTCTGGGTGGAGCGGTAATTCTGCTCGAGCAGGATCGTCGAGGCATCGGGGTAGTCGCGCTCGAACTCGTCGATATTGCGGATCGTGGCGCCCCGGAAGGCGTAGATGGACTGATCGGCATCGCCGACCACACACAACTCGGCGGAATCGAGTCCGATATCCGGCATCGCCTTGCACAGCTCGGCCACCAGCACGTACTGGGCGCGGTTGGTGTCCTGATACTCGTCGACCATCACATGGCGAAACCGTCGCCGGTAATGCTCTGCCACATCCGGATTCGTCTGCAGCAACCGCACCGTGGTCATGATGAGGTCGTCGAAATCCATCGCCTGGGCCTCGACGAGGCGGCGCTGGTACCGCTCGTAGACCTCGGCCACGATCTTCTCGTGAGCATTACTGGCCTGTTCGGCGAATTCGGCCGGGCCGATCAGCTCGTTCTTCAGGTTCGAGATCTGCACCGAGATGGCCCTCGGCAGGTACCGCTTCGGATCGAGATTGAGTTCCCTGATCACCATGGTGATCAGCCGGCGCGCATCGTCTGCGTCATAGATGGAGAAGGACGACTTCATGCCGATCTGCTTGGCCTGCGCGCGCAGGATCCGCACGCACATCGAGTGGAACGTCGACACCCACATGGCGTTGGCTCTTGGCCCGACGAGAGCCGCCACCCGCTGCTTCATTTCACCGGCGGCCTTGTTGGTGAAGGTGATTGCCAGGATCTGTCCCGGCTTGGCCCGGTCGGTGGCCAGCAGGTAACCGATCCGCTGCGTGAGCACCCTGGTCTTGCCGGATCCGGCGCCGGCGACGATCAGCAGGGGCCGGCCGGCGTGCGTGACCGCCGCCCGCTGCTGGGCGTTCAGTCCGGCCAGCAGAGCGAGCGCTTCCGGCGAGTCCGGCCCCCGCTCGGCCCGCTTGGAGCCTGATCTCGTTCGTGCTGATCCGGCAGCTGACCGGTCTGCGGTGGTCTGAACTTCGAACAGACCCAAAGCACTTGACCGTGTGGACCCGGTCGCTGGATCAGGCGCTGAACCGGGCGCTGAACCGGGCGCAGATTCGGAGGCAGAACGGGGTGTCGGATTCGCAGTCATCTCGGCTTCCAGGGTACGTGCGGCGTCCGACAGTCCAGCGCAGCGAGACGGCACTTGCCGTAACTGGGACGATCATGCGACCATCGACGGGTGAACATCGCTGACCACGTCTTTTTTTATGGGTACCGCTCCGCGGCACCCATCGTGGCCGGTTGATCTGATTCAACCGTCAACGCCCTGGGCCGCAGTCGAGCCCGGGGCGTTTCGCGTGTCTGGGGTTCGAGAGCGTCGGGCGTGGCGGCCATCGCAAAGTCCGAGCCAGAGCAGTGCCCAGCCCCAGCCATTCGAGAGGAAGACCCGTGAATACCCAGATCGATCCCGCACCGACCACTGACGACGAGCTTGCAGGAATAACCGTGGACGCGACCGCCGACAGCGCAATGATCATCGAGACCCTGCGGGGTCAGATCGACGCCCTGGATACCGCCATCTCGCGCCTGGTGTCCGAACGGGCCCAGTTGTCACGCCGGATCCAAGCCGCCCGTATGAACGCCGGCGGCACCCGTATCGAACTGGGTCGCGAGCGAGCCATCATCGACCATTACCGCAAGGCGCTGGGGTCCGAGGGTTCGGCCGTCGGCGAGGCCGTGCTGCGCGCCTGCCGCGGCGCCCGCTGACTACCCGACTACCCGACTACCCGATCGTGTAACACTGACCCTCTCCAGCGAGGTCTGTGTTACACGATCGGGTTCTTTCAGACGATGCGGCGGTCGGCGGCCCACCGGGTGAGCTGGTGTCTCGAGGACAGCTGAAGCTTGCGGAGCACGTTTGAGGCATGCGTCTCCACCGTCTTGATGGAGATGAACAGTTCAGCTCCGATCTCACGGTAGGAATAGCCGCGGGCCAGCAATCTCAGCACTTCCTGCTCCCGCGGGGTCAGTTGATCGAGCTCCGGATCCGTTGAGGGCACCGGGCCGATATCGGAGTCACGGAAAGCGTCCAACACGAATCCCGCGAGTCGCGGTGAGAAGACCACATCGCCCTCGGCGACGCGGCGGATCGCGTCGGTCAGATCGGCTCCGGAGATGGTCTTGGTGACGTAGCCACGCGCTCCCGAGCGGATCACCGAGATCACGTCCTCAGCCGCATCCGAAACGGACAGGGCCAGGAACTGGGTATCCGGCGCCTGGGCCCGCACCGCCGCCAGCACCGCCGGCCCTCCCCCGTCCGGCAGGTGAACATCGAGCAACACGACGGCAGGTTTCAGGTGCGCGATCGTCGCGACGGCCTCCGCCACGGTCGAGGCCTCCCCGACGATGTCCACGGATTGGCCGATCTCGGCGCGCACGCCGGCGCGAAACATCGCGTGATCGTCGACCAGGACCACGGTCGGGCGTCCGGCGGGTTCGTGGCTGGTCATGAGAACTCCATCTTCAGCACTACTTCGGTGCCTTCTCCAGGCTTGGACTTGATGGTGGCGGTGCCCCGGTTGCGCTCGAGACGTCCGATGATCGAGCCGCGGACGCCTTGCCGATCCGGCGAGATGGCGTCCTGATCGAATCCGGCGCCGCGGTCGCGTACGAACACCAGGGCCTCGGTCTCGCTGACCTCGGCGTACAACGACACCGTGGTGATCCCGGCGTGCTTGGCCGCGTTGATCATGGCTTCCCTGGCGGCGGCGACCATCGCGTCCAGGCGGGCGTCCAGGGCGGCGTCGCCCACCAGCACCACATCGATCGTCACGGCGTAGGTGTCCTCGATCTCGGCGGCCACCGCATGTAACGCCGCCCCGAACTGGCCGTTCGGCACGCCCGCGCCGTACAGCTTGGTCCGCAGTTCCCGCTCTTGGCTGCGGGCCAACCGCGCGACCTCACGCGGCGAGCTTGCGTTGCGCTGGATCAATGCGAGGGTCTGCAGCACGGAGTCGTGCAGGTGGGCGGCGATATCGGCCCGCTCCTCACTGCGAATCCGCTCCCGGCGCTCCTCGGACAGTTCGTGCACCAGCTTCAGCCACCACGGCCCGGTGATCAGGCCGATACCCGCCACCGTCACCAGCATGGCTACCAAGCCCACACCGACGGCCGAGATACCCGCCTGGGCCAGGATGAACACGCCACCGGCGAGCACCAGCGTCACGCCGGCCACCATCCGCAGCAGACCGACCCGATCGAAGGCGCCGGCCGTCAAGGAGGTGCGCGACAACCGCCGCCACCGGTCCCGCTCGGTCTCCGAAGCCTGCCGCCACAGCAGGGCCGCACCGAAGCAGGCCAGCAGGGACGGCAGGAACCACCAACCCAGCGGCAAGGTGCGGGCATTGGCCAACAGCACGATGGCGCCCGCCGCCAGGGCGACCACGTACTCGATCGCAGCCCGGCGCGGGTTTTCCCGTTCACCCGGACGGGCCTTCAGCACGATCCAGAAGGCGCCGTACAGCAGCACGCCCATGCCGCTGGCGAAGGACAGCAGAATGAAGCCGAGCCGGACGGCCCAGCGCGGCAGGTGCAGATAGTCGGCCAGGCCGGCGGCGACGCCTCCGAACCGGCGACCGCTGACCGCACGATAGAGCCGGGGCACACCGAGCGGCGTCGACACCGGATTTCTCGGTGGTGGCGACGGGAAGGGCCGGCTGGCAGTCATTGTGGTACCCATTCTTGCGGTCCGGCAAAGATATCGGCATCAGGCGCCACCCCGATCTCTGAGACCGGGCAGAATCAGGGCCAGGTCGGGGTGCTCCCCGATACCGCTGGCGCGCTGAACACCGCAGGCTGATGGGTATGACGACGACAACCGACGGCCCCGGCACCGACGGCCCCGGCACCGACGGCCCCGGCACCGATGGCCCCGGCACGCCCGCTCCACCGCCGGGTCCGCCGTGGCCGACGCGCCCTGCACTCCGCCGAAGCCGAAGCGACCGGATGGTCACCGGTGTGGCCGGTGGCCTCGGCGAATACTTCGGCGTCGATCCAGTCATCTTCCGGGTGCTGTTCGCCGTACTGTCGTTCTTCGGCGGCGTCGGACTGCTGCTCTATCTAGCCTGCTGGTTGCTGATACCCGAGCGGGACATCCAGGTTTCGGCCTTGGACCGCGGCATCGCCCAGCTGCGCCAGCGGCACGTCCCACCTTGGCTGGTCATCGGCGCGGGTGCCTTGGTGTTGTGGCTGGGCTGGTTCTCGTGGTGGGCTCCTGGCCCGACGTTTCCGGCCCTGGCCCTGATCGCCGTGCTGCTCATCGTCCTCGTCCGGCGGATCTCGACGCCGACGATGCCGTCGGGCTGGGTCCGCGACCCCCGACCGCATGCGCCCTATCCGTGGCAGTCCGCGCAAGGCCAGAATGCCGCACAATGGCAGGCGGCACAGGCGGCACAGGCGGCACAGGCGGGACAGCCGCAGCCGGTGTGGCCCGACGGCCAACCGCTGATGGGCGACGGTGGCAGCGAGACCGAGCCGCTGGTCCCGCCCCTGAATGACTTCCGCCGGTCGATGAGCGATTGGTACAACGAGGCCCGGGAGGCCAAGAAGCAGCGGCAGGCCCGTCGACGGCCGATCAAGATCGCGGTGGGGCTCGTCCTGCTGGCCGGGCTCGCCGTCATCGGGATCGCCGACGCACTCAACCGGGTCCAGTTCGGCGTGTACATCTGGTTCCTGGCGGGCGCGCTCACCATCGGTTTCCTGATCAGTCTGGCCGCTCGCCGCACCGTCTGGGGCCTGGGCCTGCTGGTGCTCCCGCTGATCCCGGCACTGATCGTCATCGGCGGCACCAAGGCCAGCATCACCGACGGATCCGGCGAGACCGGTAGGGCGCCGACCGCGGTTACTCAGTTGCACGACGAGCAGCGCTTTGCCGGTGACACCACGCTGGACCTGACCAAGATCGATCCCGCCTCGCTCAGGTCCAGCCCGGAGCGGACGATCTCGATCACCCAGGCCGCCGGCCGGGTAAGGCTGCGAATCCCGCAGAGCATGAACGTCGTCATCGACGGCTCCGTGCACATCGGCGACATCCAGGTCGGCACCTCGCATGCGGTTGGGGACTACGTCGGTGGCCTGAACACCGCGCTCACCGTCTCGCCGCCCACGACGGCGACCGGATCAGCGTTGCACGTGAAGGTGAATCTGACGGTCGGGCACATCCAGATCGACCGGGTCTAGCGCAGCCGGTGGTCACCCGGCGGTCAGGTGTGTACGCCTTGGAGGGCGAACCGCTCGACCTGCTTGAGGTGACCACCGGTGCTTGCCACAACGGTGAGCACCCCCGATCCGGTGAAGGAAACGGACGCCTGCCATGGCCGGTCCATGCCGCCCGCCGGGATCGAGCTTGGCGTCCGCCCGACTATGCCGGCCGCCAGAGAGCGCACGGTGATCACGATTGCCTCGTCGACTCCGGTGATTTGTCCGCCCACGGTTATCGGGGACGACACCGTCGACCCGTAGCCCGGCTGCTCCAAGGAGAAGGTGGTGTCATCGCTACCAACGACCTCCCACGGGGAGTCCGCGGCGGTGCCGAATCGAACCAGATGCAGTACCGCAGAAGTGCGCACAACCCTATTCGGATCGAGGTAGCCGACGCCGATGTGGGCGCCGTCGGCCTCGACCGCTCTGGACGTGACCCGATCCTGTTCCTCGAAACCGAGGTAGCCATGGGTGAAGGCCAGCGCGGTTTGTCCGGCGTCCAGATGCCACGGCTGCGAACCGTTGCCCCGGTAGGCCTGCTGCCACACGGAGGCCTCGGCATAGCTGGCAAAGGGCCACAAAGGCTGATACCCCAGCTCGAACGTCGGGGTGTCCGGTGGCAACGAAGCGGCCGATGATCCTGGCGCGGACGTGACCGGCGCGGACGTTACGGGCGGTGCAGAAATGGCGGACGGCCCCGTCGTGGACGTGGTCGATCGAGTCGGAGCGGGTGCCGTCACGCTCGGATGCCCCACCGGAGCTTGGTGAGCACTGCGTGCGGAGTTGACGGCGAGGGTGGTGACGACCGCCAGGGCGACCACAGCGGCAGCCGCCATCAACGGCGCGCCCCATCGCCAGGGCGTACCGGCCGTCCGCTGGACGACGTTGTCCGACCGGGGCGCCTCAAGCTGGCGAAGGTCGGCTTCGGTCACCAGATTCGCCTGAGCGGACAGCGCATTCTTGATCCGTCGGTCGAGGTCTTCGGCGCTCATCGTCCGCCTCCGAGCTGGCTGGCGATCGCATTGCGACCGCGGGATGCCGAGGACTTGACTCCGCCGACCGAGATCCCGAGGATCGCGGCGATCTCCCGTTCGGTGAGTTCGGACCAGTAGCGCAACATGATGACCTCGCGCTGCCGGTCGGGCAGGGATCGAATTGCCGTCAAGACCGCTCGATGTTCTTCGGCGAGCAAGGCCGGTGCGTCCGCGCCGTCTACCGTGGCTCTGGCCGTATCCGGTTGCGGGTTCTGACGGACCGTCCGCCGACGTCTCAGGACCGAACGCGCTGCGTTGATCACGCAGGTGCGCAGGTAGGCCACCGCCGCGTCTTGACTGTCCAGCGAATCCCATCGACGGTGCAGCGAGGTGAACGCATCCTGAGTCACGTCCTCGGCGGTTTCCCGGTCATCGACCAGCAACACCGCGAGCCGGACCATGCCCAGGCGATGGCTGCGAAACAGCTGCTCGACTCCGGTGTCCGCGTCCAGACGGTCGAGGCCACCCGGCCGCGACCGCGACCTGCTCAGGCGGGTGAGCCGCCTGCGATGTTCCGGCAGCCAGGCCACCGGTGGTTCGTCGGTCATCGCCGTCCTCATCGCCGCAATCCCTTTCCGGTCGGACCGCAGAAGGTTGGTCTCAGCCAGAAAGACGCGCGACTACCGCAATGGTTGCAGGACCGAGTGCAGGTGGGCCAGGGCCGTCCCGCCAGGCCAAAACCTCACGCCAACTTTATAAAATTAGGTTATGAGCGGGCTGTCTTGTTAGCATCGCGTAGCCATTCAGTCACTCTTGGTTACGAAACCGTCCGCGAGTACTCACCCGATTGGTCCCCATCGTGCGCCGTTCCCCCGCTCGGCTAGTCGCCTCCATTGTCGCGCTGTGCGCATCAGCCGCAGGGCTGGCCGTCATTCAGGCGGCTCCGGCCTCGGCTGCGTGCGCCGCGGGCTCTAGTCACTACCTCAAAGGCACGCTGGCCGGACAGGACCACCGGGACATCAACGCGCAGATCAGTTTGGACATCAAGGACCGCTACAACAACACCATCGATCTCAACGGCTGCAAGACCAGTGCGTACAGCAAGACGATCTGGATGAACATGAAGGTGTCGGGTTCGGGCGTCGTCCACTCCGCCCGCACCACAAACACCTGGCAGGTCTCGAACCTGCCCGCGAATGCTGTGTCGGCCTGGATCGAGGTCTATACCCGCACCTCGCTGGGCGCAAAGTGCCCGACCTGTGATGGGGCCATCAACACGATCAAGTACGGCTTCATCAATCGCCGCGCCGTCCCGTTGAATCACTCGTACACGCTGACCGCGCCCATGAGCTGCCCGTATGGCGGTTCCTCGGGCACGATTCAGGGCGCGGTCACCGCTGGCGGCCGGGCGATCAAGCTGGATCGCATCTACGCCTGGTCGGAATTGACCCCGGACGGATCAAAGCCGTTGCAGGGCTGGGGCCAGGGCATGCAAGGCCGCACCGGGTACTACAAGATCGACAACCTGGCCAGCGGGCAGACGTACGTGGTCCGCGCCACGTATCACGGCAAGACCCAGGAGCG
>JAVEET010000104.1 GCA_030840295.1 Pseudonocardiales bacterium
CAAGGTCGGCCGGCGTGGCCGGTGGCTGCGCGCCGGCGGTGTTCAACGCGGCCAACGAGGAGCTGGTCACCGCCTTCCACGCCGGCGCCTGCGGCTTCCTCGATATCGCCGATATCGCGGGTCAGACCCTGCAACTGTGGCTCGGCACAGAACATGGCGCCGCTGGGAACCCTCGGGACGTGGCCGATGTTGAACAGGCGGAGTCCTGGGCGCGGCGACATGCCGGGGCGGCAGTCCGGGCGTCCGCCGGTTACTGAGAGCCGGCTAGGAAAGGCACAATGGACAACGGTGCAGCTGTTCGGTAGCCGCGGGGGCCGACAGTCGTCCCGAAGGTCCGCCACGAAGCTGGGAAGGATAACGCGTGCTCTACGCCCTTGGCGTCATCGTCTTCGCCCTCGGGCTGCTGGTTTCGATCGCCCTGCACGAAGTGGGCCATATGGTGCCGGCGAAGAAGTTCGGCGTGAAGGTCACCCAGTACATGGTGGGCTTCGGGCCGACCATCTTTTCCCGGCGCAAGGGCGACACCGAGTACGGGCTGAAGGCCATTCCGATGGGTGGCTACATCCGGATGATCGGTATGGTGCCGCCCCGCGCGGAAGGCCGCCGTAGCCGTTGGCCGCGCCGGATGGCCGAGTTGGTAGAGGAGTTTAGGGCCACCAGCCGCGCCGAGGTCGAACCCGCCGACGAGCACCGTCAGTTCTACCGGCTGACCCCCGGCAAGAAGATGATCATCATGCTCGGCGGTCCGACCATGAACCTGCTGATCTTTCTGGTGATCACCATCCTGCTGTACGGCCTGATCGGTGTGAAGGGTCCGACCACCACTGTGGCCAACGTCAGCCAATGCGTGGTGCCCGTCACCTCGACGGTCACCACCTGCCCGCCGGAAACCAGCAAGGACTACGTCAAGGCGCCGGCCAACGGCGTCCTGCAGGTCGGGGACAAGATCACTTCGATCAACGGTGTCCCGATCAAGCAGTGGTCCGATTCGGTCAAGATCATCGAAGCGTCGGCCGGAAAACCGCTCACCGTGACCGTCGAGCGGGCCGGACAATCCGTGTCGCTCAACGTCACCCCGGTTCAGACCACCAAGTACGCCGGTACAACCGGTAACGAGACCAAACAGGCGGGTTTCGTCGGGATCGGCACCACCCAGGCATATCAGCAACTCGGGCCGGCCGCCCTGGGGCGGGTCATCTGGCAACAGCTCGGGCTCAGTGTGACGGCACTCAAGCAGTTCCCCAGCAAGATCGGCAGCCTGGTCGGCACCGTGTTCGAGGGCAAGCCACGCGATCAGCAAGGTGCCGTCGGCGTGGTCGGACTGGGCCGGATCGGTGGCCAGATCGCCGACGCCCCGACATTGGGAGTCCTCGACAAGATCTCGATCCTGTTGAGCCTGCTCGCTGGGGTCAACCTGTTGCTCTTCTTCTTCAACCTGTTACCCCTGTTGCCGCTGGACGGCGGCCACGTGGCCGGAGCGATCGTCGAGGCTATCCGGCGGGGTATCGCCCGGCTGCGTCGGCGACCCCGCCAGATCTTCGTCGACGTCGCCCAACTCGTACCGGTCATGTACGTGGTCGCGAGCATCCTCATTGTGTTCTCGGTGCTCGTGATGTACGCAGACATCGTCAAACCGATCTCTATCAATTAGCTCCAGTGAGCACAAATCCCGCTATCCGAACGATCTGAGGAGTTTCCCGTGACAGGTCCATCCAAGCCCGAGGTAGAACTCCCCACCGAGGCGCCTACCGGTGAACTGCAGATCCGCGACATCACCGAGGGCGACGGAGCCACGGCGCAGGCCGGCCAGCAAGCGGTTGTGCACTACGTGGGTGTCGCGCACTCGACCGGCGCGGAATTCGATGCCAGTTACAACCGGGGGACGCCCTTCACCTTTCCGTTGGGCGAAGGCCGGGTGATCGCCGGCTGGGATCAGGGTGTGCAGGGCATGAAGGTCGGTGGCCGCCGCGAGCTGGTCATCCCGCCGCACCTGGGTTATGGCGACCGCGGGGCCGGCGGGGCGATCAAGGGCGGCGAGACCCTGATCTTCGTCGTCGACCTGCTCGATCTGCGCTGAGTCGGGATCTGAGCGCCAGGGACGACCATTCTGAGGGATTGAGGAAGAGCAGTGAGTACACCGATTTCGCTGGGTATGCCGACCGCGCCGCCGCCGGTGCTGTCCCCGCGTCGCAAATCCCGCAAGATCAAGGTCGGCTCCGTCTCGGTCGGCGGCGACGCACAGATCTCGGTGCAGTCGATGACGACGACCCTGACCTCGGACGTCAACGCCACCCTGCAGCAGATCGCCGAACTCACTGCTTCCGGCTGCGACATCGTCCGGGTCGCCTGTCCCAGCCAGGATGACGCCGACGCGCTGCCGGCTATCGCGAGAAAATCCCAGATCCCGGTCATCGCGGACATCCATTTCCAGCCGAAGTATGTTTTCGCCGCGATCGACGCCGGATGTGCCGCCGTCCGGGTGAACCCGGGCAACATCCGGGCTTTCGACGACAAGGTGGGGGAGATCGCCAGGGCGGCCGCCGATGCCGGGACGTCACTACGGATCGGCGTAAACGCCGGGTCCCTGGACAAGCGACTGCTCGAGAAGTACGGCAAGGCGACACCGGAAGCGCTCGTGGAATCCGCGCTCTGGGAGGCCTCGCTGTTCGAGGAACACGGTTTCCGCGAGTTCAAGATCTCGGTCAAGCACAACGACCCGGTGGTCATGGTGCGGGCCTACGAATTGCTGGCCGAGCAGTGCGATTACCCACTGCATCTCGGAGTGACCGAAGCCGGCCCGGCGTTCCAGGGCACCATCAAGTCGGCCGTGGCGTTCGGTGCCCTGTTGTCCAAGGGCATCGGTGACACCATCCGGGTTTCCCTGTCCGCGCCTCCGGTGGAGGAGGTCAAGGTCGGCCTGCAGATCCTGGAGTCGCTGAACCTGCGACAGCGGCGGCTGGAGATCGTGTCCTGCCCGTCCTGTGGGCGGGCTCAGGTCGATGTCTACTCCCTAGCAGAAAAGGTGACCGCGGGTCTCGAGGGCGTCGAGGTCCCGCTGCGCGTCGCGGTCATGGGTTGTGTGGTGAACGGTCCAGGCGAAGCACGCGAGGCCGACCTCGGTGTGGCCAGCGGCAACGGCAAGGGCCAGATCTTCGTCCGGGGCGAAGTCATCAAGACGGTGCCGGAATCGCAGATCGTGGAGACGCTGATCGAAGAGGCGCTGCGCCTGGCCGAGCAGATGCAGGCCGCCGGTGTGGCATCCGGCGAGCCGACGGTGGCCATCAGCTGACCACTCGGCTAAATGGCTTGTCCTACCGCGCGGCCGCGGTCAGAGTGCCTCTCATGGACATCACGATCCGCCTGGCGACCGAGGACGACTTCGCCGAGATCGCGCGGCTGGACGGCGCCGCCTTCGGGATCACCTACACCGAACAGGATGTCGACGACGCGCTGCGCATGGTCGAGCTGACCCGGTTCTACGTTGCGACCCACGACGAGGAGATCATCGGCTCCGCAGGCGACTTGCAGTTGAGCATGACGGTCCCCGGCGGATCGGTGGACCTGCCGGGCGTCACCTGGGTCTCGGTGAGCCCGGTCTATCGCCGGCGCGGCGTCCTCCGCAGGCTGATGGAGCGGCAGCTCAGGGACTACGCCGACCGGGGCGAGCGC
>JAVEET010000116.1 GCA_030840295.1 Pseudonocardiales bacterium
CATGTACACGACGGCCCCTACGGAGCAGCGGAGTCGATGAAGTATCTGATCTACATCCTGAAACGGCTGGTGTCGTTGGTACCGGTCCTGCTGGGGATCTCGCTAATCGTGTTCTTCCTGATCAGGCTGATTCCCGGCGACCCGGCGACGACGCTTCTCGGGTCGCACGCCACGCCGGACACGGTTCGGGAACTGCGCTCTCAGCTGGGACTTACCAAACCCCTCTGGAACCAGTACCTGACCTTCCTAGGTCACCTGCTCAGCGGAAATCTCGGTCACTCGTATGTATACGACAGCTCGGTCACCGCGCTGATCAAGACGAGCCTGCCGACCACACTGTGGCTGCTGGTCTCGGCGACCGTCTTCACCGTGCTCATCGCCGTGCCGTTGGCCGTGCTGGCCGCGGCACGGCGAAACGGGGTCGCCGACAACATCATCCGGGCGGTGCCGGTGATCGGTCTGGGACTGCCGTCCTTCTGGCTCGGGATCATGCTGATCCTGGCGTTCGGCCTGAAACTGGGCTGGTTCCCGGTAGCCGGCTACGGTGACACGTTCACCCAGCACCTGCGGGGCATCGTGCTACCAGGCATCACCATCGCGCTGACCCTTTCGCCGATCCTGATCCGAAGCCTGCGGGCCAGCATGATCGACGTCCTCAGTAGCGATTACATCGTCACGGCCCGGTCGAAGGGGCTGAGCACCTCACGGGTCGTGCTCGGGCATGCTTTACGAAACGCGGCGGTCTCGTCGATCACCGTCCTGGGCGTCAACATCGCGTACCTCACCGGCTCGACGCTGGTCGTCGAGCGGGTCTTCTCGTTGCCTGGTATCGGACAGCAGATGATCAACTCCATCCTGGGACGAGATTTCCCGACGGTACAAGGGATCACGATGGTCTTCGCGATCATGGTTGTGGTGGTCAACCTGCTGACCGACGTGACGCACGCTGCCCTGGACCCACGCGTGAGCCTCGCATGAGCGCCGCGATGCCGATCGGTCCGGTCGTTGCCGCGATCCCGACGCGCCGGCGCGCCCGACGCTGGAACGCGCCGCTGCTGGCCGGGCTGCTGCTGTTCGGCCTGATCGTGCTGTGCGCGGTCTGTGCGCCACTGTTGACCAGCTACGATCCGATCCGACAGAACCTGAGTGAGGCCTTCCTGGCTCCCGGGTCGCCGCATCACCTCTTGGGTACCGACGCCCTGGGACGCGATGTACTCGCCCGCCTGCTTTACGGCGCCCGCGTGGACCTGAAGGTCGGCGTGCTGGCCGTGATCTCGCCGTTCATCATCGGCAGCCTGATCGGCCTCGTCGCCGGGTGGTTCGGTGGTTGGGTGGATTCCGTCATCGGCCGGATCGTCGACGTCGTCATCGCGTTCCCGTTCCTGGTCCTGGTTATCGCACTCGTGTTCGCCATGGGACCGGGAACCACCAGCATCTACGCGGCGATCACGCTGGTCGGCTGGGTCGCCTACTGCCGGATCGTGCGCGCCCAGGTCCTGCTCGCCAAGGAGCAGGAGTACGCGATGGCCGCCAGGGCCAGCGGCTTGCCGACCTGGCGGATCCTGCTGCGTCATCTGCTGCCCAACGTCGTCCTGCAGGCGATCGTGTTTTCCATGAGCGACATAGTGCTGACCCTGCTGGCCATCGTCACCCTCGGCTTCCTCGGTCTGGGCGTCGCGCCACCGACACCGGACTGGGGGACGATGATCCAGGAGGGTCAGCAATTCATCCTCACCAAGTGGTACATGTCCACGATCCCCGGTCTCGCGGTCGTACTGGTCGGCTTGGCCCTGGCTTTGATCGCAGACGGAATCGTCGAGAAGGCCAACTCATGACCGTGCCGATGCTCGAAGTCCGCGATCTCAACGTCGATATCCCGCTACCGCATGGCCGGCTGCACGCCGTGCGCGGCATCTCGTTGTCGGTTGGGACCGGCGAGTCGGTCGGGCTGGTCGGCGAGTCCGGATCCGGTAAGAGTCTGGCGCTGCGGGCCCTGCTCGGCCTGCTGCCGCATCCGGCGCGGATCATGTCCGGGACGGTGCTCATCGATGGCGAGGACCTCACCGGGATGGCACCACAGCAGTTGCACCGCCGGCTCACCGACACGATGAGCATGATCTTCCAGGATTCCCTCACGGCGCTGAACCCGGTCAAACGGGTCGGTGATCAGATCGCTGAGGCACCACGCCGCAAACTGGGCAAGTCCCGGAGTGAGGCCCGCGCTATCGCAGTCGATCTGATGTCCAGGGTCGGCATTGCCGACGCAGAGCGGCGCTACGAGCTCTACCCGCATCAGCTGTCCGGCGGTATGCGGCAACGAATCTGCATCGCTATCGCGCTGTCCACCAAGCCGAGGCTGATCCTGGCCGACGAGCCGACGACGGCTCTCGACGTCACGATCCAAGCCCAGGTGCTCGGCGTGCTGAGCAAGCTCAAACAGGACGAGAACGTAGGGCTGTTGCTCGTCAGCCACGACCTCGCCGTGGTGAGTCAGACCTGCTCGCGGCTGTATGTGATGTATGCGGGCAAGCTAGTAGAGTCCGGTGATCTGCTCGACCTGGTGCAGTCGCCGAAGCACCCGTACACCTTTTCGCTGCTTCGTTCGGTGCCCGACCCCGATCGACGGGTTCATCGGCTGCTCACGATCGAGGGTCAGCCGCCGGACCTGAGCCAGCCGATCGTCGGATGCTCCTTCGCCCCCCGCTGCCCCTTCGCCGTCGACCTGTGCGCTAGGCAGGAACCGCCACTCGAACCGGTTGTTGTGGTTGACCGCCGAGCCGTAGCACCCCAGACAGAGCCTGGGCCGCCGCGCAAGAGCGCCTGCTGGAAGGTGGACACCGCGCCGATGTGGCCCTCGTTGATCTCGGATGAAATGGCGGTGCGGCGCTGATGACCGGAAAGGAGATTCTTTCGGTCAGCGGGCTCGCGCACCATTTCACCTCACCGGTGGCTGTGACCGACCGGCTGTTCGGAAAGAAGCCACGCGTAAACCGGGCGGTCGACGGCGTCGACCTCGTGCTGCACCGGGGCGAAACGCTCGGCCTGGTCGGCGAGTCCGGCTGTGGCAAGTCGACGTTGGCGCGCTGCATCGTCGGTCTGTACCGGCCCACCAGCGGGGTGATCCGCTACGACGGCGAGGCCGTCGGCCCGACACCGTCCCGTACCCAGCGTCGCGCCATGCAGATGGTTTTCCAGGATCCCTACAGCTCGCTCAACCCGAGGATGTCTGTCGGCCAGGTGCTGTCCGAACTGCTGCGTTATCACAAGCTCGTACCGCGCAACAAGATCGACGAACGCAACCGGGAACTGATGAACCTGGTGGGACTTCCCGAACGTGCGCTGACCCAGCGGCCTCGGCAGTTCTCCGGTGGTCAGCGTCAACGAATCGGGATCGCCCGTGCGCTGGCGCTCGAACCCAAGGTCCTGATCGCCGACGAGCCGGTCTCGGCGCTGGACGTCTCCGTGCAGGCCAACATCATCAACCTGCTCACAGATCTCAAGGAGACGCTGGAACTGTCGATGATCTTCGTCTCGCACAACATGGCCGTCGTGCGGCAGGTCAGCGACCGTACCGCGGTGATGTACGGCGGACGCATCGTGGAGACGGGTGAGACGGAGACGTTGTTCGATGACCCGGTACACCCATACACGTCGTTGCTGATCGGTTCCGTGCCGAGACTCATCGGTACCGGCGGCGGACTCGAAGAAAAACTTGGCGCCCGGCCTGACAATGCTCAGGTCAGGGAGGAGGTCGCACGACAGGCGCAAGACGGCGGAAAGACGCCCTGTCGTTACGCCGACCGATGTCCTGCGGTCGTTCCCGCCTGCGTGGACGAGCCATTGCTGATACCTGACCCCCTCAACGGCAGCCGCTCGGCGGCCTGCGTCCACGTACCCGAACGATCGACAGGAGTCTTAGCATGACAGCGCCAGTGATTATCGGCAGCGAACGTAGTGAAGTCGGCCTCCCGGCCGCGATGGCGATTCTCGCTGAAGGCGGTTCGGCACTGGATGCGGTCGAGGCGGCGTTACGCCGCTGCGAGGACAACCTGTCCGATCACTACGTCGGCACCGGTGGCCTGCCCAACGCGCAGGGCGTGGTCGAACTCGACGCCTCGGTGATGATCGGCTCGTCCCGTGCCTTCGCCGCGGTCGGCGCCGTGAAGGGCTTCCCGAACCCGATCTCGATCGCCCGTGCGGTGCTGGAGAAACTTCCGCAGCACAGCCTCCTCGTCGGAGCCGGCGCCGAACTCTTCGCGGAGGAAAGCGGCTTCGAGCGGGCCGAACTGCTCACTGAGGAATCGAAGAAGCTGTTCTTCAGTGCGCTGGAGCCGTCCGAGGAAGCTGTCGAAGGGGAGCGGACAACGTCGCTTCCCGGCGACGAGCTCTACCGGGAGACGGCCTTGGCGCTGGTCAACCGATTTTCCCCACACGACGGTCCCTGGGGCACCATCAACGTCCTTGCCCTCGACGCCTCGGGTGAACTTGTCGTCGGGGTCTCGACGAGCGGTTACCCGTGGAAATATCCCGGTCGCATCGGAGACTCCGCAATACCGGGCGCGGGCAACTACGCCGACCTGCGTTTCGGAGGAGCTGCTTGCACCGGCCGCGGTGAGCTGAGCATGCGTGCGACCGGAGCGCGCAACATCGTCGCGGATCTGGCCCGCGGACTGGACCCCACCGAAGCTTGCCTGGCCATGTTGACCGACGCCGCGACCCTGCCCGATGAGTTCCGCGCCGAACTCCGCTGTCTCGCGCTGACCCCGGACGGACGCCATGGTGCCGCCGCCGGTCAGAGCGGCGCCGTCTACGCCGTGATGACGGCATCCTCGACCGAGCCAGAAATGCACCCCAGGAGTGTTCTGTGAAGATCTTCATCTCTTCCGACATGGAAGGCACCGCGGGAGTCGTGGACTGGGAGCAGTGCATGAGCGGGGGACCGCAATACCCTTACTACACCGACCTCTTGACCCGCGAGATCAACGCCGCCATCGAGGGCGCCATGCAGGCCGGCGCGAGCGAGTTTCTGGTCAACGACGCCCACTCGAAGATGGCCAACCTGCAGCCGGACGCCCTGGCTGGTAGTGCGAGTTACCTCTCCGGCCGGTACAAGCCGATGTACATGATGCAGGGACTGGACAGCAGTTTCGACGCCATCTTCCTGATTTCGTACCACGGTTCGATGGGCAGTGACGGTTCGGTCCTGTCGCACACCTACTTCCCGACGGCCTTCGCCGAGGTGACCATAAACGGGGTCGTTGCGGGCGAGGCCGGCATCAATACGCTGGCGGCCAGTGCGTACGGCGTGCCGATCGTGCTGGTGACCGGTGACGATACGACGGCCGAGGAGACGGAGCGCTTCTGTCCGGGCATCAAGGCCGCCGTCGTCAAAAAATCGGTCACCCGCTTCTCAGCGGAGGCGCTGCATCCCACTGCCGCGCAGGAATTGATCCGCCAGCAGGCGCGGCTGGCCATCGAGGAACTCTCGACGGCTCCGGAGGCCGCGATCAGCAGGCCCGTCACGTTGGGTATCTCGTTCCGCAGCAGCGATTACTGCGAGCTGGCCGGTCGGATCGCTGGAGTGGACCGCACCGGTACCCTCACCGCCAGCATCACCGGCGACGACCCGCTGGAGGTCTATCGGAGCTTCATCACCGTGGTCCTGCTGTGCCGCGGACTCGTCGAGTGAAGATCGCCGATGTGCGCACGGTCGAGGTCGTTGCCGGCTTCTTCGCCGATGACCAGGCTGCCATCCGGGCGGGCGCCGAGCCCGACGGATTCAGCTACCTAGGACCGCCCATCACGCCCGGCTTCACCGCGATCCGGCAAGTGGGCGAGGCACTGTCGGTACTGTTGTTCCTTGACGATGGCTCGATCGCCTATGGTGACTGCGCGGCTGTGCAGTACAGCGGGGCCGGCGGCAGGGACGAGATCTTCTCGGCAGCCGCCGCTGCTCGCGAGATCGAGGAGCACCTGCGCCCCGTGCTGATCGGTGCGGAGCTGACCTCCTTCCGTGAGGTCGCCCACGCGGTCGACTCAACACGGGGCACAACTGGACACCTGCTGCACACGGCCACGCGGTACGGCGTCACCCAGGCTGTTCTCGACGCGGTGGCCCAGAGCACTCGCCGGACTATGGCCGAGGTGGTTCGCGACGAATACTCCACGGCCGCCGAGCTGAAGCCGGTCCCGATGTTCGCGCAGACCGGCGACGACAGATACCGCAATGCCGAGAAGATGATTCTCAAGCGGGTACCCATCCTTCCGCATGGTTTGTTCAACCAACTCGAGACCAAACTCGGGCGGCACGGCGAGCTCTTCGAGCAGTACCTGACCTGGCTCGTCGACAGAATCGCCGAACTCCGGGTCGACGAGGATTACCGACCACACTTGTATTTCGACACCTACGGCACCATCGGGCTCGCCTTCGACCAGGACGTCGGCGCGGTGGCGGACTACCTCGCCGCCCTCGGACGCCGCGCCGCGCCGTACCAGTTGACGATCGAGCACCCTTTCGATGCCGGCAGCCGGGACGCCCAGGTCGAGGTCTACACGCGCCTTCGTGCCGAGCTGCGCCGGCGGGACAGCGATGTACGGATCGCCGTCGACGAGTGGTGCAACACCCTGGAGGACATCGAGCTGTTCGTCAAACGGGAAGCCGCGGACGTGATACACGTCAAGACTCCCGACCTCGGAGGGATCAACAACACCATCGAGGCCCTGCTTCTGGTGCGCGAACGAGGTCTCGTCGCCTACTGCGGCGGCACCTGCAACGAGACCGACAGGTCGGCTCAGATCACTGCGCACCTCGCGATGGCCTGCGGTGCCGGACAGGTTCTCGCCAAACCAGGCATGGGCGTGGACGAGGGTCTGATGATCATGGGCAACGAGATGGCCCGAGTGAGCGCCATCGCCGCCGCACGACCGGCGACAGGACCCTGAGGGACATCTTCCTAGGCGCAAGCTGTACGTTCCGCGATCGCTGACCACCCGGCGTTCGTGCATGAAACAAGGAGAAGGGCTGCAACATGACAGCGGGAAATTCGACGTCAACCCAAAGCCGGGTTGCTGTCGTGACAGGAACGGCTCAGGGGATCGGGGCGGCCATCGCCGCCGCGTTGGAGAACAGCGGCCACAAGGTGTACGGCATCGACAAGGACTCGGTCGATGTGACCGATTCCGCTGCCGTGAATACTTTTTTCGCCGAGATCGGCGAAGTCGACATCCTGGTGAACAATGCCGGCGGGGTACTGGGCCAGGTGTACCACCCGGTCGAGGAAGTCCGCGACGAGGACTGGGCCGCCATTGTGGCGGTGAATCTGACCGGCTCGTTCAACTGCACGCGGGCGGCGGTTTCCGGAATGAAACGCAAGGGCTGGGGCCGGATCGTCAATATCTCTTCCGGCGCCGGTCGCAGCGTGAGCCTCACCGGAATCCAGGCTTACGCCAGCGCGAAGGCCGGCCAGATCGGTTTCACGCGTCAGATGGCCCACGAATTAGGGCAGTTCGGTATCACGGTGAACTGCATCGCTCCGGGATTCGTGTTGTCGAACCCCACCACTATCAAGCAATGGGAAAGCTACGACAAGGAGTTTCAGGATCGATTGCTCGGCGATATCGCGGTCCGGCGCCTCGGCTCGCCGGATGATATCGCCCGTGGCGTGACCTTCTTCGCTTGCGAGACGTCCTCCTGGATCACTGGGCAGACCATATCGATCGACGGCGGCCATGCTCTCATTTGATGCCGACGACTCGGCGTACATCGCCGAGCTGGCCGACTATGTCGCGATACCAAGCGTCAGCCGTGACGCCTCGCCGGAGACGATGCTCGCAGCGGCCGAGTGGCTCGCAGCTCAACTCAGCTTTGCCGGAGGGCGCATCGAGGCCACCGCCGGACATCCGGTGGTGCGAGCGGACTGGCTCAACAAGGCCGATGCGCCCACGATCCTGGTGTACGGGCATTACGACGTGCAGCCGACCGGTGATCTGAGTGAGTGGGAAACGCCGCCATACGAGCTGACCGTCGATGGTGGGGTCATGCGTGGACGGGGAGCCAGCGACGACAAGGGCCCGGTCTACATCGTCCTGAAGGTGGCGCAGGCGTTCATCGAGCAGGAGGGCGGCCTGCCGCTCAACATCAAGTTCCTCTTCGAAGGCGAGGAAGAGATCGGCAGCCCGCATTTTCCGGCGTACCTCCGGGAGCACGCCGATGAGCTGGCCGCTGACCTGGTCATCTCGGCCGACGGCGCGATGTGGCGTCCGAGCGAACCATCGCTGTCAGTGGCCTCGAAGGGTCTGGTGACCCTCGACATCGCGGTGAGTGGCGCGGATGGCGATTTGCACTCAGGGCGTTACGGAGGCACCGTTGCCAATCCGCTCCACGCGCTCGCGGAGATCCTGGCCGGCCTGCACACCAGCGAGGGCCGTGTCGCGGTGGATGGTTTCTACGACGGTATCCCGCTGCTGAATGCGGACCGGCGTGCCGAGATCGCCCGGGTGGACTTCGACGAGGAGCAGTACCGCGCCGGCCTGGGCGTCGACGCCGTTTTCGGAGAGTCCGGCTACACCACGCTGGAGCGTCTCTGGGAACGTCCGACTTTGGAGATCAACGGAGTCAGCGCCGGTGGGAAGTACACGGTCATACCGCATACCGCGACCGGGCACATCTCCTGCCGGCTCGTTCCCGGTCAGCAGCCGGGCGCCGTACTCGCAGCCATCACCGATCACGTGCTGGCCAAGCAGATTCCGGGAGTGCAGATCACGGTCCACCCGGACGCCGGGGCGGTGCCCGCCTACACGATCGCCAATGACCACGCGGCGATCCGGGCCGCCACTGCGGCGTTGGAACAGGTGTACCCAGGGCAGGACGTGCTGCTCGCCGTGATCGCCGGAACCCTCCCCGCCACCGCTCTGTTCGAAGAAGTGCTCCGCGCGAAAACGCTCTTCTTCTCCTTCTCCACGTCGGACGAGAAGTTGCACGCGCCGAACGAGTTCATGCGGATTCCGCGACTGCGCGAAGGCATGCGGGCCTGGGAGCACCTTTGGCGCTTGCTGGCCGAGGGTCCACATCGATTAGCCGCAGTAGCGGCTGGCGGAGGCTGAGTTGACATGATTGATGACCCCTACGAATCGTACGGCTATCTCGAACCCGGCGAGCTTGCGGAGTTCGTTCTCGCGCCGGAGTTCGATCGAGTCCCACGCTATGAAGCGGAACTGACGGCGGATCAGCAGCAGCGCGCGGACCGGTTGCTCAGCGAGAATATCGTCATCAGCCTGCACGACCATCCAGTTCGGTTTCCCGACGATATGCGGCACACCCCGGAGTACAACCGAACGGGCCGGCAACACACCGCATTCCGGGGACTGGCCTCGTCTCGGATGACCGTGGTGTTCGACAACATGATGGACGGCACGGCCTGCGTCACGGGCAACGCACCGTGGCGTTGGTCCGACATCATCACCGACCTCGGGATGCGGCAGGCCGACCTCGCCCACCAGAGCGAGGTAGCGGTGGTGCGGACGGTCGCCGATATCCACCGGGTGCACACCGAAGGCAAGGTCGGGCTGGTGTTCGGGCTCGAGGCGGCTACCCCCATCGAGAACGAACTCGACCGGCTCGACGTGCTCTACGGCCTCGGTCTGCGACAGATAGGAATCGCCTACTCCGACGCCAATGCGCTCGGGTGCGGCCTCAACGAGTCCTTCGACGGTGGGCTGAGCGCATTCGGGCGACGTGCGATTCAGCGGATGAACGCGCTGGGTCTGGCGATTGACGTGTCCCATTCATCGAACCGCACCGGTATCGAGACCTGTGAAGCCAGTGAGCGGCCGGTGTTCATGACGCACGCCGGCGCGAAAGGCGTTTGGGACACGCCGCGGATGAAGTCCGACGACGTGCTTCGCGCGGTTGCGGAATCGGGCGGCGTGATCGGCATATCGGCGGCGCCACACACCACACTCTCCCATGAGCATCCGCGGCACACGATCTTGTCGGTGATGGACCATTTCCGCTACTGCGTCGACCTGGTCGGGATCGAGCACGTCGCGTTCGGTCCAGATACACTGTACGGCGACCACGTCGGCTTGCACACGGTGTTCGGCCACCTACTCAAGCTCGGCGCGGCCGCGCCCGGTGGGCCGGCCTTCGACAAGGTCGAGTACGTGGACGGCCTCGAGAACCCGACCGAGAATTTCGGCAATATCTGTGGCTGGCTCGTCAGCGAGGGCTTCTCCGATAAGGAGATCGCGGCGGTTCTCGGCGGCAATATCCTGCGCGCACTGGAAAGCATCTGGGTATGAACGTCGAGCCCAATCTCGAGTTGGCTCGGCTGAGCGCCGACTTCTTCCAGGTGCAGCACAACGCGGATCCGTTCAGCGCGACCCTGCTGGGTGTTTCGGGTTTCGACCACCTGGTGCCTGATCCGAGCCGGGAGGGCTCTGCTGCCAACATCGATCGGTTGGCCGCGGTCGAGGAGAGGCTGGCGGCAATCGATCCGTCCGACCTGAATGAGGCGGACGCTGTCAATCACGCCGTACTGGGCCGGCTGGCATGGGGCGCGCGGTCGGATCTGCAGCACGCGTTGTGGGAAACCAGCGCTTCGGCCGATTCCTACTCGTCACCGCAGGCGATGATGTTCATGTCGGTGCCGACGGCGACGCTCGGGGACGCGACTGCCGTAGACGGCTACCTCGCGCGGCTATCCGGCCTGCCGGCATTCATCGACGCGATCGGAGATCGCTATCGGCAAGCCAAGGCCGAGGGACGGCTACCGACCCGGGTCGGTGTCGGCCAGGCCATGGACCAGTTGAGCGGTCACCTCGCGGTGGACGTAGCCGATGACGCCATGGTCGTGCCGCTGCGGCCTGATGTCGCGCACACCCGCGGGGCCAGGGACGAGGCAATGCGCATCGTCGAAGGCTCCATCCGTCCTGCCCTGCGACGTCTGCTCGCTGGTCTCGGCGAGGAACTGCTGCCAGTGGCTCGTCCGGACGAGCAGGTGGGAATCCGCTTTGTACCAGGCGGTGAAGACGGTTATCGTGCCGCCGTCCGCCGGCATACCACCACGGAACTGTCGCCGCAGGAGATCCATGAGATCGGGCTGCAATGTGTGGCCGAGCTCCGCAAGGAGTGGGCAGAACTCGGCGAGCGGGCGCTGGGTATCAGCGACGTGCCCGAGATCTTCTCGCGGTTGCGCAACGACCCGGAATTGCGGTTCAAGGATCGGTCCCAGATCGTCGCGACGGTAACCGATGCGCTCCGGCGAGCGGAGGACGTGCGCAACGACTGGTTTCCCGATCTTGATATCGCCGACTGCGTTATCGAGGAGATCAACCCGATCGAAGCGGGCAATGCTGCGTTGGCGTACTACCGCCCACCAGCCGGAGACGGTTCTCGACCCGGTGCGCACTGCGTGCTCACCGCCCAACCGGAAGATCGGTTCGTCTACGAATACGAGGCTCTGGCGTTTCACGAGAGCACTCCGGGACACCATCTCCAGATCGCCTCGGCGCAGAACCTGAAGGAGCTGCCCGACTTCAGGCGCTTCCTAGACGCTGAGGTGTGTGGGTACGTCGAGGGCTGGGGGCTGTACAGCGAGCGTCTCGCCGATGAGATGGGCCTGTATACGTCGGACCTTTCTCGCCTGGGCATGCTCTCCTTCGACTCGCTGCGGGCCTGCCGTCTGGTGGTCGACACCGGCATGCACCAGCTGGGCTGGTCCCGGCAGCAGGCGATGCAGTACATGTGGGACAACACCGCCACCACGCA
Organism: Pseudonocardiales bacterium; assembly: GCA_030840295.1. Classification (GTDB taxonomy): domain Bacteria; phylum Actinomycetota; class Actinomycetes; order Mycobacteriales; family Jatrophihabitantaceae; genus Jatrophihabitans_A. The sequence goes on from JAVEET010000116.1 coordinate 11,768, forward strand.
GGCCAACGTCCGCAACGAGATCGACCGCTACATCTCCTGGCCTGGCCAGGCGCTGGCCTACATGATCGGCCGTCGCGAGATCAGCCGGCTTCGCGGTGTGGCCGAGCAGCGGCTGGGTTCGCGTTTCGACATCCGCGCCTTCCATGCCGTCGTTCTCGGCAACGGCGCGGTCCCGCTCGGTGTATTGGAACAGATCGTGCTCAGCTGGATCGACGTCTCGGCCAGCTGACGGCCCCGACGGACTGCCTGCTCGCCCCTTCCCACCAGGAGTTGTTGTGTTCATCGAAATCAATGGTGCCAAGCTCAACATCGAGGTCTACGGACCCGAGGACGGCCCCGTCCTGATAGCTCATCACGGCGGTGGTGGGATCGGCTCGCTGGCCGAGCCGAAAGCTACCTTCGGTCCGCTGGCCGACATGTTCCGGGTCGTCGTCTTCGATGCCAGAGGGTGTGGCCTGAGCGAGGCGGTTCCGCCCTATTCGCACGCCCAATGGGCCGCCGACGTGGACGGTATCCGGGAGTGGATCGGGGCGGAGCAGATCGTGGTGACCGGTGGCTCCTACGGCGGGTTCATCGCCATGGAATACGCCATCGCGTACCCCGACCGGGTTCGCGCCATGATCCTGCGTGATACCTCCGCCGACCGCGTCAACCTCGCGATCGCCCGGGAAAACGCACGCAACCAGACCCGCGTGGCGGTGAACTGGGAGAACTTCGACCGTTACTGGAGCGGGAACATCCGCGACGACGCTGACCTCAAGGCGTGCTGGGCCGAGCTGATTCCGCTGTACGACTTCGAATATGATCCCGTTGAGTCGGCGGAACGAGTGGAGGCGGGCATCTACCGCCACGAAGCCCACAACTGGTGCTTCCAGCACAACGCGCCGGTCTACGATCTCAAGCCTCAACTGCCCGCGCTGACCTGTCCAACCCTGGTCACGGTCGGACGCACCGACTGGGTGACCCCGGTATCGTCCGCGGAGACCATCGCGGCTCTGCTACCGAATGCCAAGTTGGTGGTGTTCGAGAAGTCCGGACACTCGCCGCAGTTCGAGGAAGCCGAACTCTTTCAACAGACGATGCGAGATTTCCTCGCCGAGGCGGTACCAGAGGCAGTCGCCCGGTGATCGCACGGCACGTCTTGGAAATTCCTGAGCTCGGCACCGAGGGCCTCCAGATCCCGTACTTCGACATCCGGGGCCGGCGGGATGGCCCACAGCTGACGGTCCTGGCCGGCGTCCACGGCGCTGAATACGCATCGATCTCGGCCGCCAGGGAATTCGTGGCCGCGCTTGATCCGAAGGCGGTATCGGGCCGGCTGATCGTCGTACCGGTGGTCAACGTACCCGCCTTCTGGTCGAGGTCGGCGTTCGTGGTACCGGCGGACGGCAAAAACCTCAACCGCAACTTCCCGGGTGACCCGGAAGGTTCCTTCAGCCAGGTGCTGGCTCACCGCGTCTTCAGCTCGCTGGTTCTCGGTTCGGACTACCTTCTGGATATGCACGCCGGCGACCTGGTCGAATCCCTCGAGCCGTTCACCATCTTCGAGGAATCTGCGGTCGAATCCGCCTCACGCGAACTGGCGACTGCCTACGGCCTTGCCCACCAGGTACGGCAGCCGGCGGCGGTTCGGACCGTCGCCGGCAGCACGTGCGCCGCGGCCGCTGATGCAGGAATACCAGCGATCATCGCCGAGTCCGGCCAAAATGGTCTGATGGAACAGTCAGCCATTGCTCTGCATCTGGCCGGCTTGGGCAATCTGGCCCGCACCGTCGGCGTCTTGGACGGTGACCCTTGGCCGGTGCGAGCGGTCCAGCACCATGAAGGCTGGCACTGGCTGCGCACCGACCGGGCGGGTTGGTGGCAACCGGCGGTCCCGACCGGCACGTCGGTGGCCGCGGGTGAGCTGTTGGGGACCGTCAGCGATGTGTGGGGCGACGTGTTCGCAGAGGTGCTCGCTCCTGAAGCGGGTACGTTGCTGTTTCTGACTTCGAGCCCGGCGGTCGAGGCGGACGGCCTGCTGCTCGGACTGGCGCGCGATACCCCGGGCAGCGCCCTGCCTGCTCCGCCGGACTCGTCGATCAACCTAGGCCACGGCGCATGAGACCGCTGGCCGATCTGAGGATCCTCGCGATCGAGCAGTACGGTGCGGGCCCGTTCGGCAGCGTACATCTGGCCGATCTCGGCGCTGAGGTCATCAAGATCGAGGATCCTGCTACCGGTGGCGACGTCGGCCGCTACGTTCCCCCTTATCAGGAGGGCGAAGACAGCCTGTTCTTCGAGGTGTTCAATCGCAACAAGCGCAGCCTCAGTCTTGACCTTTCCACGACCGACGGGCGGGCCGTGTTCGAGGATCTGGTCCGGGTCAGTGATGCGGTGTACTCCAACCTTCGCGGTGATGTACCTGCCAAGATGGGAATCACCTACGACGATCTGAAGCATCTCAACCCCAAGATCGTCTGCTGCGCCCTCACCGGCTTCGGGATGACCGGTCCGAGGGCCAGCGAACCGGGTTACGACTACATCCTGCAGGGCCTCGCCGGCTGGATGGATATCACGGGTGAACCATCGGGGCCGCCGACCAAGTCGGGGCTGTCGCTCGTTGACTACTCCGCCGGGCTGGTGGCCGTGGTGTCGCTGCTCAGCGGAGTTCACGCCGCGAGGCGCGACGGCATCGGCATGGACTGCGACGTCAGCCTGTTCGACACCGCGCTCTCCATGTTGACGTACCCGGCGATCTGGAATCTCAACGGCGACTTCGAGCCTCAGCGCACCCACCACTCCGCGCATCCCTCACTGGTGCCGTTCCAAGCGTTCAGGACGAGCGACGGCTGGATCGTGGTGGCCTGCCCGAAGGAGAAGTTCTGGGGACGCCTCGCGATCGCGATCCGGCGCCCCGATCTCGCCCGTGACCAACGGTTTGCCACGTTCACAGCCCGAAACCGCCACGCCGACGTGCTCGTTCCGATGCTCGACGAGGTGTTTTCCACCCGTCCCTCAGCAGAGTGGCTTGAGATGCTGCGTCAGGAGGGCGTGCCGTGCGGCCCGGTGAACTCTGTTGGTGCGGCACTCGCCGATCCGCAGACCTCGGCGCGTGAAATGGTGGTGGAGACGGAGCATCCGCGCTTCGGAACCGTGCGGCAGGTACGCAGTCCGGTCCGGGTCGGCGACGATACGCCGCAGTACATCAGGGCACCCGCCCGTCATGAAGACGGTGAGGCCATCATGTCCGAGCTGCTGGGCTATGACCAGCAACGGATCGCAGACCTGGGGCAGGCGGGCGCCTTCGGAGCGATGGAGGCGTGATCAGCCGCCGAGCAGGGATGCCAGGCGGTCGGTGTCGATGTTGCCGCCACTGATGATCACACCGACCCGCTTGCCGCGGACTCGGTTGGGGTGGTTGCGGACGGCAGCGAAACCGAGACAACCCGTGGGCTCGACCACGACTTTCATGACCGAGGCGAAGGTCCGCATTGCTTCGACCAGTTCGCCGTCGCTAGCGGTGAGGATGTCTGTGACGCCGCGCCTGATGATGTCGAACGTGTAGGTGCCCAGGTGTTGGGTTTGGGCACCGTCGGCGATGGTTATCGGAGTGTCGATATGAACGATGGATCCCCCGCGGAGGGATCGCTGGCCATCGTTTCCTGCCTCGGGCTCCACGCCGTAGAGCTCACAGTTCGGTGACAGGGCTCGAGTCGAAAGAATCGTTCCGGACAGCAGACCGCCACCGCCAAGGGGTACGAACAGAGCGTCGAGGTCACCGACCTCCTCGAGGAGTTCCCGCGCAGCGGTCCCCTGGCCGGCGATCACATGAGGATGGTCATACGGCGGTACGAGAGTCAGGCCACGCTCAGCCGCCAGTATGCGGCCGATCTCCTCGCGGTCCTCGGTGTAGCGGTCGTAGGACACGACCTCACCGCCATAACCCTTCGTTGCAGCCACCTTCGCCGCCGGCGCGTCATGTGGCATGACGATCGTTGCTGGGATGTCGAAGATGCTTGCGGCTAGGGCGACGGCTTGTGCGTGATTACCTGAGGAATATGCGACCACGCCTGCTTGGCGCTGCTCTGCGCTGAACTGGGAGAGGGCGTTGACCGCACCACGGAACTTGAAAGCGCCCGTGCGCTGGAAGTTCTCGCACTTGAAAACCACCTCTGCGCCGAGTTGTTCGTTGATCACCCGTGACCGCATGACCGGGGTACGCGCGGCGTAGGGCGCGATCCGGGCAGCTGCGCTCTCAACATCGTCGAACGTCGGTGCTAGGGACATCGGTCTACTCTCTCGATTCGTCGTCGCTACTTGCTCATTAGTGCATTGCCGCTTCGACCCCGCCGAACGGCACGAGATCTGTCACCATGGACAGATCCTGCAGATCGACTCGAGTGATCGAGTCCTCCGCCAGTGGGACCCAGCCGTCGTCCGGAAGCCCCGATGATGTGAAGGCAAGTGCCCCACCAGAGGTCCGACGCCAGCGCACGAGATAGTACTTGTCCAGGTGATCCAACGGAACGCCTGACCCTGAGACGGCATCATTCAACGCAGGCACATCGTCGCTCGAGTTCGCATGCACAATCACCAGTTCTGACCTGGTCAACAACAATGCGTTCAGGCTGGCGATCGGGAACATTGCCCGCAAGACAAGTACCGCGCGCCGCACCGCACCCACCACATCGCCCGGGTCGCGCCCGAATTCCTGACGAATCACGGCAAAGTACCGCTCGCTGTCGGTCGTGCCGGTGAGCGTCCTCGAGAACGTAGGATCCAGCAACTCTTCGATGGATGACGGGGGCATGATCGACCCGTTGTGCGCAAAGCTCATTCCGTCGGCCGTGAAGGGATGGGTGTTCTCTGATCGGATCGGCAATCCAGGCGTGGCCCAGCGCAGGTGCATCATCCGTGCGCGACTTGGTTCGGACGTGGTATGCCGGAGAAACGTGCGATCCGAATGGGCCGGACTCGGTGACCGGTACGTGAGCTGAGTATTACGGCGCACGCCTTCGGGATCCAACCAGGCCGTTCCCCACCCGTCACCGTGAAGTCGAGACAGTCGCGAGAATTGATCGAGCGCCGTCCTCCCGATCGTCGCCTCGATCGTCGTTGGCTCAGTCGCGACGTAGCCGAGAAGGCGACACATCCGTAGGGCTCCTGTAGATCCTGGGGGCAGCGGCCGCCCCGAAACACCGCTGTAA
>JAVEET010000125.1 GCA_030840295.1 Pseudonocardiales bacterium
GGCGAGGTGACCAGCACCAGCAGTCCGGTGAACAACGCCAAGCAAAGCCTCGACAGTACGGCCACCACGGTCGGATTCGCCCGGTCCGCCAACCAGCCGGCCGCGGGTGCAGCGAGGATCGACCCGACCGCGAACGCCGTGAAGGTACCGGCGGCGACGCCGGCACCGAGCCCCCGGGCAGAGGCGATATCGGCGAAGAGAAATGGAAAGACCGCACCCCAGCCCCCGGTGGCGAGAGCACCGCCACCCAGCAAGACCAGAGTCCGCCCGTGACCGGCACGCACTGGAACTCCTTGGCATGTAGAAATGTGAAAACGCACTATGCGATTCGATTTCGAAGTTTCGATTTCGAAGTAATAGTACACTGGTAAACATGCCGAAGCCCACGGGCATTCCCGGCCCGAAGCCCAAGCCAACACAGTCCAAGGCGCTGGTCGAATATGAGAGCGCGGTAGCCGGGTACACGGCGGCGGGCGCCGACGAAACGGTCCAGCGCGTCGTCACCGCCCTTGCTCGGATCACCAAGCGCCTGGACAGCTTCTACCGCGACCAACTGGCCGATCTGGACCTCCAGCGAGGCGATTGGGGTGTCCTGCAGGAGCTCGCCCTGCACGGTCCGGACGGTTGCTCGACCCCTTCGCGCCTAGCCGACGTCATCGGCGTCTCGCCGTCCACGATGACGCATCGACTCGATCTGTTGGCCGAGCGCGGCTTGATCGAACGAACCGTGGATAGTCAGAACCGCACCCGGAGCCGGGTGGAGCTGACCCGTTCCGGCCGAGAGCTGTTCCGGCGTGCCGTCCTCGATGCCGACGTGGCTGAATCGGAGGTATTGGCCGCCTTGGCCCCCGATGACCAGGCAAGACTGGCCGACCTGCTCGAAAAGCTGCTGGCCGGATTCCCGTCGTCTCCGCATCCCGGCTCCGGAAATAGTTGAGCGTTCAACTGTGTTCTGGCATCATCATCTAAAGCCTGCAGTAGGGAGTTCCCCCATGTCCGTATTTCGCCTGAACCACGCGGTGCTCTACGTTCGCGATGTCACCGAGAGCGTCGCGTTCTACCGTGACGTGCTCGGCTTCGACTACATCTCCGGCGGTGACTCGTTCCGTGGGGCGGCGTTCCTACGGGCACCCGGTTCCACCAATGACCATGACCTCGGCCTGTTCGAGATCGGTTCCCAGGCCGGCCCATCAGGCGCGGGGCGGACGACAGTGGGGCTGTATCACCTCGCGTGGGAGGTCGACTCGCTGGCTGATCTGGAGGATCTGGCCGGCAAGCTGACCAGGGCTGACGCACTGGTCGGCGCCTCGGATCACGGCACGACCAAGTCCCTGTACGGCAAGGACCCCAACGGTCTGGAGTTCGAGGTCGTGTGGCTGATCCCCGCGGATCTGCTCACCGACGACGACCGGGCCAAATCGGCCTCAATCAAGCCGCTGGACCTGCAGCGCGAGATCATCCGATTCGGACGCGACACTCACGGCGGCGTCGGCATCTCCCGATCCACGGTGGATGTGGCGCCGACGACCTCGCTCGGCTCGGGCTGAGTTACGCGCAGCTCAGTGAGCCACGCCATGGCTGGCGTATCTCGACCCGGTTTCGCGTAACTCAGCGAACGACGGGTCAGGAGGGGTCGGGCCGGATCGATAGAACCGGACAGTTGGCCGAAAGGATGATGTGCTGCGCGTTGCTGCCGAGCAGCAGCTTGCCAACCGCCGATCGGCGGCGCAGACCGACCACGATCAGGGACGCGGGCAATGAGTCGGCCAGCTTGAGCACCTCTTCGGCCACATCCCGCGCACCGGTGACCTGGCGGACGTCGACCTCGAGACCCTCCTCGGCGATCCTCGCCCGGACGGCATCGAGGTCCTTCTCCTCGGCGAACGTGGGCTCGGCGAAATTGCTACCGACCGCGACGTTGAGAACCACCAGAGGTTGCTTGGTCGTCTTCGCTGCCCGCAGACCCGCCCCGAGCGCGACGTACCCTTCGGCCGACGGAACATAGCTCACCAGAACGGTCATGGAGTGCCCTTCGTCAAGATCGAGTCCCGATCATAGGGGCGCGCCAGGCTCGCCGTCGACAGCGCACGTGGTCGCCGGTCCTTCGAACAGCCACCTGAGGGCGTTGCTACAAGCGGTGGAGACCGCTCAGCGCCACCGCGCCGTAGGCTCGGCTCATGCCGTCTCCGCGCACCCGATGGTCCGAACTGGCCGGTGATCGCAGCGGCGCCGACTACGCAGCCCGCCTCGCCCAGCGGCTAGCGGCCCAGTCTGCGAACGGTGAGGACGTGCACGGCGAGGCGACATTCTGTCGTTCACTGGTCCCCGCCCCCGCTCGCATCCTGGACGCCGGCTGCGGCACCGGACGGGTAGCCGGTCGCTTGGCCGAGCTCGGCTATGACTGTGTCGGCGCGGACGCGGACGCCTCGATGCTGGCCGTCGCCCGGCAGTCCGCCCTCAACGTCCGGTGGGAGCACGCCGATCTCGCCGAGCTGTCCAGCGCCGACCTCGGACGAATGCCCTTCGACCTCGTGCTCGCTGCCGGAAACGTCATTGCCCTTCTCAGGTCCGGCACCCTTGACACGGTCGTGCACAACCTGGCCGCTCACCTCGTGCCGGGCGGCTGGCTGGTTACGGGTTTCGGTCTCGATGCGGCGCATCTGCCACCTGGCTGCCCAGTCACCCCATTGGCCGATTATGAGGTCGCATGTGAAACGGCGGGGCTGATCGGTATCCGCCGTTACGCCACGTGGAGTGGTGCCGACTTCGGCGATCAGGCGGGCTACGTGGTTGCCGTGCACCGTGCTGCCCCGCGGGTGGTCTGAAGGGCCCGGCGCCGCCGTCACTCCCGTACGGCAGACTCCCCTAGTGATAGTGGGAGCCAGTTGATGGGGAGCAATTCAATGGCGGCACGACGCAAGACCGGGCTCACGTCGGATTCCGTGGCAGCGCTGGCCACCCAGCTGGCTGAGGGCAAACGCGTGCGGGTGAAACTCTCCGATCCGCAATTCGGTGAGGGAACCACCGGTGCAGTGGTCCGGATCGGCGACCCGGCTGTGGACGGTGCGGACTACATCACCGTTCGGGTGACCGTGAACGGTCACGCGGACGAGCTGCCCTTCGCCCCGAACGAGCTCGAGCTGCCGGGACGCAGACTGCCTGGCTCCGCCAAGCCGTCCCGACGACGCCAGGCGAGCAGGCCGTCGCCGGCTGCATCCGAGCCGCAGACGTCGGCCCCGCCGGCAACGACTCCGGCAGCTGTCGAGCGCAACCACGGGGCATCGGACAAAGACTCAGACAAAGACTCAGACAAAGACTCAGAGAAGGGAGCAGCCAAAATGGCGGCCAAGGCACCAGCCAAAGTGGCGGCCAAAGCGCCCGCGATTGCGCTGCCGGCCAAAAGGCCGGATAAGGCGTTGGCGGCCAAGTCAGCAGATGCGGCCGCCGGCCGCACACCGACGCCGCGACGGAAGTCCTCGACACCGCCCAAGATCACGGTCACGGTTACCTCGTCCGGCGCGAGCTGGTCGGTCAGCGCACTGCGCGGGGCGAAATCTGTCGCCAAGTCGGTGGCCGTTCCGCCGGGCGTGGTCACCGCCATCGCTGATCTGCTCGATCAGTCCGGTATCTCCGCGGCGGTAGCGGAGGTCAATGAAACCGCCTTGGCCGAGGCTGAGCAACGTGCCGCCCAACTTCGGGTCGAACTGGCGGAACTCGACGCCGTGCTCGCCGCGCACCGATCGCCGCG
>JAVEET010000152.1 GCA_030840295.1 Pseudonocardiales bacterium
ACGAACCTGTACTGGCAGCACCACACCGCTCCCGGACGGCACGCAGGGACGGTGAGCACTGGTTCCGTAAGGTTCGACTGAGGCACGACGCCCGCGGCGTCTCGTCGGCGGGGAGGTGTGAACGGGCGAGGGTCGATGACCTGCACCGGACCCGTGGCCCGGGTCCAGCCAAACAACAGGCAACCAATGGTTGCGTCCCTGCTGACCATGGACTACCGTGACGTGCAACCAAACATTGCAGAAAGAAGGTAGAACATGGAGCACGGAAGCATCGAGCGCGAATTCCGCATCGACGCCTCGCCCGAGGTGGTTTTCGAGGTCATCAGTAGTCCCGTGCATATCCGGGAGTGGTGGGGTGCCGAGACAGATCTCGAGCGGGCCCCCGGTGCTACCGGTGAGCTCGTTTGGGGTGATCCTGCCACGGGAGCGGAGCAGGCCGTCCCGATCACCGTGGTGGACGCTGAGCCACCTCGATTGTTCTCCTTCCGATGGGTCCATCCCGACGGTGAGGTCGCGACCGCCGCCAACTCACTGCTGGTGACCTTCGAACTCTCCCCGTCGGGCGCGGGCACCGTGGTTCGGCTCACCGAAACCGGGTTCCGCGAGATGGGTTGGGAGGCTGCTGTCCTCGAGGAGCACTACCAGCAGCACATCGTCGGCTGGGACACCCACCTGGCCCACCTAGGCGAGTACCTGACGCAGCTAGTTTCTACCCAATGACTGTCGCGATCAACGACGACCTCTGGTCGGCGATCGGGGACCCGACCCGGCGACGGATGCTCGACCTGCTGCTGGCAGATGGCGACGGAACGGCGACAACTCTCAGCGAGCAGCTTCCCGTGACGCGTCAAGCCGTCGCGAAGCATCTCGGCGTGCTGGACCGCGTGGGCCTGGTCCACGTCACGCCAGCCGGACGGGAGATGCGCTATCGGGTGGACGATGCGCAACTCGCCCGTGCGGTAGCGCAGCTCTCCACGGTCGGGGCGACCTGGGACGCCAGGCTGCGGCGCATTAAGCGCATCGCCGAAGCCATCCAGTGCAGCCAAGAGCAGTGAATCTACAAACAAAGAAAGCGAATCAACAATATGTTCAAGTACCAAGGTTGGAAGGAACCGGGGGAGTTCATGCACCACTGCAGCACCAAGTGGGGAGTCTTCCTGATGAGCCTGAAAGTCACTTCTGGAAACCGGAATGGGTGCTCCGGAGCCGCGCGACGTCAAGATCGACAACTGGAACTGAGGCCGCACCGATCAAAGTCTCGCTCGGTTGACCCGCCGCCGAGGACCGGGTGGTGTGAGCACCTTCGGTACGGCCGCGACACTGTCGACGGGCCGCGTCCTTCACTGCGCACGACCGATTCCCTTTCATAGACAGGCCGCTCGGCACCGTCGCGTGTGGCGCAGCTGGCTGATCAGGACAGCGAACCGTCCGCTAGCGCGACGCCCGCGCGTAGGACCCTGTCGTCGGACAGTGCTTCAGGCGGATGCCACCGACAGTCTGGTGCAGAGGCGTTGGGTGGCGTAGGGGCTCCAGGTGGGCTGGTCGGCGAGGGTGAGACGGGGCAGGCGGGCGGCGAGGACGGTGAGGGCGGTGGCGAGTTCCATGCGGGCCAGTTGGGTGCCGATGCAGGAGTGGACCCCCTTCCCGAACGCGATATGGCGTGCTCGACCGGTGCGTTGGGGGTCGAAGGTGTCGGCCTGCTGGAAGACTGTTTCGTCGCGGTTCATCGAGGCCAGCAGGAACCGGACGGGGGTGTGAGCCGGGAGGCTGGTGGCGCCGATGACCATCTCGCGGCGTGTGGTGAGGTTCGCGGAATTGATGACGTGGGGGCTGCGGTAGCGCAGCGCCTCCGCGACCCACGCGTCGGCGTCCTGGTGCAGCAGCGGCATGGTGTGGTGGTGATCGGTAAGGGTGAGCACCGCGAGGTCGATGGCGGCCATGGCCGAGGTGTAGGAGCCCAGCCACAGGAACCAGCACAGGCGGGTGATCTCGTCGTCCGGTACCGTGCCGGACGCTTGAGCCAGGCGGGCGAAGCCCGATCCAGGTGTGAATCCCCGACATCGGATGGTGTCTTCCATGTAGGTGTACATGGCGCGGGCGGCGTCGTCGGCGTGCGCCCAGGCGGCCGGGGTGGTCTTGGGGTAGAGCCGCGGGAAGATGCGGGCCGGCATCGCGGCGAGCAGGTCGAAGTCCTCGTCGGGGATCCCGAACACGATGGCCGCGGCGCGCTGGGTGAAGGGCAGCGAGTACTCGGCGTGCACGTCGGCGGTGGCCCCGGCGGCCATCGCCGCGGCCAGCTGCTCGGCGAGGCGCTCGGCTGTCTGCCTCATCCGCTCGGCGGCCCGCGCGAGCAGGCGCCGCTCGAACGCCACCCCCGCCACGCGCCGCAGCTCGGCGTGGCGTGGATCCACAGCTTTGATCAAGCTCTGGTTGATGGTGTGTAGGGCGAAGGAGCCGGCGTCGTCGACGGACGCTGTCCGCAGATTCGGATCCCTCAGGTGCACTGCGTCCTCGTAGCGGGAGAGGTAGACAGTTCCATCCGGGTCGGTGTGCACGGGTCGGTTGTCGCGCAGCCAGGCATAGAAGGGATACGGGTCCTCAAGGTGACTCGGTTCCGCGAGGATGTCGAACAGGTCCAGAGCCGGCGAGCTGAGTCCCTGGACCGCCGACGCCGGGTCCAAGCTGTCCACCCCCGCAACCGTGTTCCCGGGCTCGTTTCCCCCGGTGATGAGCGCAACCTTGCCGGGAAGTCTGTTCATTGCGTTTCCTTTCGACGGGGTTGATAAATGGAAGACCTCGCGAGTCGGCGGCATGTGGTACGTGGATACAGCGCCGTTTGCATCGCCCTCAGGCACTCAACGAAGGTGAGATCTCGCGCCGAGGCCCTATTGCCGAAGGTCTGCGGCAGCGACCGTCAACCCCGCTTTGAAGACCCGGTCGTCTGCGGGCGGGTCAATGGGGACTTGCAACACCGTGGCGACGCGGGCAATGAGGAAGTAGTAACCCGCCTGAATGACTAGCTCCACAACCTGTCGGTCGGTGTAATGGGTTCGAACGGCTTCGAAGACGTCGTCGGGGACAGTGGGCGACGATGCCACGGACGCGCTGAACCTGATGAGCGACTGCTGGGCAGGGTCGAAGCACGCGGACCCCCACTCCATGGCGGCCAAGGCGGCTCGCTGCTCGTCAGTCACCCCGACCGCCCTCGAGATGGGGTCGTGCTGCGCGGACTCGTACTCTGCGTCGTAGCACGTGCTGACGGTCAGGATCGCGATCTCCCGGTCGACGGGGGTCAGCGTGCTTTCCGCGAACTGCACCGCGCCCAGCCCCACCACCTCCGAAGCGATGGCCGGGGACCGGAGCATCATCCTAAACACGTTGATGAGTCCGCCCGCTTCGGCCAGATGCTGCAACCTGAGGGGGAGATCGCCTTGAGGAGTGGTGGGCGGCATCTCCATGCGAGTCATGTTCTTCTCTCCCTGATCAGTTCTCACCGTGCGGGGTCGACCGGCCGTGGCGATCACCAGGACGACGTTGTGCCGTCCGACGCCGACGTGTTGACAAGGGTGGACCGTTGTCCGGCCAAACGGAGCAACCCCGTAGCCCGTGAGGGCCGCGGATGGCAGTCACTGGACGGGGCTCAGCTCTGGCCACACGGCGGTCGTGGCGCCCCAGGTACACGTTGATGAGAGCGCCGGCGCGTTCGACGTCCTGAAGTTTCGGTGGCAGGGCGGCAATAGTGACCTCGGGGAGGTCAATGCGGGCCATCGGGCGGCCTCCTTCTCATCGACCTGTTGCTGTTATAGGAACTGAACCCAGCTCTGTAGAGACGGGTTCGTAGGGCATCATCACGACAGATGGGCTGCTGCGTGCGCTAGATGGATACGGTTCCCAAGGCCGCGTGCAGCCAGGATGTGTCACTGGCGAGTGGCGCGACCGTGCGAGCTCCAGGAATGCTCGCGCGTACGCAGCGGGTCAGGGTGTCACCAGGCCCCACCTCGATGAACAGCTGACGCGGGGATGCCGGGAATCGCTGCAAGGTCTCCAGAAGGTAGACAGGTCGGATCACGCAGTCGGCGAGAGCTTCGTGGAGGTCATCCGCATCGGTGTAGGCGCGGCGGCGTACCGGCGACAACACCTCTGTCTGCAGCGAGCGTTGCGGCAGCCTGCGCAGGTCGGCCAGGAACTGGTCCGCGACCGGCTTGAGCGATGGGTGGTGCGTCGCGTAGGGCACCGGCAGCCTCCGCAGCGTGGGGATGCCCGGTTCGCCCGCGCGGAACAGGAGCGCTTCGATTGCCTCGTCGGATCCGCTGACGATGCTTTGCCTCGGCGTGTTGACACCGGCCAGCACGAGATCGGCCCTGTCGATCAGGGCGAGCAGCCCCTGCGTCCCCGCCTCGTCCGCTCGCACTACGACCATGCCCCCGCGCGCATCGAAGCTGGCGAAAGCGTTGTTCAGCGCGCATACCGCCTGAGCACCCTCAGCGATCTCTAGGACGCCCGCGCAGACGAAAGCGGCGATTTCGCCCAAGCTCTGGCCGACGACCGCGTGGGGCCGTACCCCTGCCGTGGCAAGCATGTGGTTCAGCGCGACGGCCGCAGCATATGTAGCAAGTTGTGGCATGCCTGGCGGGAGGTCGCCAGCGTTGGAATCGGCGAGCAGGACCCCGCGAACGGATCCAAACCCGTGTGCCGTTCCGATGTGGTCGACCTCATCAAGGATCCGGTCGATCTCGGAGCGCAGGACCACGTCCTGCTGATAGAACTGCGACAGGGCACCCGTTGGATTGTTCCCTTGGCCGGGAACGAGGAACACCGCGGTATCGAAGGTGTCGTCCAGATCAGTATCCATCAATGCCTCTTCCTCCGGTTTTTTTGCAGACGGTTGGCGCCGTAGCGGGGAGCGGGTCCGCGCCCGCAGTTAGGGGTTTCTCGGCCTCTATCGTCGGGTGCGCGGCCAGACCACCGGCCGTTCAGGTTTTGAGATCGATGCGCTCGTGGGTTCTGCGACTGATTGGTGCGCTTGACGGCAGTGCCGGTTCGTCGGTGTCCTCGTCGTAGACCTTCTCGAAATCTTGATCTTGTAGTCCAGGCCGGCCTTGGATGAGGTCTTGGTCGGCTCGATGAGCATCGCCGACTTGAGGTCATCGGGAAAGTAGACGCAGTTAGCGCCGACCAGCGTAGGCGGATGTATACCGTGATCGATTGGCCGCTTGGCAAACTGGCGCGCCGAGGTGTTGAGCTTTTCGCCGGATAGCAACGTCTCGTGCTTACACAATTGGCCGCACCAGCTCCCATTCACTGAGCGCCGGCGGCAGCTCTAAGTCGCGCCCCAGAACCACAGCTGCAGGAGCGTCTGCAAACAATTGCTCGACGGAGTCCAATCCCATGATCTCCAGCATCGCCCGGACGTCAGAGCTGGTATGCACATTGAACCGGGCTGGCGTTCGTTCCAGCGGTGATGCGTGCCTTGGTTGAGTCACGTGTTCAGCCTCGATCCTTCAACGGCCGGGTGGATAAATGTCGGGCGGCTCTAACTGGCGACCCATGCGGTGTCCTATTGCTTCTTCTCCTGTTAAGGACCATCGGACGCCGGCATCGATTCGGCAACCTGTACGCCGGTGCGTCTACTCACGCTTTTCCCTCTGGCCCATTGCCGCTACTACTAAACGGTCTGCGTGCGTCGGATTGTGGGCCTGCTCTTGCGGCGACATCAGGCCATGTCACAGTGGTCGCGCCCCACGTCAGTCCGCCGCCGAAGGCGGCCAGTAGCACTTTATGGCCGGGCTTGAGTCGGCCGTCGGCTACGCACTGGTCGAGCAGGAGAGGAATCGACGCTGCGCTCGTGTTGCCCACATGGGCGATGTTGGACAGTCGCCGGTCGGCGGGAAGCCCCAACTGGTCGAGGACTGAATCGAGTATCCGCGAGTTCGCCTGGTGCGCAGCGAACCGATCGACGTCCGCATTCTCCCAGCCCGCAGCGGCCATGGCCCGCCGGGATACCTCGGTCATGCGCTGGACAGCGTGCCGGAAGACCTCAGATCCGGACATGCTGAAGTATTCGTCGCCTGGCTGCCTGCACATCTGTAGCGACCGCTGGCGAGCGCCACCGCCCGGTATCGCGATGAGATGTCTGAAGTTGCCGT
>JAVEET010000149.1 GCA_030840295.1 Pseudonocardiales bacterium
TAGGCACCCGCTCGGGAGATGTGCAGCTGTTCGGCCAATGCCCGCATCGACAACCGGCCGTTGGACCGTAGGGCGTGCACGATCTGGCGGTCCACCGCGTCCAGCTCGGCCGCACCTCGGTGCGCAGTGGTGTTCTCCGGCTCGGCGTCGGGCATCCACCCAGACTAGTACGCGAGCAACCAATCGTCCGTGAGTTGAGTTCGATCCTGGACGGATTGCGTCCTACCGGCCTCCAAGAGTGCCGGTAAGTCAGGGCGGCCCGTCAGCCCAGGCCGATCAGAAGACCGAGTAACCGCCGTCGATGAGCAGGATCGAACCGGTCATGAAGCTCGAGGCATCGCTGGCCAGGAAGACGATGGCCGGACCCAGTTCGTCCGGGGTGGCGTAGCGCTGTTGCGGGGTGTCCTCGATCCAGTGCCGACGGAATTTCGGATCGTCGACCGGTGCCATGTCGGTTTTGATGTAGCCGGGCGCCAGGGCGTTTACCCGCACTCCGGCGGGTGCCCACTCGGCGGCCAGGCTGCGGGTCAGGTGATGCACCGCGGCCTTCGAGGCGTTGTACCCGGGCTGCCATTGCGGGCGGTTCACGATCTGGGCCGACATCGACCCGATATTGACGATGCTGCCGCGGCCGCGATCCACCATGTGCCGGCCGAAGGTCTGGCAGCTCATCCATACCGCATCTACGTTGATGTCCATAACCTGGCGCCACTGCTCATCGGTCACCTCGAGCGCGGGACGGTGTACGCAGGTACCGGCATTGTTGATGAGTATCTCGACCGAGCCGAACCGTTCCAGGGCCCGGTCGCGTACCTTCTCGATCTCCGACCGGGAGGTGAGGTCGGCCAGCACGATCAGGCTCTGCCGGCCGAGTTCGCGCAGTTGCGCCTCGACCTCGGCGGCTGCCTCCGCGTCCCGGCCGACGATCACGATGTCGGCGCCGGCTTCGGCCAAGGCCACCGCGAAGGCCCGGCCGAGCCCATGAGTTGCTCCGGTCACCACAGCGGTCCGCCCGGTGAGATCGAATCTGTCCAGCACGCCCACGGCGTCCTCCTTAGCTAAGCGCCGAGTCGTTACTTCAGGATCTGGCGGGCGATCACCATCCGGTTTATCTGATTCGTTCCCTCGTAGATCTGGGTGATCTTGGCATCGCGCATCATCCGTTCGACCGGGAAATCCCTCGTATAGCCGGCGCCCCCGAACAGCTGGACGGCATCGGTGGTTACCTTCATGGCGACGTCGGATGCGAAAGCCTTTGCCGACGCGGAGATCCAGGTCAGGCCGAGCTCGCCGCGCTCGGCCTTGGCCGCGGCCGCGTAGATCAACTGCCGGGCCGCCTCGGTCTGCATGACCATGTCGGCCAGCATGAACTGCAAGCCCTGGAAATCAGAGATCGGTCGGCCGAACTGTTTTCGCTGCTTCATGTAGCCGATGGAGGCATCGATCGCGCCCTGGGCCAGTCCGACGGCCTGCGCACCGATGGTCAACCGGGTGTGGTCCAGGGTCTGCAGCGCTGTCTTGAATCCGGTCCCCGGCGCGCCGATGATGCGGTCAGCGGGAATTGTGCAGTTCTCGAGGTAGATCTCGCAGGTAGGCGAACCCTTGATCCCGAGTTTGCGTTCCTTCGTCCCCACCGTGAAGCCGGGATCGTCCTTATTCACCACGAAGGCCGAGATTCCTCGAGCCCCGGCCCCGGGCTCGGTCACTGCCATCACCGTGTAATACGACGACACACCGGCATTGGTGATCCACGCCTTCGTTCCGTTGAGCACCCAGTGGTCCCCGTCGAGAACCGCGCGAGTCCGCATCGAAGCGGCGTCCGAACCGGCTTCGCGCTCGGACAAGGCGTAGGAGAACATCGCCTCGCCATTGGCCACCGGCGTCAGGACCTGCTTCTTGAGGTCTTCCGAGCCCGCCAGGATGACCGGCATCGTGCCCAGTTTGTTCACCGCCGGGATCAACGAGGAGGAGGCACACACCCGGGCCACCTCTTCGATCACGATGGCGGTGGCCACCGAGTCGGCACCGAGACCGCCGTACTGCTCCGGGATGTGGGTGGCGTGAAAACCCGCGGCCGTCAGCGCGTCCAGGACGTCGTACGGGAACTCGCCGGACTCGTCGATGTCGGCTGCTCGGGGCTGGATCTTGTCTTCGGCGAGTTCTCGCACCGCACTGCGCAACATGTCGTGCTCGTCGGTCAGCCGGTAGATCGAGAAATCGGGGTTCAGTGCCATGACGACAAGGCTTACCCACCGGTAGGCCGAGTGCAACTGTCGACGCCATGAACCTGAGCACAACTCGGCCCGGATGCGCCGGCCGCGGGTGGTCCAGCGCACCGCCGGCGGTCAGGCCCGTAATCTCATACCGGTCCCGGTGCGATGTCGGCCGGCCCAACGAAGACTGCGCAACCACCGAAGACTGCGCAACCACGACGACTGAGATCTAGCGACTGAGATCCAACGATTGAGATCTGGAGAACGCATCTATGACGCAGCGGCCTCGCCTTTCCGTGATCGGCACTGGTTACCTCGGCGCCACCCATGCCGTCTGCATGGTGGAACTCGGCTACGAGGTGATCGGTCTGGACGTCGATCAGGCCAAGATCGAGGCGCTGCGGGCCGGCCGGATCCCGTTCTTCGAACCAGGTTTGCCGGAGCTGCTGGCCAAGCACATCGACTCGGGCCGCTTGCGGTTCACCACCGACTACGCGGAGGTAGCGGAGTTCGCCGATGTGCATTTCGTCTGTGTGGGCACTCCGCAGCAGAAGGGCCAGTACGCCGCCGACCTGACGTACGTCGAGTCGGCGTTCGCGGCCCTGGCCAAGCACCTGACGCGCAAAGTACTGGTCGTCGGCAAGTCCACCGTGCCGGCCGGGACCGCGGTCCGGATGGCCGAACTGCTGACCGAGTTGGCGCCGAACATGGGGGTGGAGCTGGCCTGGAACCCGGAATTCCTGCGCGAGGGCTTTGCCGTCGAGGACACCCTGCGCCCGGACCGGCTGGTCTTCGGAGTGCACAGCGAATGGGCCGAGCAGACGATCCGGTCGGCCTTCGCGCCGGTCATCGAGGCCGGCACGCCGGTCATCGTCACCGACTTCGCAACGGCGGAACTGGTAAAGGTCGCGGCCAACTCCTTCCTGGCCACCAAGATCAGCTTCATCAACGCCATGGCGGAGGTGTGTGAGGCCACCGGCGCCGATGTGACCCAGCTGGCCGACGCCATCGGTCATGACGTCCGGATCGGGCGTAAATTCCTGAACGCCGGCCTCGGCTTCGGCGGCGGCTGCTTGCCCAAGGACATCAGGGCGTTCATCGCCAGGGCCGGTGAGCTGGGCGTGGACCAGGCCGTCTCCTTCCTCCGCGACGTCGACGAGATCAATTTGCGGCGTCGGGCCCGCACCGTGGAACTGGGGCTGGATCTCAACGACGGAAGCTACCGCGGTACGCAGGTGGCCGTGCTGGGCGCGGCATTCAAGCCGAATTCCGATGACGTCCGGGACTCACCGGCGCTCGACGTGGCCGCCGCCATCGGGCGGCGCGGGGCCGACGTGCGCCTGTACGACCCGGAGGCCAACGCCAACGCCCGGCGACTGCACCCGGAACTGACCTACGCCGACTCGCTGGACGAGGCGGTGTCCGGCGCCGATCTGGTCATGCTGCTCACCGAGTGGCAGGAATTCCGGTCGATGGATCCCGAGATCATCGGTAACAAGGTCCGCAAGCGCAACGTGGTGGACGGGCGTAACGTCCTCGATCCGGTGGAATGGCGCGGCGCCGGCTGGATCTACCGCTCCCTCGGCCGCCCCTGAAAGACCCGATCGTGTAACGTTCGGCAGCCCCAGGATGCCGAGTGTTACACGATCGGGTGGCTTAGCTGGTGATGTCCTTGCGCGCGAACCTGGTCCAGGCGATGGTGAAGAACAGGGCGGCGTAGATCACGGCCAGGGCGGTGCCCCGGATCATGTCGTCCCACGAGATCACCGGCGTCAACGCATCGAGCCACGAATACTGAAAGTGCGTCGGGAGCACCACCCGGTACGGATCCAGCGCGGTAATCGAGTCAAGGATGTTCGATACCACCACCAGGAACGTCGCCCCGCCCACTGCCGCCAGCGGAGCATCGGTCAGCACACTGAGCAGAAACGCCAGCGCCGCCACCAACAGCGCCTGGATCGCTGCGTACCCGGCGACGATGAGCATCCGTTGCAAGGTCTCGGTGTAGCTGAAACTGCCACCGAACGGTGACCTCGCCGGCGACCAGCCGAAGAAAACCCCGCCGACCAGATACGCCCAGCCGGGCAGCAGCAGGTTGACCCCGAAGCTGAACGTCAATGCCACCACAAGCTTCTGTCGCAACAACCGAGCCCGGGGCACCGGCAAGCTCAGCAGATATCGCAGCGACGACCAGCTGGCTTCGCTGGCGATGGTGTCACCGCAGAACATGGCAACGATGACCACGAGCAGGAATCCGACCGAAGCGAATTCGGTGAACAGTGCGAAGTTTCCGGCACCGGCAGTGGCCAAGTCGACCAGTGCCGGGCCGCCCGAGGAACTGCCGCTGGAGCCACCGAGCTGGAACGCCAGAGCCATGATGATGGGCAGTGCCAGCAGGAAGCCACCCGTCCACTGGGTGCGCCGCCGTTTCAGCTGCCGAATGAACTCCACCCGCAACGGCAGCGTCCGCCCCGATTCGAACCCGCGATACCCCGAAGCGGTCGGCTCCGGTGAGCTCGACGAGCCCGCCGGTTCGAGTTTCTGCAAGGCCGCCAGGCGAGCATGAACCCCGCGCCGCGTCGCCGCCACCGGCTCATGCTCGGACGGCAGTGGCCGACCTGAACCCGAATTGTCTTTGCCGGCAGGCGAAACGCGCATTGTCGGATCGGCTGTCGGATCGGCTGTCGGATCGGCCGTCGGATCGGTTGTCGGATCAGTCAATGCGCTCACCGACCAGATCGAGGAAGACGTCTTCCAGGGCACGCTTGGCCGGCACGGTCCGAGCGGAGATGCCGGCCGCGGTCAGAACTTCCAGCGCTCGCTGGGCATCGGCCACCACCAGCTGGTCCGCGGCCGATCCTGCTACCTCGGCCACCGAGCCTGCGGCCACCAACCGGCCCCGAGCCATCACCACCAGATGGGTGCAGGTCTGTTCAACCTCGGCGAGCTGGTGGGACGACACGATCACGGTCCGTCCGGTGCCGGCATAGCGGTGCAGCACCTCACGCATCTCGGCGATCTGCGGCGGGTCGAGACCGTTGGTCGGCTCGTCGAGCACCAACACCTCGGGCAGCCCCAGCATCGCCTGCGCGATCGCCAGCCGCTGCTGCATACCGTGGCTGTAGGTCTTCACCCGCCGATCCAACGACGTGCCCAGACCGGCGATTTCGAGGACCGTCTCGAACTCGGCCGCCTCGAACGGACGACCGGACGCGGCCCAGTAGAGCTCGAGATTCTCGCGGCCGGACAGGTGCGGCAGCAACCCTGGCCCCTCGACGAATGCCCCGAGCTCGGCCAGCACAGCTGCTCCGGGCACCACCTCCTCGCCGAACACCCGAACCGATCCAGCCGTCGGCATGATCAGCCCCATCAGCACGCGCAGGGTGGTCGTCTTGCCCGCGCCGTTCGGTCCGAGCAGGCCGAGCACCTGTCCTCGCTCGACCCGAAAGCTCACCCCGTCCACTGCCCGGTAGCCGTCGGCATATTCCTTGACCAGATCGGTCACGGCGACCGGCACTTCAGTCAGCTCCGGGTCACGGTCGCCGCGGCGGCGCGCCCGGAACCGCCAGCTCAGATACCCGGCGCACAGCAACAGGACGACGCCCGCGAGGACCGGCCACCACAAGACCGTGCCGTTACGGATGGTCCTCGTCGCGACGGATGGCACGCTCAACCGGCTGTCCGCCGAGTCCAGGGCGATGCGGTACGAACGGGGATCCGCTGGCATCGCGTACCCGAAATCCGTGGTGGACACCGTCACCTCCATTCGATGACCGGCCGGCACCTGGGCGACCACCCACGGCAGTGCAACTGTGACCTTCTGCTGGGCGGCCCCGGACAACGGAATACTGAGCGGTGCGACCAGATTGGCCGGCAGCGTCGACGAGCCGTCCGGTGCCACATCGCGCAAGCTCGCGAACAGCGTCGCCGTGCCGGGAGCATGCGCCGCCGACCTTGCGGCAGGCATCAGCGCAGCCACGTCGAGGGAGACCGAGGACGAGCCGGTGATCAACGTCGGCTCGGTCAATGGCACAGTGGTGAAGCTCGCGGTCTGGCCGGGCAACATCGACAAGCCGGCCGTCGAGGCCAGACCGGCGTCCGAGGCCGCACCGAGGACACTGCCGAGCCCCGGAAGCGACGTAACCGCGGCCGGGCTGCCGGCCGGCGGGGCGTTGACCACCTGGCTCGGCCCGGACAGCGCCATGCTGGTGGTCGGCGCTCGCTGGCCGGTCACTGCCGGATAACCGTCTTTGGCCTGCAAGGTGGTGTTGACCCGCCGTCCATTGGTCGCCGAGATCCCGGCGCCCCTCTCGGCCAGGACGAAGCTGCCGTCGGAGCCTGCGGGCGCGGTCGATCCGCGGCCCAGCTTCTGATCGAAGAACTGCCGCTGCCAGCCGTTGACGTTATCGCCGGCGTCCGTCGCGTCGTGCCCACCCGAGCGCCAGCGCAGCTGCACCTCGGCGCCTGCCGCGGCGATCTGCTTGGCGTTGGCGTCGGCTTCGCTGAGCGGGAAAAGCGAATCCTGCTCGCCCTGGGTCAGCAGGGTCGGCGCACGCATCTGACTCAACACCGAGGCCGGACTGGAGTCCCGCAGCAGGGCGGCACTGTCCAACTGCACCGTGGCTTGCTCGGCGGCAGTTCCGACGCCGGCCCGCTGGTAGAACCGGCAGATATCGGCGGCGAACCGGCCACAGCCAGAACTCACCGGACCCGCTGTCGGACCCGCTGTCGGACCCGTTGTCGGATCCGCCGTCGGGACAGTCGGCGAGCTCGTCCCGGCGACCCCCGAGGGCATCGAGACGGAGAAGAGATAGCCCACCCACAGCTTCTTGTAGACACCGACCGTGGACGGTGAACCCGAGCTTGCAGTACCACCGGCGCTGTTCGGAAACACCGCGGTGGCCAGGTTGTTCCAGGTGATGTCGGCCGCGACCGCCTCGATCCGATGGTCCACGGCGCCCAGCATCAACGCCAGCGCGCCGCCGTAGGAGGAACCCGCAACGCCGAATACCGGTTTGCCATTGCGCTGTTCGACCTCGGGACGTTGCTGTAGCCAATCCAGCAGACGCGAGCCGTCGGCGACCTCGTAGGTTCGCGAATCGAGGTGGATCAGCCCACCAGACCGGCCGAACCCGCGGGCCGTGTAGGTGAGCACGACATAGCCATTTCGAGCCAGGTCGCGGGCCTGACCGTCCAGGGAGCTCTTGGTGGCCCCGAGTCCATGGGCCAGCAGCACCGCTGGGGCCGGTGTGCTCGCAGGCAGGTACAGCGAGGTATCCAGCCGCACCGGTGCGCCACCCGGCTCCGGCGTGCCGGCAATGAACTGGCTGCTCACCCGGACCTGCGGCGAGCGGTTCAGTACGACGAGGACCGAGACTGCCAGCACCATCAGGACCAGCACGGCGGCGCCAGCGCGCCAGCGGTTGCGACGACGACCGGACCATCCCCGTCGCACCGCAGCGAAGGGACGCAGGAGCTGGCGGGATGCCGGCGCCCTCGGGCCGGATTTCCTCCGGGGCGCGTCGGTCACTCTGCGAGCGTACGGACCTTCTCGATCAGGGCGGCATCCTTACTGAGC
Source organism: Pseudonocardiales bacterium (assembly GCA_030840295.1). GTDB lineage: Bacteria > Actinomycetota > Actinomycetes > Mycobacteriales > Jatrophihabitantaceae > Jatrophihabitans_A. The sequence continues at coordinate 7,792 of JAVEET010000149.1, forward strand.
GCACTCTCAGCCAAGGCAGCCTGAAACAGCTCGATCTGCTCGCGCAGGGCCGGATCCGAGGCGGCCAGGATTCGCACCGCGAGGAGGCCGGCATTTCGTGCTCCCCCGATCGACACAGTGGCCACCGGAACCCCGGCCGGCATCTGCACGATCGACAGCAACGAGTCCATGCCGTCCAGATACCGCAAGGGCACGGGTACCCCGATAACCGGTAATGGCGTGAGCGCGGCCACCATGCCCGGCAGATGAGCGGCTCCCCCGGCCCCGGCGATGATCACCTTGAGCCCGCGACCCGCCGCGGACCTGGCGTATTCGAGCATGCCCTCAGGTGTCCGATGTGCAGACACCACCCGTACCTCGCAGGGCACCCCGAACTCCCGCAGCGATTCATAGGCTGCACTCATCACGGAGAAGTCGGAGTCGCTGCCCATGATCACGCCAACGGTCGGGGCCTGTTCAGTCATGCGCGTCCACCTCTGCTCGATCGCCCAAGCATAGATAGTCGGCCGCGGCCCGCGCCCGGGCCCGAACCGTGGCCAGGTCGTCACCCAGGGCCGTGACGTGCCCGACTTTGCGCCCGGGCCGGAATCCCTTTCCGTACAAGTGGATCTTCACATCCGGCCACCGGGCCATCAGGTGGTGTACCCGCTCGTCGAGCGCTGGACGGGTGTCGTCCGGGCCCCCGAGGACGTTGGCCATCACGACGACGGGCGCAGTCTGGGTGGTCACGCCCATCGGATAGTCGAGCACGGCCCGCAGGTGCTGTTCGAACTGCGAGGTCCGCGAGCCCTCGATGGTCCAGTGGCCGGAGTTGTGCGGTCGCATCGCCAACTCGTTGACCAGCAAGGTCCCGGACGAGGTGACGAAGAGCTCCACCGCCAGCACACCGACCACGCCCAGCTCGGCGGAGATCCGCAACGCCAGGTCCCGAGCCTGATCGGCGAGCTCCTCGCTCAGCCGGGGAGCCGGGGCGATGACCTCGGTGCAGATGCCGTCCTGCTGGACCGTCTCGACCACCGGCCAGGAGGCGCCCTGGCCGAACGGCGACCGGGCCACCAGGGCAGCGATCTCGAAGTCGATATCGGCCTTTTCCTCGGCCAGCAAAGGTGTTCCGGACTCGATCAAGGCGGTCGCCTCCGCCGCTGAAGCGACGATCCACACTCCCTTGCCGTCATACCCCCCGGTAATCGCCTTGAGCACCACCGGCCAGCCGACCTCGGCCCCGAACTCGGTCAGGGCCGCCGCGGGATCGAGGGTTTCCGAGAGGTCCAGCCATCGCGGCGCGGGTGCACGCAGTTCGGTCAGTCGACGGCGCATGGCCGCCTTGTCCTGGGCGAACTGCAGGGCGTCGGCACCGGGGAGCACGGTCACACCGGCCGCGGCGAGCGCCCGAATATGCTCACCGGGCACATGCTCGTGATCGAAGGTGACCACGTCGCACCCTTCGGCGAAGCGTTGCAGGTCAGCCAGGGAACGGTAGTCGCCGACCTCGACGTCGGCGGCGACCAGTGCCGCGCCATCGTCGGGTGAGTCGGCCAACAGCCGCACGGACTGCCCCAACGCGATAGCGGCCTGATGGGTCATCCGGGCCAACTGGCCCGCCCCCACCATGCCTACGACGGGCAGTCCGGTGCGCTTGTCCACGATGGCTGAATCTATCGGGCCACCCATTACGGCATAACGCCTGGTGCCTGAGGTGACGTACCTTGGCGCTCATGGCAGGACCACGACCCACTCTGCACTTCACCACCGCGCCCAACATCCCCGGCGCGGTGGTCCTGGTACTGCACGGCGGACGAGAGGCGAGCCTGGAACCGACGCGGTCGACCCAGCTCTCGGTGCTGCGCATGATCCCGATCGCACGACGGATCGCCCGGCTGGGCGGGGGTCAGTTGGCCGTGGCGCGGCTCCGGTTCGCCGTGCGCGGGTGGAACGGGGAACTGCTGTCGCCGGTGGCGGACGCCCATTGGGCCATGGATCAACTTGCTGAGCGGTTTCCGGGCCTGCCGATCGGCCTGGTCGGGCACTCGATGGGCGGCCGTACCGCGCTCCGGGCGGCCGGCCACGACGGTGTGCAAGCAGTGGTGGGACTCGCGCCGTGGCTGCCTCCGGGAGAGCCGACGGAACAACTGGCCGGGCGCCGGGTGCTGTTGGTGCACGGTACGGCCGACCGGATGACCTCGCCACGGGGCAGTGCGGCCCTGGCCGATCGGCTCAGCAGTTCCGGCATCGGGGTGAGCCTCGTCGACATCCGGGACGAAAGGCACGGCATGCTCCGACAACCCAAGGTCTGGCACGATCTGGCCGGCGGCTTCCTCATGCGGGTATTGCTCGGCCAATCCATCCCCACTCGGGTACCGAATCTCCTGCAGAAGGTCGCCGACGGCGACCCACGTATCACCGTCTGACTGCCGCCGGCTCCCACCGGTAGCGCCGGCCGGAGAGGGAGACATCCGAGATGAGCCGACGCCGGGTCGCCGTGGTAGGCAGCGGAGTTGCAGGCCTCACTGCGGCCTACATCCTGCAGCGAGAGGTCGACGTCACGCTGTATGAGGCGGCCTCCCGGCTGGGTGGACACGCCCACACCCATGACCTCGTCGATGCGGCCGGCACGCCGGTCAGCGTCGACACCGGCTTCATCGTGCACAACGAACGCACCTATCCTCATCTGCTGCGACTCTTCGATGAACTGGACGTCCGCACCCAGGAATCCGAGATGAGCATGTCCGTCCGGTGCGGTGGGTGCGGGCTGGAATACGCCGGAGCCCGGGGACTCGGCGGCCTCTTTCCCTCGGCCAGGAACATCGGCAATCCGCGTTACCTCTACCTGCTCACCGAGGTGATCCGCTTCCATCGCAGCGCCCGCGCCACCCTCGCCGAGAGCGTCACCCCGGCGGCTGTACCGGTGGTCGGGCGGCCCACGCTCACCATGCGCGAATTCCTGGAGCGCGGTCGGTTCAGCCGGTACTTCCGTTCGCATTTCGTGACACCGTTGATCTCGGCGGTGTGGTCCTGCTCGCCGTCGCGGGCCCTGGAGTATCCCGCGCGGTACCTGTTCCAATTCCTCGGCAACCACGGCATGCTCTCGGTCAGCGGCACACCACAGTGGCGCACCGTGGTGGGCGGTTCTGCCCGCTACGTCGAAAAGGCCGCCAAGCAACTATCTGCCGTGCACACCTCGACCCCCGTGCGAAGCGTGCAGCGCACTCCCCGCGGCGTGCGCATCCGCGACGATGCCGATGAAGCGGCCGACTTCGACGCCGCCGTGATCGCCACCCACCCGGCCCAGGCGCTGCGCCTGCTGGCCCAACCGACTTCCGCCGAGACGGCCGCCCTGGGTGCCATCAGCTACTCGGTGAACCCGACCGTTCTGCATTCGGACCGCAGCGTGCTACCGCGGGCGGAGAAGGTCCGCTCGTCGTGGAACTACTATCTGCCCGCCTGTGACTCGGCGGCGATCGACGTTCATGTCAGCTACGACCTGAATCGGCTGCAGCGACTTCCCACCGCAACGCCTTTCCTGGTAACCCTCAATGACGGCGGCACAATCTCCGACGATGCGGTGATGGAACGGATGGTCTACGAGCACCCGATCTTCACACCCGCTTCCGTCGCCGCACAGAACCTGCTCCCCGCGCTCAACGACGGCGTACTCGCCTTCGCCGGCGCCTATCACGGCTGGGGCTTCCACGAGGACGGCTGCCGGTCCGGGGTCGAGGCCGCCAGGAGCCTCGGAGTGTCCTGGTGACCGCAACCGCCGACCCGGCGCAACTGGGTACCTCGACCGTTACGCCAGCGCGGTATGACGTGCAGATCTCACACCGACGGCGCGATCCGATCGAGTACGGCTTCAGCCAGCGCAGCTCGACCTGGCTGGTCGACCTCGACCGGGTACCGGCCCTGCCGCGCGGGCTCCGCTGGCTGGCTTCGTTCCGGAGCGTGGACCATCCGGTTCACCAGGGCCGCGACGGCTCGGAGCCGAGGTCGTTGCGGCAGAACCTGGACGCTTTCCTGGCCGAGCACGGTATCGAGCGGCCGGCCACCATCCTGATGCTGGCCAACCCGCGAGTCCTGGGCTACGTGTTCAATCCCCTCTCGGTGTTCTACTGCCTCGACTCCGACGGTCACCTGGGCCGTGTGTTAGCCGAGGTACGCAACACCTATGGCGGCCAGCACTGCTATCTGCTGGAACCAGACCTGTCCGGAAAGGCCGCCACCGACAAGGCCTTCTACGTCTCGCCGTTCTACCCGGTTGATGGCGAATACACCATGCGATTGCCGGTGCCCGGCGAGACCGTCAGGGTGGACGTAACCCTGCACCGGGCTGGCGAGCGCCCTTTCAGTGCGGTGCTGATGGGCCACCGCCGGCGCGCCTCGTCACTGTGGTCGGCCGCACTGCGTTCTCCACTGGCCACCCGTGCCGTCATGTTCGGCATCAAGCGGCACGGAATCAGCTTGTACCTCAAGGGTTTACGTCCGTCTGCCCGGTCCGTTGAACCGACAGCGGCCACCTCAAGCACCCTTCCCGCCATCAGCACCGCACTCGGTGCACCGACGAGAGCATCTCGATCATGACCGCTACCTTCGCACCGCCCGAGGCCTCGATCGACTCCGAGAACTGGCCTGACATCGTCTCCGTACCGCACCGTCCGCTGCGAGCCGCGGTGGCCAAGCGCTTAACCAAACGCGCGGTCGCCTCACTACGCATACGGGTTACCACCGCTGATGGCGAACGATTCGGCGCCGGGACCGGCGATGACCCGAATCTTCACCTCATCCGTCCGGACTCGTTCTATGAAAGACTCGGGGCCGGCGGGCTGATCGGGTTCGGCGAAGCATTCATGGCCGGTGACTGGGTTTCCGACGATCTGGCCGGTGTTCTGACCGTGATGGCCAGCCGGATGGCGGACCTGATTCCGGCCAAACTGCAACGATTACGCTCGGCGGCGGTGCACCTTCGCCCGTCCTCACAGGACAACACCGTCGAGGGTGCCCGGCGCAACATCCAGCGCCACTATGACCTGTCCAACGAACTCTTCGCGCTGTTCCTTGACCAGTCGATGACCTACTCGTCGGCACTGTTCGAATCGGCGCCGGATTCCATTGAGGAATCGCTGACCTCGGCACAACACCGCAAGATCGATCGGTTGCTGGACATCGCCGGAGTGGGCCACGGGACCACGCTGCTGGAGATCGGTACTGGCTGGGGGGAACTGGCGATCCGGGCCGCATCGCGAGGTGCTGTGGTCACCTCGGTGACCATCTCCCGCGAGCAGGCCGAGTTCGCAGCCAAGCGAGTTCACGAGGCCGGTTACGCCGATCGGGTCGAGGTCCGCCTGCAGGATTACCGCGAGGTCTCCGGCAGCTTCGATGCCATCGTCAGCGTCGAGATGATCGAGGCGGTCGGCGCCAACCATTGGGCGGAATACTTCGCCACGATCGCGCGACTGCTGGTCCCCGGCGGCCGGGTGGGTTTACAGGCGATCACCATGCCGCACGATCGCATGATCGCGACGCTGAACACCTACACCTGGATCGTGAAATACATCTTCCCGGGTGGGGCGATCCCGTCGATACGTGCAGTGCGCGAACACGTCGACGCGGCCGGGTTACGAATGAGCTCCGAACTCGCCTTCGGCCTGCACTACGCCGAAACATTGCGTCGCTGGCGCAAGAGCTTCGAGTCCGATGCCGCAACCGTCCAGGCGCTGGGCTTCGACGAGGTGTTCCAGCGGATGTGGTCGCTGTATCTTGCTTATTCCGAAGCGGGATTCTCCTCGCGCTACCTCGATGTCATCCAGTTCGGATTCACGAAACCAGCGGTGAGCCAGCCATGACTGTTGCCCGGAAACTGGCACAGCTGATCAGCCCGCTACTCGGTGCTGAGCTACCCGTGCGGATCCGCGCCTGGGACGGCAGCGAGATCGGACCGGTCGACGGGCCGACCCTGCAGCTCACGTCGCGCCGGGCGCTCCGAAGGCTGCTGGCCGTACCCAACGAACTCGGCTTCGCGCAGGCTTACATCACTGGCGAACTGGACGTCGCCGGTGGCGCCGGCGAACTCGCCGACGGTTTGCGGGCAGTCTGGCGGCACGCTCGCGCCACCGGAACCGGCCGCGTGGAGCTGTCCGTTTCGCAGCAGCTGAGGGCTGCACTACTGGCGGCCCGCCTCGGCGCGATCGGGCGTCGACCGCCGGTTCCCCGGTCTCAGGCGCGGATCGGCGGAGCGCTTCATTCCAGTTCCCGGGACCGGGCCGCGATCGCCCATCACTACGACCTTTCGAACGAGTTCTATTCGCTGATCCTCGATCCGTCGATGGCGTACTCGTCCGGGTACTACTCGAAGCCCGAGACGACCTTGGCCGAGGCTCAGCGCGCAAAGCTGGACCTGATCTGCCGCAAGCTCGATCTGCAACCGGGCATGCGACTGCTCGATGTGGGCTGCGGCTGGGGTTCGCTGAGCCTGCACGCGGCCGAGCACTATGGCGTCCAGGTGCTAGGGGTGACCATCTCCGCGCAGCAGCACGAGTTCATCGGCAAGCGGATTGCCGAACGAAATCTCGGTGACCTGGTCGAGGTCCGGGATCAAGATTATCGAACCCTGCGGGAGCCAGCATTCGACGCGGTCGGCTCGGTAGAGATGGGCGAACATGTAGGTCAGCAGAACTATCCCGGCTACGTCGAGACATTGTTCTGCCATCTCAAGCCCACCGGACGGCTGTTGCTGCAGCAGATGTCCCGGCGGCGCGACGCCGCACCAGGCGGCGGCGCGTTCATCGAGAACTACATCGCCGCGGACATGCACATGCGACCGCTGGCCGAGACTCTCGGTTTTCTGGAGCGGGGTGGCTTCGAGATCCGTGATGTACAGGCGCTGCGTGAGCACTACGCCCGTACCGTCGCCGATTGGCTCGATACGTTCGAAAGCCATTACGCCCAAGCCGTGGCCATGGTCGGCGAAGAGGTCGCACGGGTTTGGCGGCTCTACCTGGTGGGCGGTGGCCTCAGCTTCGAAGAGGGCCGGATGGGCGTCGACCAGATCCTGGCCGTCAAGCCGTCGCGGTGGGGAGCATCGGCCATGGCGGCCGTCCCGCTCTGGGCCGGCATCGAATGAATGCAGGGTTCACCCGGCACGCCTTCGTGAACAGTTTACCCTGGGCAGCTATGGCCATCGTCGCCGTCCTGCTGATGACCTACCTGGCCAGCCGGATCGCCAGGAAGCACAGTGTGATCGACACCGCGTGGGGACTGCTGTTCTGCGCAGCGGCGACGGCAGCGTTCCTGGGTTCGTCCGGGCATGGGAATTTGCGGCGCCGTTATCTGCTGCTCGGCATGGTCCTGTTCTGGGGACTACGGTTGGCGCTGCATATCGGCCGTCGGTCGGTCGGTAAGGGCGAGGACCCCCGGTACGAGGAGATGCTGGCCGATCGGGGCCAGCTTCAGACGATCGCACTGGTGTACGGCCTGCAGGGCGTGCTCGCCTTCCTGGTGTCGGCACCGGTGCTGGTCGGCATGTTCGAGCGCGCCCCACTGACGGTGCTGGCCTACGTCGGGGTGGTCCTCTGGCTGGTCGGGTTGTTCTTCGAGGCTGTCGGAGACTGGCAGCTGGAACGGTTCAAAGCCCAGAAAACCCGTGGTGAACTGGACAAAGGCGTCGTGATGGACCGCGGTCTGTGGCGTTACACGCGGCACCCGAACTACTTCGGAGATGCCTGCGTGTGGGTCGGGATCTTCCTGGTCGCCGTCGAGCGCTGGCCTGGCGTAGTCACCATCTTCGCGCCCGCGATCATGATCTACCTGCTGGCGTTCGGTTCGGGCAAGCGGGTGCTCGAACGGTCGATGGCCCGCCGTCCGGAGTACCGCGAGTACATGGAGCGAACCTCGGGATTCGTGCCACGTCCCCCGAGGCGGACCTGAGGCCGGCCGCGGTGACTCCGCAAGGCGCAGGGCGGCTAGGCAATGGCCTGCACTGAACTGATGCACAGGATCAAGGGCCGTACACTTGCTCCCAATGTCTAGTTCATTCATCGACCATGTTCGCGGGTCTTGGCGCATCCTGGTCAAAGAGGTAGCGGCGTTCGGTCTCATCGGCGCCGTGTCTTTCGTGATCGAACTGGGCCTGTTCAATCTGATCCTGTCCCAGGAGCACATCGGGCCGCTGAAGGCCAAGTTGGTGGCGACCATCGTCGCGACCACTTTCGCGTACTTCGGGAACCGCTACCTGTCCTTCTCCCACCGAGCCCGAACCAGTATCGGCCGGGAAACGACGTTCTTCTTCGGTATCAACGGTATTGCCCTGTTGTTCAGTGAACTGATCCTGGCGCTGGCGTCCTATCCGCTGCATTATCGGGACAACCATCTCGTCATCAACGTGGTCAACCTGGTCACCATCGGCCTGGGCACCATCTTCCGCTTCTGGGCCTACAAGCGGTTCGTCTTCCTGCATCCGGATCGGGTTGCGGCGGGCCTGCCGGACGACAATCAGCTCACCACCGAGATCACCTAGCAGCAGCCCTTTCCGGTAGTGATCATCGCGTTGACCCGCACCCAGGGCCCTGGGCCCAACAGACGCGAGTCGATCACCCCGGATGCGCGGAGTTGACAGATTCGAACAGGTGTTCGAGCATAGAGAGATGACTGCCGCCCTCAATCTCAGCTCCGGGGCGACGAATTCCGGGGCGACGGACGAGCAGGCAACCCACTTCGACGACACCGACGGCGCGTACGCCATCGCCGAACCGGATCCGTTTTCCGACTCATCCAGCCAGCACGCGCCCGGTCACCGCAACGCCGCGCCACACCGGCATCCGTCGCTGCGGGTTGAGCTGAGCACGACGCCGGCCGGACCGATCGCTGCCCTGTCCCGGCAGTCTCTGCCGCCGTTACCGGTACTCCCCGGGCTGGAGCCAGTCCTGCCGGCCGGCCTGCGCCGAGGCAGCACCATCGCGGTCACGAGTTCGGTCTCACTGCTGCTGGCCGTCCTCGGTGGTCCCTCGGCGAGGGGAGCTTGGACGGCCATGGTGGGCATGCCGACCATCAGCGCCGAGGCCGCCGACGAAGCAGGCATCGACCTCGAGCGACTGGCCATCATCAGTCCTCCGGAGTCGGGCTGGACCTCAGCATCCTGGACCACGGCGGTCGGCGCCCTCCTCGATGCCGTCGACGTGGTGGTGGCCCGGCCGGGAAGAACCGCGATCTATCGGGCGCACGGAAACGGTGCTAGCACCGGTAGCACCGGCATCAATGACGGCGATGCCCGTCGGCTGACCGCTCGAGCTCGGACCAAGGACGCGGTCCTGGTGCTGTTCGGCCAACAGGCCGCGGCCTGGCCGGCTGTCGAGATACAGCTGTCCGCTCAGCACAGCCACTGGACCGGAATCGGTGATGGCTATGGACGGATCAGGGCCCGTCGGCTCACCGTGTCGGCCACCGGCAAAGGTCGTTCAGCTCGGCCGCGTACCACTGAGCTCTGGTTGCCTGCCGACGTTCAACCCAGCACGCCAGCTACCCCGGCTGCCCCAGCTACCTCCCTCGGGAACCACGACGAGCTACCCGAGGCGGGATGACCACCAGCGCTCAGCTGCCGCGGGACACTGTGACTGGTGGCACTCCCCCGCAGCTGAAACCACCACGAATGGCCGCCGTGTGGTGCCCGGACTGGCCGGTCACCACCCTACGTACCGAAAACGGCCTGGACCCGGCCGCGCCCATCGCGGTGCTGACCGCGAACCGGGTGGTGGCCTGCTCGCAGACGGCTCGGCAGCAGGGCATCGTTCGCGGACTGCGCCGTCGGGAAGCCCAGGGCAGATGCCCGGATCTGATCGTGCTCGCCCGCAACGAGGCGGCTGAGGCCCGCGCCTTCGAGCCGATCCTCGGCGCCATCGAGGCGATCGCCCCCGGGGTCGAGGTGGGCCGTCCCGGTCTCGCGTCGATCGGGATCAAGGGGCCCACCCGATATTTCGGCGGTGAGACCGCCGTACTGCATGCCTTGTCACGGACCATCGCCGAGCACACCGAGGATGTTCTGATCGGAGTGGCCGACGGGGCGTTCGCGGCCGAACAGGCTGCTCGGCGCGGCAGCATCATCCCGCCAGGCACCTCAGCTGAGTTCCTCGCGGACCTGCCGATCCAGACCCTCGACGAACCTGAGCTGGTCGATCTGCTGAAAAGGCTGGGGATACGCACCCTCGGTGCCTTTGCCACCCTTCCGTCCGGTGATGTCCAGGCCCGCTTCGGCCCGGTCGGCACCTGGGCCCACCGACAATCGGGCGGTGTCGATGCCCGTCCGATCGCAGCGCGCCGGCCGCCGGTGGAATTCGAGGTGAGCATCGAGTTCGAGCTACCGCTGGATCGGGTGGACACCATCGCATTCAGCGTCCGGGGCACGGTCGAACGGTTCGTGTCTGACCTCGCCGACCACGGCTTGGCCTGTACCTGCTTCGAACTGATCGCCCAGACCGATCGGGGCGAAGAGACCGTTCGGCGTTGGCGGCACGCCGGTGTCCTGACCGCGGTGGATGTCACCGACCGGGTTCGCTGGCAACTCGAAGGTTGGCTGAGCCGACGTACCGGAGAACCGAATGCCCCGTCCGGACCGGTGAATCTGCTTCGGCTGATCCCCATCGACACCGTGCCCACCGGGGTCCATCAGCGAGCCTTGTGGGGTGGTGACGGAGCGGTCGATGAGCGGGCCCATCGTGCCCTGGCCCGGGTCCAGACCCTGCTCGGGCACGGGTCGGTACGCACTCCCGTCGTGTCGGGTGGCCGTGGTCCGGCACAACGCACGCGGTTGATCCCCTGGGGGGACGACCGTCCTGAGGACAACATGGCCGGTCAGCCCTGGCCGGGCCGGTTACCGTCGCCGGCCCCCTCGGTGATCGTCGACCCCCCTCGTCCGGTCCAGGTTCTCGACGAAGCCGGCCGGACGGTGATCGTCACCGCTCGTGGCGGAATCCCTACCTCACCTGCACGCTTCGCCCTTGGCCCGGTAAATAGCACGATCACCGCTTGGGCGGGTCCATGGCCGGTGGACGAACGTTGGTGGGACGCCGATGCCCGTCAGCACCTGGTGCGCCTACAACTCGTCGATGCCACTGGCCGGGCTTACCTGGTGTGTTTCACCGCATCCGACCAGAGTTGGTACCTGGAAGGGATCTACGACTGAGGGCCGCCGCGAGTTACCCGCAAACCACCGAGTTACGACATGTATCGCGTACCTCGACGCCGTTACCCGTAACTGACCGCTGATTGATCAGCCCGAACTGCTGCTACTCAACGCGATCAGCACGACGATCCAGCCGATCGACAGTAACGCGAACGAAGCACCGATCACTATGCCGGCGATGGACATACCGCGGCCGACACCGGTCCTCCTCGACTGCCGGTAACCCGCGATGCCCAAGCCGATGCCGACGAATCCCGGTAAACCGCACAGGAAGATGCTGCACAGCGATACCACCAACGAGGCGACCGCGAGCCCGTTGTTCCGCTGCGGAGCCGGATAGGCCGAATACGACATCGGATACTCGACCGGATAGTACGGTTGCTGGCCATACGGTTGCTGGCCATACGGTTGCTGTCCATACGGTTGCTGTCCATACGGTTGGCCGTGCGGTTGCTGTCCATACGGTTGGCCGTGCGGCGGCTGGCCATACGGTTGTTGAGGGTTGGTTTGATCGTCGGGTGGCTGGCCGTAGGGTGACCGAAACGGATCCTGTCCCGGGTTCGGGTCACCGCCGTACCCGGAACCTGCTCCGGTGTCGTCCTCCGCCACGTCAGCCCTTCACGCTGTAGATGTGAAGGCCGACCATATCCTGACGGGACCAGATCTCCCAGGGCCGCCGGTAGCCGGCGCTCCAACAGGTCGCGGTTACTTCTTGGAGGTGAGCGACCGCAGGAAGAACGTCAGATTGGCCGGACGCTCAGCCAGTCGGCGCATGAAGTAGCCGTACCACTCATCGCCGTACGGGACGTAGACCCGCATCCGATGCCCCTCAGCGGCGATTGCACGCTGTTCATCCGGTCGGACTCCGAACAACATCTGGAACTCGAACGTCCCCGACGTACGACCGTGTTCGACGATGGCCGTATGGGCTGCGGCGATCATCGCGGGATCATGAGTAGCGATCATCGGATAGCCGTCTCCGGCCATCAGGACATTCAGGCACCGGACGTAGGACTCGTCGACGGCGTCGCCGGTGAACGCCACCGATTCCGGTTCGGCATAGGCACCTTTGCAGATCCGGACCCGGGATCCCGCGCCGGCCAGGTCCCGGCAGTCGCCCTCGGTGCGCCTGAGGTAGGCCTGCAGCACCGTACCCACCCATTCGAAGTCCTGGCGCAGTTCGGTCACGATCGCGAGGGTGGAGTCGGTGGCGGTGTGGTCCTCCATGTCCAACGTGACCGTGGTGCCCGCAGCCGCGGCGGCCGCACAGATCGTGCGCGCCCCGTCCAAAGCAATCCGCTGCCCATCACCTGGAAGCGACTGACCGATCGCGGACAGCTTCACTGACACCTCGGCCCGGTCGGCCACACCGTGCGCGCCCAATTCGGACAGGATCGACACGTACGCCGAAACGGTCGCCTCGGCCTGTTCGCGTGAGGTGGTGTCCTCACCGAGAAAATCCAGCGTCACCCAGAGCCCGGCGTCGAGCAACGCGTGGGTCACCTTCAGCGCTTCCGGCTCGGTGGGACCGGCCACGAACCGATCGACGACCGGACGGGTCAGCCTGGACCTCTCAGCGACACTGCGCAGCCGCGGTGAACGGGCCGCGGCCAGCAACGGTTCTCTGAGCAGTGGCATAAGTCAGTCCCCAGCCTGATGCGGGTAACGCACCGAGGTGGGCGCCACAAATGTCTCCTTGATGGCGCGGGGAGAAACCCAGCGCTGCAGGTTCAGGATCGAACCTGCTTTGTCGTTGGTTCCCGAGGCACGCGATCCGCCGAAGGGCTGTTGACCGACCACAGCACCGGTGGGCTTGTCGTTGATGTAGAAGTTGCCGGCGGCGAACCGGAGCTTCTCGGCGGCCTTGACCACCGCGGCCCGGTCATTGGCGATGATCGAGCCGGTGAGCCCGTACGGCGCACCCTGATCGACCACGTCGAGGATCTCGTCGAAAGCCGCGTCCGAATCGCCACCAAGGGCATCGTCATACACGTACACCGACAGGACCGGTCCGAAATACTCGGTGGAGAAGATCTTGTGATGCGGATCGGTCGAAACCAGCACGGTCGGACGGACGAAGAATCCCTCGCTGTCATCGGCCGTTCCTCCTGCCAGCACCTGCAGGGCGGGGTCTGACCGGGCGTCATCCAGCACGCCGGCCAGCCGATCGAAGGCGCGCCGGTCGATGACGGCACCGAGGAAATTGGAGAAGTCGTTGACGTCGCCCTGAGTCAGCGCGTTCGTCTCGGCAGCCAGCCCGTCAACGAGTTCGGGCCAGATCGAAGCCGGGATGTAGGCCCGGGAGGCAGCCGAACATTTCTGCCCCTGGTACTCGAAAGCCCCGCGCACCAGCGCGCTGCGCAACACGTCGATATCCGCCGAGGCGTGGGCCAGCACGAAGTCCTTGCCACCGGTTTCACCCACCAGCCTCGGGTAGGTGCGGTAGGCCGCGATGTTGGCTCCGACGGTCTTCCAGAGGTGGTGGAACGTCGCCGTGGATCCGGTGAAGTGGATTCCGGCCAGCTCCGGATGGGTGAGGGCGACGTCGGAGACTGCGCGGCCGTCTCCGGTGAGCAGGTTGATCACGCCTGCGGGCAGGCCGGCGGCCTCCAACAGCCGCATGGTCAGATGTGCCGCCAGCAACTGGGTTTCCGAGGGCTTCCAGACGACGACATTGCCCATTAGAGCGGGCGCGGTCGGCAGGTTACCGGCGATAGCGGTGAAGTTGAAGGGTGTGATGGCGTAGACGAAGCCCTCGAGCGGGCGATGGTCCAGCCGGTTCCAGATGCCCGGGGAGGACACCGGCTGCTCGGCCAGCACCTGACGGCCGAAGGCCACGTTGAACCGCCAGAAGTCGATGAGTTCACACGCCGAGTCGATCTCGGCCTGGATCACGGTCTTGGACTGACCGAGCATGGTGGCGGCGTTCAGGGTCGCCCGCCACGGTCCGGCCAGCAGGTCCGCCGCCCGGAGGAAGATGGCGGCCCGATCCTCGTAGGACATCTCGCGCCAGGCCGGTGCGGCTGCCAGGGCAGCGCTGATCGCATCGGAGGCGTCCCCCGTGGTCGCGTTTGCGTAGTCGCCGAGCACGTGAGCATGCCGGTGCGGCTGAACCACGGTGCCGCGTTCGCCACCACCCATCCGCTGCCGACCGCCGATGGTGCAGGTCAGCTCGAAACGGGTACTGCTCAGCTCGGCCAGCTGGGCCTGAATCGCGGTGCGCTCGGCTGATCCGGGTGCATAGTTGAGCACCGGTTCGTTGCGGGGTGCGGGGATCTGGCTGACGGCGTCCATATGCGGTCTCCTCGGGTCGATGCCTCAACGATATTCCTCCGGCATCCCATGACTTCGCTCGAAAACGATAATCTCGTAGGTATGAGCCACTCCGATCCGAGTAACATCGCCGACTTTGACCTGAGCCATCCGCCGTTGGCGCGCTCGCTCATCGTGGTGGGGCCCGGCGAGCGGCTCAGTACACCGGTGGGCGAGGACGAGGTGGTCTTCGCCATCGGCCTGAATGCCGACGCCGACCTCGCCTACGCCGAGGCGTTGGTGGTTGCCGCCGCCGGGAGTGCGGGGGTGATACTGCGCCGTCCGAGCGCCGGCGACCGCGCCGAGCGGGTAGAGCAGGCCGCGGGACGCGCCGGCGTACCGCTGTACTGGCTCTTGGACTCGGTGAGCTGGTCGCAGGCCCATCGGGCGGTGTCGGAGTCCCTGACACCGCAGTTGGCCGCCGATGACGAACTCGCTGATCTGGCCCAGACCATCGCCACCCTCACCGGAGGCCTCGTGACCATCGAGGACACCTCGTCGCGAGTGCTGGCCTATTCCCGCTCCAGTGACGAGGTGGACGACTTGCGCCGGCTGTCGATCCTCGGGCGGAGCGGACCAGCGCAATACCTGAGCCTGCTTCGGCAATGGGGTATCTATGACCGGCTGGCGGCGTCGGAGGAGGTCGTGGAGATCGCCGAACATCCGGCGTCTGGCGTCCGGCGGCGGTTGGCGGTTGGCATCTTCGCCGGCTCCCGGCAGCTCGGCACCATCTGGGTGCAGCAGGGCGCGCAGGACTTTCCGCCGCATGCGGCACAGGCCCTGCTGGGCGCCGCACGGGTCACCGCGACCCAGCTGGTCGAACACCGCCGAATCGACAACCGCAACCGGACCGGGCGATCGGACTCCAGTCGCGCGCTGTCGAATTTGCTGGCCGGCCGGCCAACCGGCGGACAGCAGGTGTCGGTCCGGGCCGCACGCCAGCCCTGTGCGGTGGCGGTGTTCGAGCTCGGCTCAGCCAGTGCCAGTGCCAGTGGCGATGTCGCCGGTAGCGCCGGCATCGGCGTCGGGGTGGGGGTGGGCGATGATCGAGCTGCGCGAGGACTGGCCATGGACGACCTCAACGCCATCGTGACCCTGCACGCGGTTGCCTTCCGTCGCGATGCCCTGGCCGAGGTGATCGGCGATCGCCTCTACCTGCTGCTGCCCGCACTCACCTCAGCGGACGCGGCGATACCGACCTTGCACGCCGCGGCGGCTGCGGGCCGCCGACATCTGCGGCCCACGGTTCGCTGCGCCCTGGGCCCGCTCGTGGACTCGATGGCTGCCGCCGGGAGATCCCGTGCCGGTGCCGATCTCGCGTTGGGTTGCAAGCCAGGGCCGGATGGCCTGACGCGCTTCACTGACGCGCGACCTGGACTCGCCGTCGGTGTGGCTCTCGAAGCGTTGCGTCAGCGGCCCGACCTACTGGAGGACCAGCTGCTGCGGGTGAGCAACGAGGAGCCGGAGCTCGCGCGCACCCTGCTGCACTTTCTCGACTCCGGTTCGCGGGTCGCCAATACGGCGACAGCACTGGGAATCCACGCCACCAGTGTCCGCTACCGGCTGCGGCGGGTCGTCGATCTCACCGGACTCGATCTCGACGATCCCGATCAACGGTTGGCGGCCCACCTCCAGCTACGAGCCGCGCGCTGGGGGCAGCGCCGCCCGGTCGACGAGCCAGCCGGAGATGCCCTGGCGCTCAGATCGCCGCGGTAGCCGGCGGGTCACCCGGCCCGACGCTCGCGACAGCCCGGTCGGGGAACCGACGGCGACGCTGGACGATTCCGAGCGGAATCAACACTATCGCCGCGAGCGCGAGGGACGGCAAGGCGTACCCGAGACCTGCGGCCAGCCAGCGAAACGCGACGGTCACGCCGTGCCACCCACCGCCGACTGCGGTGGCGAAGCCGGAGGGCCCGTGGTGCGCCACTACGGCTGCGGGTGCCTTGCCCTTGAATTGAATGGTCAAAGTAGATTGAGCGATCTGACTCTCCAGTGCGCGTTGCTGCGCAACGGTGGAGGCCAGTTCGGATTCCCGCTGGCTCAGCTGGTTCTCCAGGGACACCAGGTCGTTGATGGAACCGGACTTCCTCAGGAAGTCGCGCAGCCGGCCGACGCTGATGGTCAGGGCCTGGACCCGAGCGTTGATATCGGCATGGGCCGAGGTGACGTCGTCGCCCTTCACCGTCCGGTCGAGTTCCCGGCCGAGCTTTCCGGTATCGGCGATGAGTCCGTCCAACGCTGCCGGGGGAACTCGCAGTACCAGGGTGGCGTGGCGTTTATCGCCGTCGCTGGTGCGTTGGTCCGCGCTGACCTGCGCCGAGACCCGGGCCGCCCGACCCAGCACCGCGTCCGCCGCCTGGTCGACGTCAGCCACCTCGACGTCGAGGGACGCGGTACGCACGAAGTCCTTCTGCTGCAGCGTTGTGCTCGCCGTCGGCTGACCCGACGCCGGCCCGGCGACCGGCGCCGCGACGTCGTTCTTGGCTCGTTGCTCTGAACCACCGGATGCAAACCCCGAGGAAGCGATTCCGGAGGCCGTCTTCGACGAACCGCCGGTGCACCCGCTCATCAGCAGGAGGGTGACGAGCACCGCACCGGCGACCGCGGCTGGACGGCGGGTGGAAGGAGCGATCACGAGCTTCCCCATTTCTGACGGACGCGAGCAGTAAATGACGGGCTTGGTGCCCGCACCCGTCATCTGGACAGATGAACCGGAGCCTCGGAGACGTTGCTTCTGAGATCAACTCGTGACCGGCGGCGGATCGGACTGGCCGCCTTCGGCAGCGGTGAGCTGGCCTACAGAGCTGGCCATGGAGAGGGCCAAGGTTGCAATGGCATGCTGCGGCGGTGGATGTCATTCATCAGATCTGGCTGCGGGCCATCGGTCAGCAGGATCCGCCGCAGGCTGCTGTCGCGTTCGGAGCGGCCGCGTTCGCCCTCGCGCTGGTATTACCCCGCCCGGTCTGGTCGATCACCCGGCATCTGGTCACGATCGCTCACGAAGGTGCACACGGGGTCGCGGCCCTGGCGGTCGGCCGGCGGCTGGCCGGTATCCGGCTGCACTCGGACACCTCCGGTCTCACCGTCTCCAAGGGCAAACCTCGTGGACCGGGCATGATCCTTACCTTCTTGGTCGGTTACCCGGGTCCGGCCCTGTTCGGGTTGAGTGCTGCCGGCCTGCTGGCAGCCCACCGAGCGGTTGCGGTGCTGTGGATATCGCTGATCCTGCTGGCGTTGTTGCTGTTGCAGATACGCAACTGGTTCGGCCTCTGGTCGGTACTGGTGACCGGCGTCGCCGTGTTCAGCGCGTCCTGGTGGCTGCCCGAACGCGGTCAGTCGACCTTCGCCTACCTCATCACCTGGTTCCTGCTGTTCTCGGCGCCGCGCCCGGTGCTGGAGCTGCAGACCAAGCGGCGCCGCCAAGGCCGGCTTGCCGGGGGGTCCGACGCCGATCGGCTGGCCGACTTGACCGGGATACCGGGCCTGCTCTGGGTCGGGATCTTCCTGGCGGTGACCGTAGGGGCGCTGGCCCTCGGCGGTTACTGGCTGATAACGCCCTACCACACGAGTTTTGTCTTGAGTCAAGAAATTGGCAGGGTCGGCGTGTCTCTCAAGCCGATCCCCTGACGGCCACGGGATCCTGGGGTGGCCCGAGCCCGCGCCGATCCGATGTCGGGTATTCAGCGCCTGGTCTCGTACCTGGTCAGGAGCACGCCGTCGGGAAACGTCCGGGTCTCCACCAGGTTCAGGTTCACCCAGTTGTCCAGGGCCGTGAAGAACGGCGTGCCGCCGCCCACCAGGACCGGGTGGGTGACGATGGCGTACTCGTCGATCAGCCCGGCCCGCATGGCCGCCGCGGCGAGGGTGGCGCCGCCGACGTCCATGGGACCGCCATCCTCAGTCTTGAGGCGGGTCATCTCGGTGACTGCGTCGCCGGTGACCAGGCGGGCGTTCCAGTCGACCGCGCAGGTCGTCGACGAGAACACCACCTTCGGCATGTCCCG
>JAVEET010000154.1 GCA_030840295.1 Pseudonocardiales bacterium
CGGTCCTCGCCATTGGCCTGGACCCGGATCCGCTTGCCCTGCTCGACCTCGCTCACCACGATGTCGAGATCGGCTTTGAGCTTGAACGGGCCGAGCCGGTCCATCAACACGGCGGTGTACCGCTCGAGATGGGCGATCTCCTTGGCATCGTCGACGATGCTCACCCAGTCGACGAGGCGCGGTACGTCGGTCAACACCTCCCAGCACCGGGCCGGGTCCGCGGCGACCACAATTTCCCGCGTGAAACTCGCAGATGGCACAACTGCTCCTAGGTCTTTGGGTTGTTTAAAGGATATGGTATCCAATTAATAAGTCAAGCGACCTGCGAAGGAGAACGATGTCGACGTCGTCGTGGCAGGGCCGATGTCAGCTGTGAACTCAAAGGCCCTGAATCGACCGCCCAATCCGTTCCGAACCCGCAATTTCCGGCTGTACTGGTCCGGGGGTCTGCTGTCCAACATCGGTACCTGGCTGCAGAACGTCACCGGGTCTGTGTACATCCTGGACCACACCCATTCCACCCTGTTGGTGGGCCTGCTCAACGTCGCCACTTTCGCCCCGATCTTCCTGTTCTCGATCGTGGGGGGCATGATCGCCGACCGGTTCGACCGTCGCGCCGTCATCATCGTCACCCAGCTGCTCTCGGCGGCGGTAGCGACCGTGATCACCGTCGCAGCCGCGACGGGCCGGCTGAACGCCCCGATCCTGATCGCGATGGCGTTCCTGCTGGGCACCTCCTACTCGATCAGCAAGCCGGCGTTTCAGGCCATGTTGCCCGCTGTCGTCCCGCGCAGCGATCTTGCGCATGCCACCGCAATGAACTCGCTGCAGTTCAACATCGGCCAGCTAGGTGGCGCGATACTGTCCGCGTCGATCCTCGCGGTGGCCAACCCGACCTGGGCCTTCGGTGTCAACGCGGCCTCGTTCGTGGCACCGGTCGTCAGTACCGCGCTGCTGAGGGTCAACGACCAGGTACGGACCAGTGCATTGAAGGGCAGCGGCCGGGAAGGGCTTCGCTTCGCACTTGGGTCGCCGGCCATCCTTGCCATCCTCGGCGCGGTCGCCCTCAGTAACGCCTCGGTGGAATGCCTGCGAACCCTGGCGCCCTCGCTCACCAGTGGCAGCATGCATCTCGACGCCGACTCGGCCGGTTTGCTGGTGATGGGTTACAGCGCGGGGGGCACGGCGGGCATTTTCGCCTTCGGGGCGCTCTCGCGGCGGTTCTCCAGCAATAAGCTGCTGGTGGCGGCGTTTCTGATGCAGGCGCTCGGCATGGTCGGGTTGGCCTTGTCGCGCAACGTCGTCATGGGTATCGCGGTCACGATTCCGGTCGGCTTGGCGTTCGCCTTCAACATCCCGATCCTGAGTTCGGGTTTGCTGGTGCTCAGTCCCGTGGCGCTACAGGGTCGGGTGATGAGCTTCTTCTCGATGTCGATGTTCGGACTTCGGCCGCTGTTCTCCCTCACCGCCGGCGGGCTTGCCTCGGTGGTGAGCCCCACGGTGGTAATTTTGATCTTCGTACTCTTCCCCATCATCGCGCTGCGATTCGTCGGCGCGACCGGCCGTGCGATGTCGGTCGCGCGCTCAAATGGGGGCACTCCGGCCGGTGCTACGGCCTCAGCCACCCCGGTCCCCAACGCCGGTGGCTAGGACGCTGGGTCGGGCCGGTAGGAGGCCAGCCAGTCCAGAGTGGACTGCAGCGAGACCACATCGCCATACTTGTGGTGGATGTCGAACAGGTTCATCGCCGAGGTCGCCTGGTGGCGGTCGTAGACGCAGTCCTCGACCACGATCATCCGCAGGCGGTAGCTGCAGCCGTCGACCACCGTGGCCCGCACGCAGCCGCTCACGGCCTCGCCGCACACGATCAGGGTGTCGATGCCCTGGCCGATAAGGTAAGCCGCCAGCGGCGTGCCGAAGAAGGCACTGGGAGCTGTCTTTGTGAGCACCACCTCACCCGGCTCCGGTCTGGCCTGCTCGACGATGTCGTAGCGGCGCCGGTGCCGGTCCTCGGTCACCGGCTCCGGGTTCAGGCCGTGGCTGCGCCACCGCGGGACGCCGGTCACCTCAGACGCAGCACCGCTGACGTGGATCACCGGTACCCCCGATTTGCGGGCCGCACCGAACAACTCGGTGATCCGCTCGAGGGCTTGCCAGCCCTCGAGGCCGGTGCTGTTCGGCCAGGTCGTGATCGCATCCAGCAACGGCTCCGGGCGGTCACCGACCACGCCGCGATAGTTGTCTACCGACAGCACGGCAGGCTTCGCGCCGAAGCCATAAGATGTCCGGGGTCCCAGCGCAGCCAGATGGGCCTTGTCCCGCTCGGTCAGAAACTGATCCCAGATCCGCTCGCCGGCCATCAGACCCGCCTCCTCGATAGCTAAACCGTGTCCCTGGTACCGCTACCGCCTCTGAGCAAGGCAGCGATGGTCACGGTAATCGCGGTCATCACGACACTGAGCACCGCCGCCTGGGTCGGCAGACCGTAGTTCCAGCGATCCCAGATCAGCGAGGACAGCACGACGTTTCCGGGCGAGGACAGCATCAACGGCAGCGTCAGGTTCTGCATGCTCGCCATGAAGACCAGCAGAGCACCGTTGAAGAAGGACGGGCGGATGAGCGGGATGATCACCCGGAACCAGATTCGTCGCATCGGCGCACCGCTGGCCGCCGCAGCCTCTTCAAGTACGACTTGTGTCTGGGCGATCGCGGCGCCCATCAACCTGGTACCCAGGCTGACGTACAAGGTCGATTGTGCGATGACGATGATCCAGATCGTGCCGTAGATCGGCAGCGGCAGCATCAAGTACAACAACAGCACGGACAGACCGATGACGACGCCGGGAATCGCGTGCGGCATGAAGGCCAGCAGGTCCAGGATCCAGATGAAACGCGACCGGGCCCGGACGATCACCCACGCGATCATCACCGAGAGCAGCATCGTGCCCACCGAGACCACGACGCCGAGCAAGATCGTGTTCTTGATCGCCATGCCGACGCTGCCGGTGTGCCAGATGTTTCGCCACTCGTTCAGCGTCACCTTGCCGAACGCCGCCTTGTTCACCCCGCTGTAGAAGGGCTGGATGCTGGCGAAGACCAGGATCAGCAATGGGAGCAGGAACGAAACCACGATGTAGCTCATTGCCCCGATGAACATCGGGATCCGCCAGCGGCCGAGATCGATTCGGGTGGGCCGGCGCACCCGTCCGGTGATCGTGGCGTATTTTCCACCCGAACCGATGGCGCGGTCATAGACGATCAGCGGGCCGAGCGCCAGGATCAGCAACAGCAGGCCGTAGGTGCTCGACAGCCCGTAGTCGGGCAGGCCGGTGGCGGGGTGGGTGTTGTTGAAGATGGTGGTGCTGAGCACCGTGATGTGTCCAGGAAGACCCAGCACCAGCGGCACATCGACGTTCTCCACCGAGTTGACGAACTCGTAGATGAGCGCACCGAGCAGGGCCGGCGTGAGCAGCGGCAGGGTGATCTTGCGGACGATCCGCCACCGGTTGGCTCCCGAGGCATCCGCCGCATCCTCGAGCACCCCGTTCATCGACCGCAGTGACCCGGTGATCAACAGGAAGGTCAGGGGCACCATGCCGAACGCTTGCACCAGGATCATGCCGGGAAGCGAATAGGCACTGAACTTGATCCCCAGCACGGCGTGCAGGAACTGATTGATCACACCGTTGGTGGGGTTCAGCAACAGGCTCCAGGAGATCGAGGTGATCAGCAACGGCATACCCGAGGGCGCCACCACGAGCACGAACAACAGGTTCCGGCACGGAATGTTGGTTCTCTCGATCAGCCAGGAGAACGACAGCGCCACGATGAACGCGACAATGAGCGAGCCCAACGCGAACAGCAGAGTCGTGACCAGGACGTGATAGGTCTCGCTGCTGCCGAAAACGGTCTGGATGTTCTCCGTGGTCCAGCGGGAGCCGGCCGATAGCGGCAGGCCGAACTCGTTCTTCTGGAATGTCGACGTGGCCAGGATGAACAGCGGGCCGCCGACCAGGTACAGCAGGACAGCGATCGCGAGGATCGCCATCACAGTACGGCCGCGGAGCCTGCGGGCATAGATGTTGTCGAGCACGCTCAGGTGGCGCGGCCTACTCGGCGCGGCGGGCGGCTCGGACGGTGGAGAGTCTCGTAACAGGGTCACTGGGCGAATACCACGCAGCTCTTGGACGGAATCTCGACGTAGACCTTGTCGTCGCGACGGAACCGAACGCTGGTGGGCACCTTGATCTTGAGCCCGATCGGACCCACCGTGACCTCGTGCTCGACACCTTCACCGATGAACAGCCCGAGATCGACCCGCCCGACGAAGATGTTCTCCCGTTGCTCCGGTTCGCTGTGGTGCATCAGAACGGCTTCGGGTCGCACCAAAACCGAGCAGCTCATCCCGGTGTCGAGGGCCTGCTCGCTGGCATCCTCGCACACCACGGTGCCCAGATCGGTCGCCACCTCTAGGCGACGGATGCCGTCAGAGTCGACATCGCCGACCGTATGTATCACTCCGGTGATCAGGTTGGCGGCGCCGACCAGATTCCCGACGAATTCGCTGTCGGGATGGAAGTACAGGTCGCGTGGCCGGCCCTGCTGGACGATGTTGCCGTCCTGCATTACGGCGATCTCGTTCGACAGCGACAACGCCTCGATCTGGTCGTGGGTGACGAAGACCGTGGTCACCTTGAGCTGGCGCTGCACTCGCCGAAGTTCGGTCCGCATCTGCGCGCGGAGCCGGGCATCGAGGCTGGACAACGGCTCGTCCAGCAGCAGCACCTCTGGCTCCCGCACCAGGGCGCGAGCCAAAGACAGCCGCTGTTGCTGGCCACCGGAAAGTTGGGTAGCCCGTCGCTTCTCGAACTGGGTCATGCCCATCATTTCCAGCATGGGCATGACCTTGTTCCGAAGCTCCGACGTACGAACCCGGCGGTTCGATCGCATCCGCAGCGGAAACGCCACGTTCTCGAATACCGTCATGTGTGGCCAGACCGCATAGTCCTGAAAGACCATGCCGATATCCCGACGGTGGGTGGGAACGAAGGTCCGGTCAGAGACCACGACCACCTCGCCCAACCGGATTTCACCGCTGTCCGGCTTCTCCAGCCCGGCGATGCACCGCAGAGTTGTCGTCTTGCCACAGCCACTTGGTCCGAGCAAGGTGAAGAACTGGTTCTCCTCCACCTCGAACGAGACATCCCCTACCGCGGGCGGGTGGTCTCCCGCGCCGCGGTAGCGGTGGTGCAGGTTGCGAACTTCGATCGCCGTCGTCACGTCGCTGCCGGTTCCTTACTTGGTGAGCTTGGCGAACTGAGAGGCCACGCTGGCGTCCAGTTGTCCCTGCTCCTCGCTGCGGTCCGAGGCCACCTGCGCGCCTGCTGGCAGGCCGGTCGGGGTGGTCTCGTTGGTCTTGAACTCGTACTTGTTGATCTGCGCTTCGCCCTCCGCGCTGAGCCGCCACGCGTACAGGCAGCGGATCGCGTTCGGGTGCGGAGCGTCCTTGAGCACGTAGGTGTACTCGGTGAAGGCCGGGACGATGTTGAGGTACTTGATCGCCACCGAACCACCCTCGGCGTTGGTCTGCTCGGTCTCATTGTTGTGCGCACTGGTGGTGAAGACAGCCTCGCCGCTCGTCACCTTCTGAACACTGGCGGTCGCACCCTGAACACCGATCGGCTTGGCATCGCTCATGAGCTTCTTGTACCAGTCAAGAGCCTTCTGCTCTCCCCAGATCAGCGCCAGCGGCGAAAGCTGCTTGCCGCGGGTGTCCACGACGAACTTGCCTGCATACTTGGAGTCGGCCAGTTCTTCCCAGGTATTCGGGAGGTCTTCCGGCTTGGTCTTGTTCTTGTCATAGACCAAACCGCCGAGCAGCACGTCGGTGCGGGCCAGGCTCACCCCGGCGTAGGAAAGCTGCTGGTCCTGCGGAATTCCCAGGGCCGTCCAGTCCACGTTGGCTACTGCCTTGCCCTGGAACAGTGGTGCGGCCGACGGCAGATCGAAGTCGGTGCCATCGACGTCAAGGGTGTGGTTGGTCTGGATCGACGCCAGGATGCGTTGGACATTGTCCTGCGGCTTCATCGACACATAATTGATCTTGATGCCCGGGTACTTCGCCTTGAACGGAGCGATCTCCTTGTCGAACACGTCCGCGTCAGTTCCACGACGCAGGGTGACCGATCCTTCCTTGGCGCCGAGATCGCAGACCTCTTGCACGGTCTTACCGATGGTGGGGCTGCCACCGCCGGTCCCGCCGCCCGTGGCGCTGACCTTTTTGCCGCTGGAGCACGCGGCCGCTCCGAGCGAGATGCACGTGACCGCACCCACTACTGCTGTCATGCGCGCGTACCTTGATCGACTGCTCATTCCGCTAGCCATCCTTCTTGTCGATGGATCCGCCCAATCAAGCGATGGCACCGGCTCGCGGCGCGGTGCTTGACAGGGAGTTTCGCACCCCGACTACACCAAGGTCAACGATTTCGTATCCAGAATCCGTTTAATTTACGAAGCCGCTTCATTTGAAACTTTGCCAGCGCGGACACGACGTCGCAATCCACTCAGGACGGGCAGGACGGACAACAGCCCAGCGGCCGCCAATGCAGCTCTGGCACCCCAGGCCTGACAGATCACGCCAGCAATCGGTGCTCCGATGGGATTTCCACCCAGGAATACGATGCCGTACACGCCCATGACACGGCCGATCATCGTGGGATCACAGTCCATCTGCAACAGGCTGCGGGCCAGCGTGTTGAAAGCGATATTTGCTACGCCGATAAGGAACATCGCCACGTAGGCAAGGCCGAGGTTCGGTACCAATGCGGCAACGATGTTGACCGCACAGAAGGCCATGCACATCAGCCGTAAGCGGGCCTGGGTCGGTCGAGCGGCGCCGGCACTGATCACCCCGCCGGTCACAGCGCCGAGACCAAGTGCGGCCGTCAGCCACCCGTAGGTCCCCGCGTTGCCATCGAACGTCGAGGTGGCCAGTATCGGCAGCACTACCCGGAAGTTCTGGCCGAACACGCTGACACAGGCCACCAGCAGCATCGTCGCCCGGACCGCGGAATCCTGCATAACGTAATGGAATCCGGCGCGCATCTGGCCGGCAGCCTTGGGGATCGGATCGACTCGTCGCAAGCTGCTGGCATCCACTCGTATCAGGCCGGCCAGGGCGGCCAGGAAGGACACCGCATTGAACATAAACGTGATCCAGACACCGAACACCGCGATCATCCCGGCTGCCAGCGCCGGGCCGGCCAGTCGGCCGACGTTGTTCACCGCCCCCGCAAGGGTGATCGCATTGACCAGATCTGCCGGGCGCACCAACTCCCCGACGAATACCTGCCGGGCGGGGTTGTCGAACACCGTCACGATGCCGAGCAGCAACGTCATCGCATAGATGCCGAGCAGGCTATGGAATTGCCTCAAGGCGATCACGGCGAGAACGGCGGCGAGGGCTGCCTGGATCAATTGCGTCACGATGAGCAACTTGCGGGTGTCGACGCGGTCGACAACCGTGCCACCCCAGATGCCCAGCAGCAAAGTGGGCGCGAACTGAAGTACCAGAACAAGGCTCAGCGCCGAGGCGTTGTGGGTCAGGTGCACGACCAGCCAGTCCTGGCCGATCCGCTGCATCCAGGTCCCGGCTACTGAAATCGCGTAACCGAGAAAGTACCTTCGATAGTTAGGGACTTGGAGCGATCGAAACGTTCGTGCAGCGGCATCGCCGAACCGTGCCACGCCGTCTCCTTAGCATCCGAGCACAGGATTATGAACCCGTCACGCCGGCAGCAGGTGGCCGTGACTGCGCAGGAAACGAATCATCTCCGCGTCGAACACCCAGGGCTGCTCCAACTGACACGCATGGCCCGCCCCGGAGATCGCCACCAGCTCGGCATTGGGCAGCCGGTCGAGCAGTGCCCCCGAGGCGGGATGGGTGCCGTCCTCAGTACCGGTAAGGATCAGTACCGGCGCCTTCAAATCTCGCTGCAACCAATCGGGATCGGGCTCCGACAGGGCCTGGAAGGTCGCGATGATGGATTCGACGTCCGCAGTGTTGTTACGTTCGGTGAACAGTGTCGCGAACCATTCGGCCATCGGCGCGCCGCGGTACGCCGCTGAAAAGTCCTCCAGAGTGTAGTCATGCCGGTAAGCGATGCCGTGCTCACGGTATCCGGCGATTCGCTTAGCGGGAAAGCCCTTGACCGGACGCCAGCCGGCGCCGCACAGCACGAGTGAATCGGTTTTCGCCGGCCGCTGGTGGTACATGTGCTGCACCACGTAGCTGCCGACCGAACAGCCGATGAGTACTGGGCTGCCGTGCGTCACCTGGTCCACGACGTCCCAGCACGCCTCGGCGAGATCGGCCATCGTCAGGCCCTGCTGGGCGCGCGGCGATCGCCCGTATCCCGGCAAGTCGACCGCGATGCAGCGGTACCACGTGGAGAAATGGGCCATCTGATAGATCCAGCAGGCGCTGTCCATCGGATTCGGATGCACGAACAACATCGGCGGCGCATCGACCGGACCCATGACTTCGTAGTAGAGCGGGCCGTCGATCCGGTTGGCTTCGTCCGCTGCGCCCCTCACTCGTACCTCGCTCCATGCTCGCTCAGCGGCGACCATCCACCATCGCGCAGCCGCCAGATGCGACCATTGAGCTCACGCGGTCCGACCATGGCGAGCTCCGCGATGTGTCCGGCGACAACTGCCGGGCTGAGCAGCGAACCTGCCTCGGATACCTGCAGAAACGGCGCCAACTCGGCGCCGAACGGAGAGCCTCGGTAGCTCTCGGCGGCCTGCCGCATCTGTTGCTGCATACCTGTGTCGACCATGCCCGGGTAGAACGCGGCGATGCCGACATCGGCGTTGATCATCCGGAGCTCCGCGCCCACGACGCGCACCAGCTGATCCACCGCGGCCTTGCTCATGCTGTAGGTCGAGCGACCGGGTGCGCTCTTGTTCGCGGCACCGCTGGAGGCGAGCAGCAGCATTCCCGAACCCGCGGACAGCAGACGTTGCAGGCACAATCGGGCGGTGAGCCAAGGACTGAGGACCATGGCAGACAGCGCTTCGATGCCGTTGTCCTGATCGCACTCCCAAACCGGGCCGACCGGGAGCGCCGACCCGGCGGTATGCACGATGACCGCGGAGTCGCCCGCGGCTTGCATCGCCCGGCCGAAGTCGCCAGAGTCAGTGACGTCGCAGGGGAAGATCTGCAGGTGCGTCCGCAGCTTGATTGCCTCTGTCCGCAGGCTCGACAGGTTGCCCGGGCTGCGCGACAGCGCCGCCACCGAAAAGCCGCGACCGGCCAACTCCAGGGCAAGCGCCCTGCCGATGCCCGATCCGGCACCGATCACCGTTGCCGTCTTGGGCTGCCATCCATTCGCTGCCATCGCTAGTGCTTGGCCTCTACCCATTCCACGAAGTCGAACATCGATTCATAGGACTCCGGGTCGACACCCCACTCGCGCTTGCGGATCTTGATGTCCTTGATGAGTTCTCGGACCACGCCTGCCAGCGGAAGCGAAAGCTTCAGCTCGTCCGCACGCCCCATCACGATGGACATATCGTCCTCGGCCCACGGCATCGGGCGGGGTCGGTGCCAGGTCCGCATCATCTGGTTGTCGCCGCCGGCAAGAAGCAACGCTGTCCGGAGCTTCTCCTGGTCCACACCGAGGCGCATTCCCAGCCGGAGCGCTTCGTAGTTGCCGACGGCTGCCACCCACACCAGTAGGTTGTTCACCAGCTTGCCGACCTGCCCGGCACCGAGTTCACCGAGGTGGACGATGTCGGAGGCGAAGCAGGAGAAGGTTTCGGTCCAGGCTTGCAGGATGTCTTCGGGCCCGGCTCCCATCACCAGCAGGTCGCCCTCGATCGCACCGACCTCGCCACGGCACATGGTTGCATCCAGTACCTCGATGCCTGCCTCCGCGGCCCGTGTGCCAACCTCGATCGATGTCTCCGGAGAAACCGTACTGCAGATGAAGATCACGTGTCCCGCCGCGGCAGAGGCGATGATCCCCCCCTCGCCGCAGCAGACGTCCAGCACCTGGTTATCGGTCCCGACCACGACGAGCGTGCCAGCACTTGCCCTGGCAAGTTCAGCAACGCTCGTTGCGACCGGAATCCCTTGTGCTAGCGCCGTATCGCGAGATGCATCCGATGGGTCGTAGCCCGTTACCAAGTGCCCGGCGCGCTTCAGATGCCCAGCCATGGGAAGGCCCATCTTCCCCAGGCCAATCACACCAACCATGCCGACAGTCATTCGATTGTCCAACTCCTCAGCTAGCGCGGATCAGCCTTTGCTCAGCTTCGAGAGCTGCTTGCCGACGTCGGCGATCAGGGCCAGGTCTTCCGGGGAGCCGTTGATAGCCAGCTTGGCAGCTGCGGGCAAGCCCTGCGGGGT
The DNA here is from genome assembly GCA_030840295.1 of Pseudonocardiales bacterium. GTDB lineage: Bacteria > Actinomycetota > Actinomycetes > Mycobacteriales > Jatrophihabitantaceae > Jatrophihabitans_A. The sequence continues at coordinate 10,415 of JAVEET010000154.1, forward strand.
GGCAGTGTTGCCCTTGAACTCATGCTTGAGCTGGGCAGCCTGACCGCCTTCCCCGGCTTTCCAGGCAAGGAAGCACTTGGCAGCATTGGGATGCTTGGCACCCTTGAGCAGCAGACCCAACTGGTCGGTCTCCTGCACGACGTCGAGGTACTTGATTGCGACCGGGGCATTCTTGGCCTGCATCTGTGCCACCTCGGCGTCGCGACCGGAGGCAGTCATCGGCACCTCGCCGGAGATCACCTTGGTAAGGCTGCTGGTGATACCCGAAACGACCTGCGGCTTCGCCTGGCTCATCAGGTTCTGGTACCAGGTAATGGTCTTGTCCTTGCCCCAGACGATGGAGATGGGGGCCAGCCATTTGCCGCGCGGGTCGACCGAAACCTTACCGGCGTATTTGGAGTTCGCCAACTCCTCCCACGTATTCGGCAGGTCTTGCGGCTTGACGAGTGTCGTGTTGTAGGCGAGACCACCGTACGTCCGCTGGGTGGTGAATACCTTCATGCCGTCTACCTGCGTCGCCAGATTCGGGTTGACACCGAGTTGGCTGAGGTCGACCTCCACGACAGCCTTGGCGGCGAACAGTGGCAATGAGGATGCGGAATCGGGGGAAGAGGCGTCGACATCGAGAGCGTGGCCCGCCTGCGTCTCAGCCAAGATCCGCTGAACCTGATCCTGCGGCTGCAGCTGGGTGTAATTGACCTTGATACCGGGGTAGGAACTCTCGAACGACGCGATTTCCTGTTTGAACGTGTCCGGTTCGACGTCGGCCCAGAAGCTCACGGAGCCTTCCGTCGCGCCGGCCTTGCACACACTGTCCAGCGTCATCGGCCCCGTTGCGGAGGCGGTGCTGCCACCGGAGGTGGTCTTGTTGTTGCTGCTGCAGGCACTAGCCAATCCGGCTAGAAGTAGTACTGATGATCCGATCGCGAGCGGGCCCCGCAGTCGATTGAACATGTGGCACTCTCCTCTAGTCGTTGGAGCTCGGTAGGTAGCGGTCAACGCCGCCGAATCACTGCATCCACGAGCGCCGGTTCGCCGGTGGTCATCACGTGTTCAGCAGCCCTGCGGACCGCGGCCTGCAGATCGTTCGGGTCTGTGATAGGTCCTTCGGAATACCAGGAGAACGACTTGGCAAGCGTGGCGAAGTCGGGCGCCGGACTGTCGATCTCCATACCGATGTAGGCCTTCTCGATGTCCGTGCCGCGGTCGACAGCGATGCGCTCCTGGTGTTCCCAGTCGTTGTAGTAGGCGCGGTTGTTCACCATGACGACGAGCATCGGCAGCTTGTAGTAGGAAGCAACCCAGAGTGCCCCAGCGTCGAACATCAGGTCGCCGTCCGGCTGCAGGTCGACCACCAGTCGTCCGGTGCCCTTGTGCGCAAGCGCCACACCGAGCGACATGCCGATCTGGGTGGCCGTCCCCAGCTGACGGCCGGGATAGCGATAGGCCTTGTCGAAGTTCCAGGTCTTCAATGCCCATTCTTCGGCGGTGTTCGCGGTGAGCACCCAGTCGTAGTCCTTGACCACTTCCCACACCTCGGATGCCAGACGCGAGGCCGACATCGGCTGCACGTCCCACGATTCTTCGATCTGTTCCTGCCACTTCGCCCTGGTCTTGCTCCGCAACTGGGCGATCTCGGTCCGCCAGTCGTCGTTACGCGGGGCTACTCCGGTCTCGGACCCGATCAGCTCGCGGCAGGCATCGATCAGCTGCGGCAGAGCCAGCTTGGTGTCCGCCGTGATCATCACATCAGCGTTGCGCGGGGCTCCGTAGTCGTCACTCCAGGCGCCGATACCGAGATCGTTGAAACCGATGTCGATGACCGTGGCATCGGCAGCGATCCGTGAAGTCGTCTTGCGGGTAATCGAGTCGACGGTCGTGGTTGCCTTCTCGGTGTCCTTCATATCGAGCAGCACGACGCAGTCGGCACGTTCCAGGCTCTTCGTCCCGAAGACCGCCAATGGATGCTGGTTCGGGAAGTTGAGCCGGTAGAAGTTGTCCTGCATACCTGCGCCGAGCAGCTCAGTCAGCTCGACGAGCTGGTCGAACGCCTTCGGATCGCGTCCGGCGAAGCCAGTCACGAACACCGGACGCTCAGCGGCGACCAGCTTCTCAGCCGCCAACCGCAGCGCGGCCGGATCGGGCGCGATCAGGGACGGCATCGAGAACTTCATCAGCTCGATCGGCGGACCGTCCGTCGGCAGCTCGTCCTCTTGCAACGCCGCGTCCAGCGCGACGTAGACGGGGCCCTGCGGTTCGGTCATCGCGATTCGCGCGGCGCGGGTGATGACCGGCGGGACAGACGCGATCGAGGTCGGCTCGTAGTCCCACTTGGTGTAGTCGCGGACCGCGCCGCCCTGAGTATTGGCCGAATGTACCCAGTCGATGTAGGCGCGGCGCCGATCGTGATCCATCGGGCCGGAACCACCGAAGACGTAGACCGGGACTCGATCGGAATACGCGTAGTAAATCCCCATCGCACCGTGCAACAGTCCGACCAGGTTGTGCAGCACCACCGCCATCGGCTCGCCGCACGCCTTGGTGTAGCCATGGGCAAGGCCGACGGCAAGCTTCTCGTGCGGGCATTCGATCATCTGGACGGAGTTGTCGAGATAATTGACCAACGAATCGTGCAGGCCGCGAAATGTGGCACCGGGATTGAGACTGATGTACTTGACTCCGAGGGCCTCGATGGCATCGGCCATCAGATCGGACCCGTATTTCGGCTGCCGCTCGGACTCCTGGCGCTCGGTCATGCTCCTCAATTCCGTTGTCGGGATAGTTCCGAAAAGTTGGCCGGCCAGGCCGGCTTGATATAGTCTGTGGATTCTGAATGCAATATGTGCGAGGGCTCGAGCGTGCCAGACAACCCGAGTAGGTGTCAACGCTTTGGATTCAAAATGCCAATCCGTTACCTATCGGCAACAGATCTGCGTTCCGCTCTTCGTGAAAATTCGCATGCCTCGAACTCGACGGGACGCTCGGCCCGAATATCGCTTCAGGCCGCGCAGCCGCGGTGGACGCGGTGGCGGCGGCTTTTGAACTCCACACCAGCTCGCGCGCCGGTAGCCGCGCAGCCGAAGCGAACAGCGCAGCGAGGACGCCACTTTTCAGCGCGTCAACCTAGGGCGCTACCGATGGGTTCGGTGACCTCGGCCGGCATGATTGTTCACGCCTCGGCAGCAGTACGAGCGAGCGACGAACCGATTCAGCTGCTGATCCGGCTGGTCCGGTGGACGATATCGGCACCGGCGAATCGGATTGCCACGGCCTCCTCGACCGGAACAGCGTCGATCTGCAACAGGGTCCGGCCGGCCTCGGTCCGCACCGCGACCGGCCCGGCACCGAGCACGGCTGCCTGCGTATCGTCGGGGACGATCAAGCCTGCGATTTCCACCGGGCCCGCCTGCAGGCCAGGGACGATCAGGTAGAGCTCGTCGTCACCGCGACGGGTGAGGTAGCCGGTCTGGCCGCCGACGGTGGTGACCTCGGCGGCATGCCAGGGGCGGGTACCGAAGATGGCGTCGCCGTTCACCTGCAACCAGCGGCCGAGCCCGCGCAACACCTCAGCCTGCAGCTGCGGGATCTCGCCGGTGGAGGTGGGACCGACACCGAGCAACAGGTTGCCGTTCTTGCTGACGACGTCGGCGAGCAGGCGCACGGCTTCCGCGACGTTCAGCGTCTCGGCCTGGGTTTCGGCGCGGTTGTATCCGAATGAATGACCGACGCCGCGACACATTTCCCAAGGCTGCTCGGCGATGTCAGCCGACTTGCCGTATTCGGGAGTGGTGAAGTCGGGAACTGAGTCCTGACGGAACCGGTCGTTGATCAGCCCACCCGGTACCTGCGCCCGGTACCAGTCGACCAGCCCCGCGACGTCCAGCCCGGGCGGAGACCCGATGTCGTTCCACAACACCTCTGGGTGGTATCGCTCGACGAGTTCGCGGTAGTGCGCGTCGACATACGCGGCGTACTCAGGGGTGTCCGGTATGAAGCCTTGCGAGTTCTCGTACGACGTGACTGGAAACTCGCCGAAGCACCAATCGAAGCCACCGGAGTAGTACAGGCCGAGCATCAGCCCCCGCGCCCGCACCGCCTCGGCGACCTCCGCCACCAGGTCCCGTGACGAGTTGAAGCCCGGAAGTGGGCTGGTGTCACCCACGGCGCTGGGCCACAACTGGTAACCGTCGTGATGCTTGGTGATCAGCACGAGGTATCGGGCGCCGGCGCCGTCGAAGGCCGAGGCCCACGTCCGCGCGTCGAAGCCGGCGATGTCCGCCTCGAAGTCAGTCCGGAACGAAGCGTATTCGCGATCGCCGTAGTGTTCGCGGTGGTAGGCGGCCGTCGGCGTGCGAGGGTCGGCCTGGCTGTTCTGATACCACTCGGAGTACGGCGAAGTGAGGATCGGATCGATGTCGGCGTACCGCGGATCGTTCACGCCATAGGTACCCTGCTCCACCTCACCCAGGAGATCCAGCAACCGGGTGTCGCGAGGCGCCCAAGCGGGCACCGAGTACAGGCCCCAGTGGATCATGATGCCGAGCTTGCGGTCGCGGAAATCTTCGAGCATGTCAGCCAATCGGTCGATGCGATGGCGGCCAGCTGTTCGGGTCGGCCACCTGGGTGTAGATCAGCGCAGTGCGCCACCGAGCGCCAGGCCGCGCACGATGAACTTCTGCATGATCAGATAGACCACCAAGATCGGCAGCGTCGCCAGGGCCAGGCCCGAGAACAGCACCCCCTGGTTGGTGAAGTACTGGCCCTGCAGGCCGAGCAGTCCGACGGCCAGCGTCTTACTCTGCGCCTGCTGCAATGCGATGATGCCCAGTTGCGCCTCACCCCAGACGAAGATCATCGTGAGCACCAGGCACGCCGCAATCGGGCCGCGGTTCAACGGTAGGACGAGTCGCACGAAGACGCCCCACTCCGAGAGTCCGTCCAGGTTGCCTGCGTCGATGAGCTCCTCGGGAAACTCCAGAAAGGCTGAATAGGTGATCAGCACGACCGTAGGGCAGGCGAGCACACCGTAGACGACGCCGATCGCGGCCGGTGAGTTGAGCAGCGCCGCCTGGTCGAGTAGACCGAAAATCGGGATCACCAGCACTACCAATGGAAACACCAACGCGATGACGAATACCCGCAGGAGTAGCGGCGTCTTGCCCGGAGAGGTGTTACGCACCAGCGCGTAGGACGTAACCGTGCCGAGAACGATCGCGATCAGCAGTGCGGCAACCACCGAGACCACGCTGTTGATGAGGTAATGGTAGAACGCCGTGCCGCCGGGTGCGCCGTTCCACGCCTCGCTGTAGTTGCCCCAGTGCAATGCCCCGCTGAGGCCGAGCGGGTGGTTGTAGACGTCCTGGGTTCCTCGCACGGATAGCAGGAAGATCGACAGGACCGGAAAGATCGTTCCAATCGTCCAGACGACAAGCAGCAGGAAGCCCAGCCACCACCAGACGCTGCGGCGGTGGTTGCGTGAGTGTCTCGTCTTGGTTGCCGTCACGGGGACCGCTGCGGGCTCAGCCGTACTCAGAGTCGCGCTCATTTGGCCCCCTGCCCGACGGCCAACGCCGATCGGTTGGCGCGCCCGCGGATCAAGCCGGCGCGGGCGCGACCAGAGCCGGAGCTGCTGCGGATGAAGCGGGTCATCACGACGCTGACGAGCAGTAGTAACACGCCACCGACAACGGCCTGCGCCGAGGCCGCGCCGTAGTTGCCGTTGATGAACGCCTGCCGATAGACCTCCACCGGCAGGATCTGTGTTGAGGTTCCGGGACCGCCCTGGGTCATCGCCCAGATCAGGGTGAATCCGTTGAACGTGAAGATGATTTCCAGCAACGCCACGGTAGCCAGCGTCGGCCGGACTAGCGGGAGAGTGATGGAAAAGAATCGCCGCAGCACCGAGCAACCGTCCATCTCGGCGGCCTCATAGATCTCGACCGGTACTCCGTTCATGGCGCCCAGCATGATGATCATGGCGAAGCCCGTACTGATCCACACCCACACGAACGAGGTCACGTACAGAGCGGCGTGCGGATCGGCCAGCCAGGCGTGGGTGGTCCCGAGACCGACCTTGCCCAGCAGGTAGTTCGACAGTCCGGTCGTCGGCTGGAAGGCGTTCACCCAGTACACGCCGGACACGCTGACCGGCACCACCATCGGTAGGAACCAGACCACGCGGAAGAAGCGAGCTCCGGGGATTCCTGCGCTCAGGGCAGCGGCCAGCAACGTGCCGATCACCATGACCCCGATGGTGGCCACCAGGCTGAACCGCACCGTGCGGAGCACCGTCGCCCAGAGATCACCACCCTGGCCGGTGATGTCACGAAAGTTCGTGGTCCCGATGAACTTCGGCGCACTGGCCCCGTCCCACGATGTCAGGCTCAGGTAGACAGTCCGCACGACCGGGTAGGCCACCAGCAGCACGATCCCTGCGACTGCCGGCAGCGTCCCGATCACCATCAAGCGACGGCGCAGATGGGTTCTCAGCATCGGACTCAGCCCGCCCGCAGCTTGTCCAGCTCGGTCTGGAATTCCGAAGCCACTTGTTGCACACTCGTCTGTCCGCTCAGCAGCGCCTGGTACTTCGGCACTCCGAAGGGCTGGCCGATCGTGTTCGGGATCAACGAGTCCCAAAGGCCTGCGGAGCCGTTCGCCTTGACGTCCTGCAGGATCGAGGAGACGACCGGGCCGATGGTGGTCAAGTCGCTGGCCGGCAGGTCCGCGAAGATCGGCAGCAACCCGCCCTTGGCCACCGCGGTCTGGCCCTGCGCGCTACCGACGAACTTCAGGAAGTCCTTGGCCTCCGTCGGGTGCTTGGACTTCAGCGGCAGGACGAACGCGTCGGTGGCGACGCCTTCGAATTTGGCGGTCTGGGCCGGGTTCAACGTTGGGGGCAAGATGAAGTCGTACTTGAACGGAACCTTCAACGAGCCGTTGAGTTCGCTCGGCGTCCACGTGCCGCCCATGAACATGCCCAGCTTGCCGGCTGCGAAGAGCGCCTCCGCCTGGGTGTAGTCCTGGCTGAGCATGCCCGACTGGAAGACACCGTTGGACTGGAAATCCTTCATCGTCTGCAAGGTATTCACGAACGCAGGATCGGTGTACTTGACCGTGTCGGGTACCGAGCTCTGCCAGTTGGTCAGCAGGTTGTCGTACTGCGCCGGCGAAGCGGCCGTCTGCAGCAGCATGTCGACCAGATGACCGAGGTGGTAGGAAGTATTGCCGCCCACACCGAGGCCCTGATATCCGTTTGCCTTGAGCTTGCTCACCGCGTCGTAGAACTGCGGCAGCGTCATGCGGTGGTTGGTCACCGTGATGCCGGCCTTGGCGAAGGCGTCGACGTTGTAGTACATCGGGGCGATGTAGACGGTGTCCCACAACACGGCGTACTGGCTGCCATTCACCGTGTACTGCTTGGTGACCGACGGCCCGTAGTGCTTGGCCAGGTTGTTGCTCTGCCAGATGTCCGTCAGTGGCGTGAGCTTGTTGTTGGTGAGTTCCGCCGCGTAGGCCCCGCCGTCGTACTGGACGAAGCCGACGTCGGGCGGGTTGGACCCGTTCAGCACGGCGACGTTGGGCATCTTGGACGCAACGTCGGCCAGCGCGTCGATCTGGATCTTGACCTTGGGATGGCTTGCCTCATAGGCCTGCGCCATCACCTGCATGTCTTGCGCCTGCGGCCCGGTGAGGGTTTGCACGTGCAGGGTGACGGTGCCCCCACTCGAGGAACTCTTGGTCCCGCAGGCGGCGAGAACGCTCGCCAGTGCGAGGGCGACCGCGGTGGCCGCGAGGCCTCGCCGCACGGTGCGACGGCCCCACGAATGCGTTCTGGTGGCCGGCGCGGTGCCGGGAACAGCGCAATCCGATTCTGATGTCATGGTCACTCCACGAAATATTGGGTCGCGATGCGAGGTTCTGACTGCGGTTAGCCCGCACGTTCCCAACCGCAAAGAGGCGGTTGATCTCCTGGAAACATAGGATGTCTTCCTAGCCAATGTCAAGTAAATCCGGGTTAGCTTGCGGGAACCTTGGCTAAATCGGGCCTATGCATCCGATGTTTGAGGCGCTGAGCGATGAAGCTCACCACTCGGTCAACCCGCCGTCGTCGCGGCGAAAGACCGGATTGCGCCAGCGGTGACCGATCTCGGCCGCGCGCCGAACCGCCCTCTCATCGACGTCGATCCCCAGGCCCGGGCCGGTCAGACGCTCGATGTAGCCGTCGGCCATCTCGAAGACCGAGACGTCGGCCAGGTAGTCGAGCACGTCGTACGCCTCGTTGTAGTGGATCCCGACGCTCTGCTCCTGGATCAGCGTGTTCGCGCTGACCAGATCGACCTGCAGGCACGCGGCGAGAGCGATAGGCCCCAATGGGCAGTGCGGCGCCAGGGCGACGTCGTAGGTCTCGGCCAGCGTGGCGATGCGGCGAAGCTCGGAGATCCCGCCGGCGTGCGACACGTCTGGCTGCGCCACCGCGATACCGGCGTTGATGGCGGCGACGAAGTCCCAGCGGGAATAAAGCCGTTCGCCTGTGGCGATGGGTATCGAGGTGCCCGCACAAATCCGGTCGAGCTGCCCGCTCAGCTCGGGAACGACCGGCTCCTCGACGAACATCGGCAGGTAGGGCTCGAGCAATGGCAACACCCGCCGGGCCATCGGAAGCGTCAACCGGCCGTGGAAGTCGATTGCGATGTCGAACTGCGGCCCACATGCCTGCCTGATCGCGGCAACCCGCGCCACGATGTCGTTCACCGCCTGGGCGGTGTCGAGGTGCCGCAGCCCGGCCGAGGCGTTCATTTTGATGGCCGAGAACCCAGCCTGCTGGCGCGCGAGCGCCGCATCCGCCACCTCGCCTGGTTCATCGCCGCCTATCCAGCTGTAGACCCGAACCCGGTCACGAACCGCTCCGCCCAGCAGTTCGTGCACCGGGACACCATGCACCTTGCCGGCAATGTCCCACAGCGCCTGGTCAATACCTGCGACCGCGCTGCTGAGCACCGGGCCGCCGCGATAGAAGCCGCCTTTCGTCAGTTGCTGCCAGTGCCGCTCGATGGTCAACGGATCAGCACCTAGCAACTGATCACTCAGTTCGTCGACCGCAGCAGCTACGGTGGCTGCCCTGCCTTCGACCACCGGTTCACCCCAGCCGACGATGCCCTCGTCGGTAGTGATCTTCAGAAAGCACCATCGCGGCGGGACGATGAACGTCTCCAAGCTGGTGATCTTCACGCCCACTCCTTACCGGTCTGCGATTCCGGCGTCGACACCAAACAACTGATCATTCGAAAACAGTCCCTCTGGCGAGTGTGGAGAATGTTCCTCTTGAGTAGGCTATTCTCGGCTGCTCCGCTGGCCCGCAGCCGGGATACAGCCGACAGCCATCCGATGTTTCGAGTGCAGCCGCGACCGAATGAGTGAGGACCAGCGAATGTCGTTGACCGAGGACGCGATCACCAAAATCAAGCAGATGATCTTGGACGGTCGGCTCAAAGCCGGTGACCGGTTGCCCCGCGAGGCCGATCTCGCCGACGAACTCGGTATCAGTCGCGGCTCGCTGCGGGAGGCCGTGCGCGCCCTGTCGCTCGTACGCATCCTCGATGTCCGGCAGGGCGACGGGACCTACGTCACGAGCCTGCAGGCCGACGTGCTGATGGAGGCCATGGCCTTTCTCGTCGACTTCCACCAAGATGCCAGCGTCCTGCAGTTGTTCGAGGTTCGCCGTGTGCTGGAGCCGGCTGCTTCGCAGCTGGCCGCCTCGGCGATGAGTGAGGCCGACGCGCGCGACCTGGTGGCCTTCGCAGGGAGCGTCGGTTCGGAGCCGAGCGTCGAGGAACTCGTCCAGAACGACATCGAGTTCCATCACCGCATCGCCGAGGCGAGTGGCAACCCCGTGCTCTGCTCGCTGATCGACAGCCTCTCGCGGCCCACCCAGCGAGCCCGGGTGTGGCGTGGTCTGACGCAGGGCGACTCGCGTACCCGGACGCTGGCCGAACATCAAGCTATCGCCGACGCCATCCTGCGGCGCCAGCCCGCGCTTGCCCATGCCTGGGCGACCGTGCACGTCGCCGGTGTCGAGGAGTGGCTGCGCCAGGCGTTGGCGAGCTAGCGCTCGGTTCACCCCGACCAGACCTCGCCATCCGGGAAGCGGAACCGTTCCCGGGTTAGCGGCAGGATCTCGGCGGAGCTGCCCGGGGTGGTCGGCGCGACGTAGCTGCCGTCACGGACCACCACCGGCGTCGCGAAGTGTTCATGTAAGTGGTCGACGTACTCGATCACGCGGTCCTCCACCGACCCGCTCACTGCGACGAAGTCGAACATCGACAGGTGCTGCACCAGCTCGCACAACCCGACGCCGCCGGCGTGCGGGCAGACCGGCTTGCCGTACTTGGCCGCGAGCAGCAGGATCGCGACGTTCTCATTCACCCCGGCAACCCGGGTAGCATCGATCTGGACAAAGTCGACGGCCTGGGACTGCAGCAACTGTTTGAACATCACCCGGTTGTGGACGTGCTCGCCCGTCGCCACCGGCGTCGAGATGGCTCGCCGGATCGAGGCGTGGCCGAGGATGTCGTCGGGACTGGTCGGTTCCTCGATCCAGTACGGCTCGTGCGGCGCCAGTGCGGTCATCCACTCGATGGCCTCCGGCACGTCCCAGCGCTGATTGGCGTCGACGGCGATGCGCAGGTCGGGCCCGACCGCGGCGCGGGCAATGCCCATGCGGCGCTGATCGTCGGCGAGGTTCGCGCCGACCTTCAGCTTGATCTGGGTGAAGCCGTCCACAACCGCCTCGCGGGACAGGCGCGCCAGCTTCTCGTCCGAATAGCCCAGCCAACCGGGCGTCGTCGTATAAGCGGGGAACCCGTTGCTGCGCAGCTGGTCGATGCGGTGTTGCCGCCCAGGCTCCGCCTTGGCCAGGATCTCCAACGCCTCGTCGCGGGTCAGTGCGTCGGTGAGGTAGCGGAAGTCGACCAGATCGACCAGCTCTTCCGGGCTCATCTCGGCCAACAGTTGCCACAGCGGTAGCCCGGCCCGGCGCGCTTTGAGGTCCCACAGCGCGTTGACCACAGCCCCGATCGCCATGTGCATGACGCCCTTTTCCGGACCCAGCCAGCGCAGCTGCGAGTCGTGAACCAGGCGGCGCCAAGTCTCGCCCATGTCACCGAGCACCGTCTCGAGATCCATCCCGACGAGGTGTGGCTCGAGCGCCCGGATGGCCGCGGTCTGGACCTCGTTGCCGCGCCCGATCGTGAATACGAAACCGTGGCCGTTCTGCTCGGGATCGCTCGTTCGCACGATCACGTACGCGGCGGAATAGTCGGGGTCGGGGTTCATCGCGTCCGAGCCGTCGGACTCTGTGGAGGTGGGGAAACGTAGGTCCGCGCAATCCAGCTCGGTGATG
>JAVEET010000157.1 GCA_030840295.1 Pseudonocardiales bacterium
GAAAGCGGGTGGTCGCGGTGGGCTGCCTGGCCGAACGCTACGGGGACCAGCTGGCCGAGGCGCTGCCCGAGGCCGACGCAATCCTGGGTTTTGACTCCTATTCGTCCATCGACGACCGGCTCGAGGACGTGCTGGCCGGGCGCCCGATCGCACCGCATCACCCCGCGGACCGCCGCACCCTGCTCCCCATCAGCCCCGCGCAACGGCCTCAGGCGGTGTCGGAGGTCGCAGTGCCGGGGCACCAATGGGGTCCGACCGCCGCCCGCAAACGATTGGACGACTCGCCGGTCGCGTATCTCAAACTGGCGTCGGGCTGCGACCGGCGTTGTACCTTCTGTGCCATCCCCTCGTTCCGGGGTGCCTTCGTGTCTCGTGCGCCGGCTGATGTATTGGCCGAGGCGGAGTGGCTAGCCGGCAGTGGCGTTCGCGAGCTGGTTCTGGTCAGTGAGAACTCGACCTCCTACGGCAAGGACCTCGGTGACCTGCGGGCCCTTGAGACGCTGTTACCCCAGGTCGCCGGAGTCGAGGGCATCGAACGCGTCCGGGTGTCCTACCTCCAGCCAGCCGAGCTGCGACCTTCCTTGCTGCAGGTGATTGCCCAGACTCCCGGTGTGGTCCCGTACTTCGACCTGTCCTTTCAGCACGCGAGCACCCCGGTGCTGCGCCGGATGAAGCGTTTCGGCTCCACCGAGTCCTTCGTCGACCTGCTCGATCAAGCCCGAACGGTCGCGCCTACGGCAGGTGCCCGCAGTAACGTGATCGTCGGTTTTCCGGGCGAGACCGAGGCGGATCTGGCCGAGCTCGAGCGATTCCTCACGCTGGCCCGACTCGACGTGGTGGGGGTGTTCGGATACTCCGACGAGGAGGGCACCGACGCGGCCGGCTTTGACGGCAAACTCGCTCCGGAGGTGATCGCCGCACGGGTCGAGCGGGTCAGTGCCCTGGCCGACGAGCTGGTCAGTCAGCGGGCGGAGGACCGGATCGGTGAGCTGATCGAGGTCCTGGTCGAGGAGATTCTCGACGGTGAGGTGACCGGTCGAGCGGCCCACCAGGCTCCGGAGACCGACGGCGCCGTCACGTTGACCGGATCGCCGTCGACGTTGGGTGCCCTGCGCCGCGGTCACCTGGTCCGGGCCGAGGTCACTGACAATTCCGGCGCCGATCTCATCGCAGAGGTCGTCGCCGGATCCGCCCGATGACGCATCTGGAACCCCGCTCGGATCCGATCGCGGACCCGGTGACCACCGTGTCGGTGTGGAACATCGCCAACGGACTGACGATGCTCCGGCTGGTTCTCGTCCCGTTCTTCGCGGCTGCGTTGTTTCACACTGACGGGCACTCCGGCGCCTGGCGAGCAGTGGCCTGCGTCATCTTCGCGGTAGCCAGCCTGACGGATCTGGTCGACGGCGATCTTGCGCGCAAGCGGGGATTGATCACCGAATTCGGCAAGCTGGCTGATCCGATCGCGGACAAGGCGCTCATCGGTACTGCCCTCGTAGGCCTGTCGATGCTCCGCGAGCTGGCATGGTGGGTGACCGTGGTGATCCTGGTCCGGGAAGTCGGCGTCACGTTGCTCCGCTTCTGGGTGATCCGGCACGGCGTGATCGCGGCGAGCCGGGGCGGCAAGCTCAAGACCATGGTGCAGGCCTGGGCCATCGGGCTGCTGGTGCTCCCGCTCTCAGGAACCTGGCACGCGATTGCGACCGGGGTGATGATGGCCGCCCTGGTGCTGACGGTACTGACCGGTTTGGATTACATTGTGCGGGCTTTCACCCTGCGACGCACTCGCCCGCTGGCCTGAACCCGGGCCGAAACAGTCACGGAACCTGTTATCGATGGTGATTGGAACACGATCCGGGTAGAAACCGTTGTACAGGTGTTCAAGCAGTGTTGTCGCTGGCGCGACTACGCTGGAGATTGAAAAGTGGTGGTGCGGCATTGAGGTGCTGACAGCACCTTACGAAACGAAGGGGTTATCGCAATGGCAGTTCTGCGCCATGTAGTGGGCGAGACCCTGCGCGCAGTGCGTCTGCGTCAGCGCCGCACCTTGCGGGAGGTCTCCGCCGCGGCCCGGGTGAGCCTGGGCTACCTGTCCGAAATCGAGCGGGGTCACAAGGAACCGTCCTCGGAGTTGCTTGCGTCTATCTGCCAGGCCCTCGACGTTCCGCTGTCCGAGGTCTTCATGGCGGTATCGGACACCCTGCGCCGACAGGAACGAATGGCTGATCGGGCAATGGTGCTCGGCAGCCGCACGGGTGGCCCGGTCCTCACGCCGGCTCCGCACCTCGACGCTGACGGTCCGCAGGTGCGGACGTTCCCGACCGTGGCGGCCTGATCCGGTCGGAGCAGTCCGCCACCTCGATCAGCGTCCAAGCCTCGACTAAGCGTCGAGACTGTTGGCGTGTCCGTGGTACAGCTACCGGCGCCGCGCGTCATCGGGCCTAACGTGGCGTTCATGAGCGCCTCGAACCCTCGTTCCCTTGATCCGCTGTCCGACGCGCTGTTCCGTCCGACCAGCGATGGCGCGGCGAGTTCGGCCGTCCGGCTGCGCGCGCAGGAAATCAGCCAGCATGGCGGGGTGCCGTCGCGGGCCGGAAATGCCATGGCGCGCAACCGGGTGGCCATCCTCAATGGCGCGGGCCGGGCGGTGGAACTCAACGGGATCAGCACGTCCATGGCCCAGGTCGCAGCTGCGGCCGGCGTCGCCAAAGCGACCCTGTACAACCACTTCAGAACCCGTGAGGACGTGCTGAACTCACTGCTGGTGGCTGAGATCGATCGGTTGATCGGCCGGCTCGGGCACCAGGAGCTATCAGAAGCCCTCCTACAGGCCGCGGTCGCCATCTCCGAGCACCCCTTGCTCGAGGCCCTCGGAGGTGAAGACACCTCCACCCTGGCCGTCCTGGCCCGGGTCGACGTGCGTTCGACCGGATGGATGCGGGTCGCGGAGGCGACGGGGGTGCTGCTGGCTAGGCACGGCCGCCGAGGCGTTCCCACCGTTCTGAGATGGCTGTCCTCCTTCATCATCGCACCGGCTGAGGTTTGCGATATCCGGGCCGACGTGGCGGTACTCGTCGCGGGTCTGCCGCCAGTGCGCCACGAAGTGGTCGATGCCGCCTTAGATGGGCATGTTCTTGGACCGGCGTCCACGGGATAAGGCAGACTGGTCGGTGAAGCGGGCAGCTGTGCTGGGAACCTCGGCGCGGATGACCGAGTTGAGCAGTTATAGGGACATCGAAAGGTCGTAGAACAGCATGGCTAACGGCTTCGTCAAGGCGTGGAAGTACATGTCTGCCTGGTTCGGTGCCAAGGTCGATGAGAAGGCCGACCCGAAGATCCAGATCCAGCAGGCCATCGAAGACGCCCAGCGGCAGCATGAGGGTTTGACCCGGCAGGCGGCCAGCGTCATCGGTAACCAGCATCAGCTCGAACTCAAACTCGACCGTCAGCTCGGTCAGATCGAACAGCTCCAGGCGCAGGCGCGCCAGGCCCTTGTGCTCGCCGACAAGGCGCGGGCAAGCGGCGACGAGGCGAAGGCTTCGGAGTTTGAGCAGACCGCCGGCGTGCTGGCCAACCAGCTGGTGACGGCAGAGGCCTCTGTGGGCGATCTCAAGCAGCTGCACGACCAGTCCATCGGCGCTGCGCAGCAGGCGCGGCAGGCGGTTCAGGACAACGCGATGCTCTTGCAGGAGAAGCTCGCTGAACGGACGAAGCTGCTCAGCCAGCTGGAGCAAGCCAAGATGCAGGAGCAGGTTTCGGCCTCGCTGAACCAGATGAGCGAGCTGGCGGCGCCTCGCAATACCCCGTCGCTGGAAGAGGTGCGGGACAAGATCGAGAAGCGTTACACCAATGCGCTGGGTCAGGCCGAGCTAGCCTCGAATTCGGTGCAGGGCCGAATGCTGGAGGTCAAGAAGGCCACCACGAACATGGCCGCGCAGTCTCGTCTGGAGGAGATTCGGGCGTCGATGGGCGCCGGATCCGGCGCTGCGCCTACCTCGGCGATCGGTACCAACCAGCAACCCGCGATAAGCGATGCTCAGCCGGCCCACTCCGTTCCGGCAGATCAGCCGGCTACCCAGAACGCGGAGCCGCAGAACTAGTCCCCGGCTTGGCAGCTAGGGCAGTAGTACAGCACCCGTTGCATGCTGGGGTCCCCTTGCGCGTCTTGCCGGATCGCGGTTCCGCATCGGCGGCAGCCCCGACCCGTGCGCCCGTACACGTAGTACTGCTGAGCGGGCTGGGTCCAGCCGGTGGTCGACCGGTTGAAACGACCGATATTGCCCTTTAGCAGCCGCGCCGCGTCGATGAGCACCGCTTCCAGGTCGGTGGTCCCCGCGATCGTCTGCCACGGATTCAGGCGGTGCAGGAAAAGCAGCTCACACTTGTAGACGTTCCCGATTCCCGCCACCAAGCGCTGGTCGAGTAGTGCGTCGCCGATGAGACGATCCGGCTGCGCGGTGAAGCGACGGATGCTCTCGGCCACATCGAACTGTGCTGCGAGCAGGTCCGGGCCAAGGTGCCCGACGACCTCGGATTCGCAAGCCGTATCGATCAGCGAGAGGTCGTGCACCCGATATCCGACAGCGACTGAACTGGCATTTGCGACCACTGCCCGGATCGCATGACCCGGGCCACCGCGGGGGCGCTGACCGGCCGGATTCACCCGCCAGGCCCCGTCCATGCGCAGATGGCTGTGCAGCGTTCTCCCATCGGAGAACCGCATCAAGATGTGTTTGCCGACCGGCACGACCTCCCGCACGGTGGTTCCGACTTGATTCGTGAGCGCCAATGACGGTGTCCGTAGGTCGAACTGAGTGACCGGCCTGCCTTCGAGCGCGGTTCGTAGCCGCTGGGCCGTGAGATAAACGGTGTCGCCTTCAGGCATCTCTCAACCCCGTAGCTGTAGGCCCCGTGGGGATGGCCGGAATCCGGCGGCCTCGAGGGCCGCACCGAGGGCCGACGACGCCACGCGCTGTCCATCGGCAGTCTCGACATGCAGCTTGCCCAACGCGCCGTCCTTGACACTGACCGCCAGCGCGGCGGCCGCATGTCGAAGCGTGGTCCCGTCGTCCAGGAACGACAGCAGGCTCCGACCGCCGCGCTCGACGTACAGGACGCAGGCCCCGTCCACCAGAACGACCAGCGCACCGGCTTTACGCGCCGGCTGGTGGCCGCGCTTCCCGTCGTCGGGGTCGGCCTGGCGGACGCGTTGCGGCCAGGCCAGCGCGGCACCGTAGGGGTTGGCGGTATCGGTTGCCGCCAGCACGATGGCTTCGCCGGGTGGCATCGTCTCCGAGGCCGCTGACGCGGCGATTCCGCGGAGCCGGTCGACCGCGCCCGACACGCCGAACTGGGCCGCCCCGAGGCCCTCGACGAAATAGCCTCGACGGTAACGACCGGTTTCTTCGGCCTGCCTCAGCACCGGATACACCGCGGAGAAGCCACCTGGAATTCCTTCCGCGGCCACCTCCCCGCGGGTGAGCAGGCCGTAGCGATCCAGCAACACCTCGGTGCGCATCAGGGCGCTTCGGGTGTCCTCGATCGCCCGTCGCGGCAACCGGGACCATCGACCCGGGAGCGCCGGCAGGCCTGCACTTCTCGCGGCGTGCGCGGCGGCGGCGAGCGCACTGCGTGACGGCCGTCCGTACCGACCTCTCGGGGCAGCGGCCCGCCGGGTGTGTGTGGTGCGACCCGACCCGAGTCGGGTCCGCACCGGGGCCAGGGTGTCGTTGGTGAGCGCACCCGACCAGACAAGGTCCCAGATGGCCGACCCAACATCGCTCTCGCTGATCGTCTCGTCCTTCATTCGCTCGAGGATGCTTCGAGCGAACAGTGCTTGATCGCCATCGAGTAGCGTGAGAATTGCCTTGTGCAACGGGCTGAATCCTGAATCCGAGATTGGCGGCAGCAATTCCGCCGCAGCCTCGGCGGGCACCAGGGTGATCCAGCCGTCATTGCGGGCCAGCGAGCCGGAACCCGCCCACAGCACCTCGCCGGCGCTCGTCAGTTCGTCCAGCATGCTGGGGGAGTAGTCCGAGATCCGGGCCGGCAATACCAGGCTCTCGAGCGCGCTTGCCGGCACCGCCGCGCCCGCAAGTTGCTCGATCACGCGTACCAGGCCGTCTATCCCGCGGGACCGGCGGCTACCCCCGACGCCCTGCCATTCAGGTAAGAACCGCCCCAGGGTGGCCTGCGGCACGGGCTCCACCTCTCGCCGCAGCGCCGCCAGTGAGCGGCGGCGGATCGTTCGCAGCATCCCCGCTCCGCAGAACTGACGTCCGGACACGGTGGGAGTGAACTCGCCTGCAATCACCTGGCCGGTGGCCACCAGGCGGTCCAGACCCGCTGCCACGACCGCCACCCCGAGTCCGAGGCGCGCGGCCGGTTCGCCGACCGTGAACGGGCCGTGCGTGCGGGCGTAGCGCGACAACAGGTCGCCGAGGGGATCGGCGACGAGGTCGGTGAAGACCTCGGGAACCCCTACCGGAAGCGCCACGCCGAGAGCGTCCCGGACCCGGCCGGCATCCTCGATGGCGATCCAGCGCTCCTGGCCGGCGATACGAACGGCCAAGGCCCGGCGACGCGCCTGCAATTGCAGGAGGTCAGCCGGTACAGCGCCACGTGCGGCCGCCTCGTCGGTGGTGAGATCGCCTACCTCTCGCAGCAGGTCAGCAGTCGGGTCAATGCCCTTGACCTGACGGTTGACGCTCAGTCGTTGGGCATCAGCGATCGACTCGGCGATGGCGGACTCGTCGAGCAGATCACGGAGGTCCGGTGATCCCATCAGTTCGGCAAGCAAGGAGGTGTCCAGCGTCAACGCCTGGGCCCGACGTTCGGCCAGTGGCACATCGGCGTCGTAGATGAACATGCCCACATAGCCGAAGAGCAGCGACTGGGCGAACGGCGAGGGCATGGAGGTCTCGACGTCGACCAGCCGTACCTGGCGAGACTGCAACTGACGCATCAACTCGACCAGTCCGGGCAGATCGTAAACATCCTGCAGGCATTCCCGCATGGCCTCGAGGACAACCGGGAACTGGCCGTAGTCCTTGGCCACCTGCATCAGTGCGTTCGCCCGTTGCCGCTGCTGCCACAGCGGTGACCGGCGGCGCGGATCGCGTTTGGGTAGCAGCAGGGACCGGGCCGCGCACTCGCGGAACCGCGAGGCGAACAGCGCCGAATTCGTGACTTCTGCGGTAACCAGCGACTCGATCTCGGTTGGCTCGAAAACGGCCAGGTCGGATCCTGGCGGTTCGGCGGTGGTGTCCGGCAACCGCAGCACGATGCCGTCGTCGGAGTGCATCGACTGGACGTCCATACCATGCTGTTCACGCAACATGGCGGCGATCGCCAGCGCCCACGGAGCGTTCACCGGCGCGCCGAACGGTGAGTGGATTACGAGCCGCCAGTCACCCAGTTCATCCCGGAAACGTTCGACCACGATGGTGCGATCGGTCGGCAGCTGGCCGGTGGCCTGGCGCTGCTCCGACAGGTAACTGATGAGGTTGCCGGCGGCCCACTCGTCCAAACCGGCATCCCGGGCTCTTTTGAGAGCCTCGGGTTCGGCCGCGGCGTCGAGTTCGCGCACGAATGCGCCCAGCGCGCGTCCGAGCTCAGCCGGCCGGCCGATCGAATCACCTTTCCAGAAAGGCATCTTGCCGATCTGTCCGGGAGCCGGTGTGACCAGGACCCGGTCGTGGCTGATGTCCTCGATGCGCCACGACGAGGAGCCGAGTAGGAACACCTCCCCGACCCGGGACTCGTAGACCATTTCCTCGTCCAGCTCACCCACACGCTTACCGGGGCCGTCGGAACTGGCGAGGAAGACCCCGAACATGCCACGGTCCGGGATGGTGCCGCCCGACGTAACGGCCAGCCGCTGAGCCCCGCCGCGACCAGTCAACTCACCGGTGATTCGATCCCAGACAAGGCGGGGACGCAGTTCAGCGAACGCGTCCGAGGGGTACCGGCCGGCCAACATGTCGAGGACCGCCTCGAGCGCCGAGTGCGGCAGGGTGGCAAACGGGGCGCTGCGGCGGATCAGGGTTTCGACCTCGGAGACGGTCACCGTTTCCATGGCCACCATCGCAACGATCTGCTGGGCCAACACGTCGAGCGGGTTGCGCGGGTAACGCAGCGATTCGATCTGACCGGAACGGATGCGCTCGGCGACGACCGCGGATTCGACCAGATCACCGCGATACTTGGGAAAGATCACGCCGTAGGACTCGGCGCCTACCTGGTGACCCGCGCGGCCCAGGCGCTGGGTCCCGGCGGCAACCGATGGCGGCGACTCGATCTGGATCACCAGGTCGACCGCCCCCATGTCGATGCCCAGCTCCAGCGATGACGTCGCCACCACAGCCGGGATTTGGCCCGCCTTGAGTTCCTCTTCGACGACCTGGCGTTGCTCCCGCGAGACCGAACCGTGATGAGCGCGGGCCACGATGCCGCGCTCCGGATCGCGCTCGGCGGCCAGGTCGTTCAATTGCGAGGTCAACCGTTCGGCGAGGCGCCGGGAGTTTGCGAAGACGATCGTCGATCGATGTGAATCGATGAGATCGAGGACTCGCGCCTCGACGTGCGGCCAGATCGAGGAGCGCTGCTTGGGATCGGTGTCCTCGCTGACCGGGCCGGTTCCGAGTTCGGTGAAATCCTCCACCGGGACCACGACGGACAGGTTGAGCAACTTCGTCGACGTCGGAGCCACGACGCTGACCGGCCGGCCGCCGGCGAGGAAGGCGGCTACCTCTTCGATCGGCCGGACCGTTGCCGATAGGCCTATCCGCTGGGCAGGCCGACTGAGCAGGACATCGAGGCGCTCCAGGCTAACCGCCAAGTGGGCGCCGCGCTTGGTGGCCGCGACCGAGTGAACCTCGTCGATGATCACCGTCTCGATTCCGGCGAGCGCCTGCCGAGCGGCGGAGGTCAGGAGAAGGAACAGTGACTCCGGTGTGGTGATCAGAATGTCCGCGCCGTGCCGGGCGAAAGCGCGCCGGTCCTCGGGCGTGGTGTCGCCGGAGCGGGTGGCGACTCGGACCGCAGGTTCGGCCAGGCCCAAGCGGCGCGCGGCTTGTGAGATCCCGACCAGGGGGGAGCGGAGATTGCGCTCGACGTCGGCGGCCAAGGCCTTCAGCGGGCTGATGTAGAGCACCCGGCATCGTTGCATGGGGTCGTCGGGAATGGGCAGCGCTGACAGCCGATCAACGGCCGACAGGAAGGCTGCCAGCGTCTTGCCCGAACCAGTCGGCGCCACGACGAGGGTGTGCTCGCCTTTCGCGATGGCCTGCCAGGCCCCCAGCTGAGCATCGGTCGGACGTTCGAACGCACCTTCGAACCACGCACGGGTAGCGGGTGAGAAGAGGGTGTCCACTAGTCCAGTCTGCCTCGTGGGTACGACATCGACGGCCGCCTGTCAGCAGTCCGGCTCCGGTGGGTCGAGCAGGGTGGCTAGCCCCGGGGAGGGTGGCGGATTTGGTCAGCCTCGGCGGGACGCGCTGTTCAACACCGCGCGTGCCGCGGGCCAGTCGTCGTCGGTCATGGCGTACTGCACGGTGTCCCGCCAACTGTCGTCCCGACGGATCCGGTGCTTGCGCAGCACGCCCTCTCTGGCGGCGCCCAGCCGTTCGATGGCGGCCTGGGACCGCTCGTTTCGGATATCCGTGTGCCACACCACCCGGACCGCGCCGAGGGATTCGAAGGCGTGACCGAGTAGCAGCAGCTTCGAGTCCGTGTTGTGCCCGGTGCGCCACCAGGGCCGGCCGAGCCAGGTGTGGCCGATGGCCAGGGTTCGCAGCTCCGGGTACACCTCATACAGACTCGTAGTGCCGATGAACTCCCCGGTGGTGGAGTCGAGCTGCGCATACGGCAGCCGTTCACCACTGGCCCGCGCGGTGAGCGCGAGTGCGATCTGGCGGCGAGCGTCGTCAACGGTCCGGGGCACTGCGAGGGACAACCACCTGAAGACGTCGGCGGCGCCGTCGGCGGCATGCACTGCTGCGAAGTACCCCTCGGCGTGCTCATAGGCCAACGGAACCAGCTCGACCCGGTCCCCGGTGAGCCGTTCCAGGCTGAACCACCTGGCCGGATCGGGCGCGGCGGAAGCCGGGGTCGGGGAAGACGGGGACGGGGGAGTTGGGGGCTGGGGAGCTGGGGACTGGGGAGCTGGGGACGGGGAAGCCACGCCCACGATCCTGGCCGACGGCGTCGACGTCTGCCAACAGATAAACTGCTGCGGTGCGCTTGAGCGAGTTCTGGCAGCGAATGGAGCTGCGTTTCGGGAGTGGTTACGCCCATTCGATCGCGGCCGACTACCGCATAACGCTGCTCGGCGCGACCGTGGACGAGGCGCTGTCCCGAGGTGACTCGCCCAGGGCGATCTGGCGGGCGATCTGCCAGGAGTTCGAAGTCCCCGCGAAGCTTCACTAAGCCGGTCGGCAGTGGTTGAACCCGCATGCTGAATCAGATTGGCCGCTGTTCCGGCGCGTCCTTATTTTGCCCGGCGTGTCCTTAGCACAATCGAACAGACGTTCGTCTACTCTTGTGGACGAGAGAGCGTCCGTCCACAGATCTAGTTTCGCCGACAAAACTGTCGGAGGTCGGATCTAGCGTCGCAGCCAACTCCAGGACTCCCCAAGACTTGAAAGAGGTACCAGCAGATGGCAGCAGCATTCGACCGTGACAAGGCGCTCGACGTCGCGCTCAGTCAGATCGACAAGCAGTTCGGCAAAGGTTCGGTTATGCGTCTGGGCGAGCGTCCGTACGTACCGATCGAGGTGATCCCGACGGGGTCGATCGCGTTGGACATCGCCCTTGGGATCGGTGGCCTTCCGCGCGGGCGCGTGGTCGAAATCTACGGTCCCGAGAGCTCGGGAAAGACGACGGTCGCGTTGCACGCTGTGGCGAATGCGCAAGCGGCCGGTGGTGTCGCGGCCTTCATCGACGCCGAACATGCACTGGACCCCGAGTACGCCCGGGCGCTCGGAGTAGACACCGATGCGCTGCTGGTCAGCCAGCCGGACACGGGTGAGCAAGCGTTGGAGATCATGGACATGCTGGTGCGGTCAGGCGCCTTGGATGTGATCGTGGTGGACTCGGTCGCTGCACTCGTCCCGCGTGCCGAGATCGAGGGCGAGATGGGCGACAGCCACGTCGGCCTACAGGCGCGGCTGATGAGCCAGGCGCTGCGGAAGATCACCGGAGCGCTCAGCAACTCGAACACCACTGCGATCTTCATCAACCAGCTGCGCGAGAAGATCGGTGTCATGTTCGGATCACCGGAGACCACTACCGGTGGCAAGGCGCTTAAGTTCTACTCATCGGTGCGTCTGGATGTCCGCCGGATCGAAACCCTGAAGGACGGCGGCGACGCGGTCGGTAACCGAACCCGGGTCAAGGTGGTCAAGAACAAGGTTGCGCCGCCGTTCAAGCAGGCCGAGTTCGACATCGTCTACGGCCAGGGCATCAGCAGGGAAGGCTCGCTGATTGACGTCGGCGTAGATCAGGCTATTGTTCGCAAATCCGGTGCCTGGTACACCTACGAAGGCGATCAGCTCGGTCAGGGCAAGGAAAATGTCCGTAGCTTCCTTCGCGACAATCCCGATCTTGCAGACGAGATCGAGAAGAAGATCAAAGAGAAGCTTGGCGTCGGCGCACAGGTTACCGAAGAGGCTCCGCTGCCAGCCCCGGTCGATTTCTAGGCAGTCACGAATGGCACGACGCTCGATGGGTGGCGGTGCGGAAACCGCGCCGCCGCCAACTTCTCTCGTACGACCGTTGCCGTCCCGGGAGCGACTACCCGAGGACATCGCGTCAGATCCCGACGCCGATCCCGAATCGGTGGCGAGAACCATCTGTTTGCGCCTCCTGACCGTTCGAGATCGCACTCGAGCCGAACTGGCTGACGCGCTGGCCGCCAAGCAGGTGCCGACGGAGGTCGCCGGCCGGGTGCTTGGCCGCCTTGGCGACGTTGGGCTAATCGACGACTGCGCGTTCGCGGCGACCTTCGCGCAGACTCGGCAGTCCGAACGCGGCCTCTCAGCCCGCGAGATCACTCGGCAGCTCCGCAACAAGGGTGTTGCGGTGGAGGTCGCCGCCCAGGCGGTCGCCGGTATCGACCAGGAGGCCGAGCGTCGGACGGCGCGGGACCTGGTCGAACGAAAATTGCGTGGCATGACCCGACTCGATGGGCCGACGAAAACCCGTCGACTTGTAGCGCTGCTGGCCCGCAAGGGTTACTCGCCTGGTATTGCCTACGGCATCGTGCGAGAAGTGATCGGCGCCGATACCGCCGATTCGACGCCGACAGCCGACGACGAATCGGCCTGGCTGGCTTGACCGCCAGGCATATCGATATAGCCTCACAAGATCAGGAGAAAGGATGTGCGGCCGACGTCGCACATTGACATACAGATCAATGTGTTCGTTCGATAGACCGTGACAACGACAAGGATGAGGAGATACCCAGCCCCGCCATCGACTGGCGTGGGAACCGGACATTTCCGGGCTTAGGCCCGACCATTCTCATCGGTGTCCGCCTCTACGGGCCCGGCCTCCTGGCTGTTCGACGGGTTTGAGACCTAGTCGACTTGAGGGGAGGAAGGGTATGGGCGTAGGTAGCCTGGCGGCGGTTGTCGCCGGTTTCGTGTTGGTCTTGGTTCTCGGTCTCCGGTTCTTATCCATTTATGCATCCGGCCGTACGGCGCGCGGCGCGCACGAAGTCCCCAATTCCGGCCAGGAAGCTGCAGAGCAGCTGGACCTGGCCGAGTCCGCGGCGGAGTCGATCAGGCAACGGGCCGAGCGGGAGGCCGTATCGCTGCGTCGCTCGGTCGCAGCCGAGGCCGACGCCCTACGCCGCGCCGCACAGAGCGAGGCAGAGGCGGTCCGGGCCGGGGCGGAGGCCGCTACAGCAAACGCCGAGGCGGTGCGCAGGCGGGCTGAATCCGAAGCCGCCGACCTGCGCGCCGCCGCCCGGCGCGCGGCAGATGTCGAACTGCGGGCTCGCCGCACCTCGCTGGATGATGCTGAAGGTGTCGTGGAGAAGCGAACAGCGGCACTCGATCAACGTGAGACCGAACTCGATCGAGCGTTGGCGACCCTGGCTGAGCGTGAACTCGAACACGACCAGGAGCGGCTGGCCATCGCCGGGCTGCGGGACGATGTCGAGACGATGCGGATCGAACTCGCCGGCGCGCGCGAATTGGTGGCCGCCGAGCAGGTCGCCACGCTGGAGCGCATCGCCGGCCTGACTGCCGACCAGGCCAGGGTGGAACTGCTGGCATCGGTGGAGTCGACTGCGCGCCGAGACGCGGCGTCTCTGGTGCGCAAGATCGAGGCCGAGGCCCGTGCCGAGGGGACGGACCGGGCACGGGCGATCGTCGTCGAGGCCGTCCAGCGGGTGGCCAGCGAGCAGACTTCCGAGACCGTCGTGAGCGTCCTGCACCTGCCCAGCGACGAGATGAAGGGCAGGATAATCGGCCGCGAGGGCCGCAATATCCGGGCGTTCGAGTCCGTGACCGGCGTCAACGTCATCATCGATGACACGCCCGAGGCGGTGCTGCTGTCGTGTTTTGACCCCGTCCGGCGAGAGATCGGGCGAATCACGCTCGAGAAGTTGGTGCTCGATGGCCGGATCCACCCGCATCGCATCGAAGAGATCTACGAGACGGCCAAGACCGAGGTCGACGAGCTCTGTTTCCGGGCAGCCCGGGATGCGCTCGCCGATGTCGGTATCACCGACCTCGATGATCGCTTGATCCCGACGCTGGGTCGGCTGAAGTACCGCACGAGCTACGGACAGAATGTGCTCGGTCATCTGATCGAGACCGCGCACATTGCAGGCGTGATGGCCAGCGAACTCGGCCTCGAACCGGCCCTGATCAAGCGGTCTGCCTTCCTGCACGACATCGGTAAGGCCCTCACCCACGAGGTCGAAGGTTCGCACGCGATTATCGGGGCCGAACTGCTGCGCAAGTACGGCGAGGACGAGGCCGTCGCGCACGCCGTCGAGGCCCATCACAACGAGGTACAGCCACGGACGGTCGAGGCCGTGCTGACCCAGGCAGCCGACGCCTGCTCGGCGGCCCGGCCCGGCGCGAGGCGGGAGTCCCTCGAGACCTACGTCAAGCGACTGCAGCGCATCGAAGAGATCGCGGGATCCAAGCCCGGGGTGGAAAAGGTGTTCGCAATGCAGTCCGGACGCGAGGTCCGGGTGATGGTCTTGCCGAACGACGTCGACGACCTCGCCGCCGGCGTGATCGCGCGTGAAGTGGCCAAACAGATCGAGGATGAGCTGACGTATCCGGGACAGATCCGGGTAACCGTGGTCCGGGAATCGCGCGCGACCGAGGTCGCGCACTGACCCCGGCCAACCGTGCAGCGATGCCGGCTCAACCCCGTACCCTGGAACCGATATGAACGCCGCACCTCCTTCAGCGCAGAACGGCATCGGGCGCACCTACGCGATCCGCACCTATGGCTGCCAGATGAACGTCCACGACTCGGAACGCCTCTCCGGCTTGCTCGAAGAGGCGGGCTATGTCCGGGCCGACGACCCGTCCGGTCACGATGCCGACCTGGTTGTCTTCAACACATGCGCGGTGCGTGAGAACGCCGACAACCGTCTCTACGGCAACTTGAGCCACCTCGTTCCAATCAAGAACGCCCGACCGGGTATGCAGATCGCCGTCGGCGGCTGTCTGGCCCAGAAGGACCAGGCCCTCGTCCTGAAGAAGGCGCCCAACGTCGACGTCGTGTTCGGCACCCACAACCTGGCCAGTTTGCCGGTACTGCTTGAGCGCGCCCGGTACAACGCTGAAGCGCAGGTCGAGATTGCCGAGTCCTTGCAGAATTTCCCGTCCGATCTGCCCAGCCGGCGTGACTCGGCCTTCTCCGCCTGGGTGTCGGTATCGGTGGGATGTGACAACACCTGCACCTTCTGCATCGTGCCCAGCTTGCGCGGTAAAGAGGCCGATCGCCGGCCCGGAGCGGTCCTGGCCGAAATCAGGGCCCTGGTCGACGAGGGCGTCTCGGAGATCACGCTGCTCGGTCAGAACGTGAACTCCTATGGTCGCTCGTTCGGTGACGGGTTCGCCTTCGGCAAACTGTTGCGTGCCTGCGGGGACATCGACGGCCTGGATCGGGTCCGCTTCACGAGTCCGCATCCGCGTGATTTCACCGAAGACGTCATCGCGGCCATGGCCGAGACCCCGAATGTGTGCCCTCAGCTGCATATGCCGATGCAATCCGGTTCGGATCAGGTATTGAAGGCGATGCGACGCTCGTACCGTCAGGCGCGGTACTTGTCGATCATCGATTCGGTACGAGCCGCATTGCCGGAGGCGGCGATCACGACGGACATCATCGTCGGCTTTCCGGGGGAGACCGAGGACGATTTCGGCCAGACCCTGCACGCCGTGGAGAGGGCGCGATTCGCCAGCGCCTTCACATTCCAGTATTCACAGCGGCCGGGGACGCCGGCCGCAGCGATGGCCGAGCAGGTTCCCAAGCCGGTGGTCCAGGAGCGCTACGAGCGGCTGATCGACTTGCAGGAGCAGATCAGTTGGGACGAGAACAAGCGGCTTATCGGCCATGAGGTCGAGGTCCTGGTCAGCACCGCGGTCGGCAAGAAGGACGGGGCCACCGGTCGCGTCACCGGCCGGGCGCGCGACGGCCGGCTGATCCATGTGGCCACCGGCCAGGCGCTCGTCGAGCCCGGTGATGTGGTTCGGACTCGGGTAACCTACGCCGCGCCGCACCATCTGGTGGCCGATGGCCCGATGCTGTCCAGGCAGACCTGGCGGGGCCGTTCCGGCGCCGTCACGCCTGCCAATGCCGGCGGCGGGACCGAGCGCAGGCCTCTCCTGACGATCGGACGCCGCCCGGACTGAGCTGCAATGCTGGGCTGCCTTAGTCCAGCGGCAATACGCTACTCAGGCAGCAACCCACGCCGCTGAGCTACGTCGGACTCGGCCTTGGCGATCCGTCCGGCATCGCCTGAGGCCTTCGCCCGCTCCAACTTCGCTTCGGCCTCGGCCAACCGCTCCCTCAATTGGGCTAGGAACGGGTTCGACTCGACCGAGCTCCGCTTCCAGTCGGCGTCCAGCGCCTCCCGGACGCGCTGTTCGGCCGCCCGCATCCGATCTTCAGTACGGCGCATCGCATCGCGCGGCACATGTCCGACGGCTTCCAGACGTTCCTGCAGGTCGCGCAGCGCAACCTGCGCCTGCCGCGGGTTGGAAATGTCGAGCGTATTGGCCTCGGCGATGATGGCCTCTTTCTCTTTCAGGTTCTGCGCCTGCTCGGCGTCACGCTCGGCGAACACCCCCGACCGGCGCTCGAAGAAACTGTCCTGCGCTGCCCGGAATCTCTTCCACAACGCATCCTCGGTATTGCGATTCGCCCGGGGGGCGGCCTTCCATTCAGTCATCAGCTCTTTGAGCGCGGCGGAAGTTTCTCGCCAGTCATCGGAGGCGGCGAGTTCCTCGGCGCGCCTGACCAGCTCCTCCTTGACCGATTTCGCTGATTCCCGCTCGGTGTCGAGCTGGGCGAAATGACTGCCTCGCCGCTTGCCGAAGGCGTCCCTGGCAGCCGCGAACCGCTTCCACAGAGCATCATCGGTCTTACGGTCGATGCCCTTGATGAGTTTCCACTCGTCGACGATCGTGTGCAGCCGATCGCCGGCGACTTTCCACTGGGTCGACGATTCGGCGAGCTGCTCGGCCTCTGCCGCGAGGACCTCTTTCTGGGCAATGGCCTGGGTCCGGGCCGCGTCACGTGCCTCGGCTTGTTCGCCGATCTTGGCATCTGCGGCCGAGATGAGGGCTACGAGTTTCGCGTCCACGGATGCCAGGTCACCGAGGACCGCGGCCGTCGGCAGCGACGCGTGCAGCGTCATGGCCTGCGATTTGGTGGCTTTTGCATCACCTGCGCCGGACTCGAGGCGCTTGCTCAGTAGCTCGACCTCGGTTTCGAGATCTTCGAAGCGCCGGACGTAGTACGCCAACCCTGCTTCCGGGTCGCCCGCCTGCCAGGAGCCGATTTCGCGTTCGCCCTCCGCCGTTTTCACGAAGACGGTGCCAGCCTCATCAATGCGTCCCCACTCCGAACTCATGAAAGCATTAGACACGACAGAGAGTCGCTCGTGTCACCCGGTTAGCCTCTTGCAATGTGACCGTCACCCAGCTGGACCCGGGCCCCCGTCCGGTGGTGGCGGTCGTCGGACCCACCGCGACCGGGAAATCCGACCTCGCGGTGACCCTGGCCCAGCGTTGCGACGGCGAGATCATCAACGCCGACTCGATGCAGCTCTACCGGGGTATGGATATCGGTACCGCGAAGCTGCCACCGGCCGAGCGGGGCGGCGTCGCCCACCATCTGCTCGACATCTGGCCGATCTCGAAGTCGGCCGCGGTGGCCGATTACCAGGCCCTGGCCCGGGCCGTCATCGCCGATATCCATGCCCGCGGCAAGCTCCCGATACTGGTCGGGGGTTCCGGGCTTTACGTCCGAGGAACCCTGGACCGACTGGAGTTCCCCGGCGAGTCCAGTGCCGTGCGGGCGCGGCTGTCCGCCGAACTGGACGAGCTGGGATCCCACATCATGCACGGGCGGCTCAGCCAGGCCGATCCGGCGGCGGCGTCGAACATCCTGCCCAGCAATGCACGACGTATCGTGCGAGCGCTGGAGGTCATCGAGATCACGGGCCGCCCGTTCAGCGCGACCATGCCACCTTTCGAATCCATCTATGACACGGTGCAGATAGCGCTCGACCGAGCCGACCTCGACGACCGGGTGCGGTTGCGGGTCGATCGCATGATGGCGGCAGGTCTGCTGGACGAGGTGCGCTCGCTGCTCCCGGCGGGCCTGGCGGACAGTCCTACGGCCGGAAAGGCGCTGGGGTACCAGCAGCTACTCACCGTGCTGGATTCGGAGGGTGCGCTGGTCGGCGACCTCGATGAGGCCGTGACGGCGACGGTGCGAGGCACGCTACGGTTCGTCCGGCGGCAACGGTCCTGGTTTCGACGTGATCCGCGAGCGCGCTGGCTGGATGCAGCCGACGGCGGCCTTGTCGATAAGGCACTGGCCCTGCTACCGCCTACGCTGGTCAAGTGAGCCACTCGCTGCGCGCCGTCAAGGGACACGGGACGGAGAACGACTTCGTGCTGTTGCCCGATCTGGACGCCGTGTTGTCGATGTCGCCCTCGCTGGTGCGCGCGTTGTGTGACCGGCATGCCGGCATCGGTGCAGACGGCGTTCTCCGGGTGGTCCGCACCGAGAACGCGACCGAGCCGGACGTACGCGCCCAAGCTGGCGAGGCGGAATTCTTCATGGACTACCACAACGCCGACGGCTCCATCGCCGAGATGTGTGGCAATGGCGTCCGGGTCTTTGCTCGCTACCTGCGCACGGTCGGCCTGGTCGACGGCGACACCACGATTGCCACTCGGGGTGGACCGAAATCTGTGACGTTCTCGGGGGACGATGTCAGCGTCGACATGGGGGCGGCCAGCTACCGGCCCGAACGGCCTCGGGTCAGCGCGTCCGGGCTGCTGGGTGAATATCAGGGCATCGCGATCGACCTGCCCAATCCGCACGTCGTCGTGGAGTTGGCCGACCTGGCGAGCCTCGAGGCGCTTGAACTGTGGCAGCCGCCGCGCATTACCCCCGAGCTGCCGAACGGCCAAAATGTCGAATTCGTGGTGCGCACCAGTGCCCGCCGGCTCTCGATGCGCGTGCACGAGCGGGGTGTCGGGGAGACCCGATCGTGCGGCACCGGCATCTGCGCGGCAGTCGTGGCGGCGGCCGGCGATGAAGCTGGGGAAGGGCAATGGCGGGTCGAAGTGCCCGGCGGCCGATGCACGGTCGGCTGGACGCCGGATGGCTCGCTGATCCTGACGGGTCCGGCTGTGCTGGTGGCCGAGGTGCAACTAGGCGAGCAATGGCTTGCCGAGCATCGTTGAACGCCGGTAGCGAAATTCTGTCGCAATCCGGGCACTGGGCCTGTCACCATGGAGTCATATGACTGCTGAGGAACGACTCGACCGACTACCGAACATCGACGATGCCACCTGGGGCGACGGTCCATCGGGTGACGGTCGCCTGGACGACGATCCGTTGGGCGACCCTGCATTGGGCGACCCTGCATTGGGCGAAAACCTACGCGACGAATACACCGCGGGCGACTTGACCCTGGGCGACTACGACCTTTCAGAGCGTGCTGCCCTGCGCCGGGTCGCCGGTCTGTCGACCGAGCTCACCGACGTCACAGAGGTCGAATACCGGCAGCTGCGGCTGGAACGGGTCGTTCTGGTTGGCGTCTGGACGACGGGCACGCTCACCGAGGCAGAGAACTCATTACGCGAGCTTGCCCGGTTGGCTGAGACGGCCGGCTCAGAGGTGCTCGACGGCATCGTCCAACGACGGGACAAGCCTGACGCGGCGACCTACATCGGTTCAGGCAAGGCAAAGGAATTGCGCGACATCGTCGATGCGACGGGCGCCGACACCGTGATCTGCGATGGCGAGCTGACACCGGGACAGCTCGGACAGCTGGAGCGGGTCGTCAAGGTGAAAGTGGTCGACCGCACCGCGCTGATCCTCGACATCTTCGCCCAGCACGCGAGCTCGCGTGAGGGTAAGGCTCAGGTGGAGTTGGCGCAGCTGCAATACCTGGTACCTCGGCTGCGGGGTTGGGGTGAATCCCTGTCCCGACAGGTCGGCGGCCGGGCTGCAAACGGCGTCGGCATTGGCGGTCGTGGGCCCGGTGAAACCAAGCTCGAGATCGATCGCCGCCGGATCACGGCGCGGATGGCCAAGCTACGCCGCGAGATCAAGGGCATGAAGACGTCGCGCGACGTCAAGCGATCCCGTCGGGGCAACAATTCCATTCCCTCGGTAGTCCTGGCCGGTTACACGAATGCGGGCAAGTCCTCGCTGTTGAATCGCTTGACCGGTGCGGGGGTGCTGGTGGAAAACGCCCTTTTCGCGACTCTGGATCCGACCGTACGCAGAAGCGAGACGACGGACGGACGGGTCTTCACGCTGACCGACACCGTCGGTTTCGTCCGACACCTGCCGCACCAGTTGGTCGAGGCCTTCCGCTCGACATTGGAAGAGGTCGCCGAGGCGGACCTCATCGTGCACGTCGTAGACGCATCGGATGAGGACCCGGAGGCGCAGATCCGAGCTGTGCGGGAAGTTCTGGCCGATATCGATGCCCTGAACGTCCCGGAGCAGATCGTCTTCAACAAGGTCGACGCATCGGATGCGGACACACAGATGCGGCTGCGCAGCCTGGTGCCAGACGCGTTGTTCGTATCAGCGCGGACCGGGCTTGGCGTGGTTGAACTCGCCCGTCTTATCGACAGCCGCCTGCCCCGCCCGGACCGATCGGTGACCGCCTTGATTCCCTACACCCGGGGCGATCTGGTGGCGCGGATCCATTCCGACGGCGAGGTGTTGTCCGAGGACCACACCGGCGACGGCACGCTCATCAGTGCTCGGGTGCGCTCTGACCTCGCTGCCGCGCTCGAGAATTTCGTAGCCGTCTGACCGTCCGGGCCGCCGGCCTGCCGATAGCTGAGCAGAACAGGTCTGTTTAGCAGGGGTCAACCGGGTAAGGCGATCTCCCGTCGATCCGGAGCCCGGTAGCTCCGGGCGGACCCGGGAACCGGTGGTCGCGCGTAAGGTAGGCCACGTACCTGCTTCCCACTCGAGGAGATTCAAATGGGTCTGGAAAATCCCAAGGCCTGGGTGATCATTGCCATTGCGGCGATTGTGTTGTTCGGTTACAAGAAGCTGCCGGACATGTCCCGCTCGGTCGGCCGTTCGCTGCGGATCTTCAAGACCGAGATGCAGGGTCTCAACGAGGACGAGGCCACCCGTAAGGCTGCCGAGACTCCTGCCACACCGCCTCCGCCGGTGGTGCCTCCGACTCCGGCGCCTCAGAACGCGGCACCGGTGGTCCAGCCCGAGGCGGTGACCGAGACCCCGCCGGTTGTGCCGCCGGTGGTCACGCCGACGGCACCGAGCGAACCGATCGCGGACACGAACGGGCCGAAGCCGCACATCAACACCAGCGCTTCCTGAGCGCATATCAGTGAGGGGCGGTCACCCCGACGGCGACTGCCCCTCACTGGTGCGTGCTGATGCTCAAACGGTGATCAGACTTTGCGCAGCACCGCGACGATCCGACCCAGGAT
The DNA here is from genome assembly GCA_030840295.1 of Pseudonocardiales bacterium. Taxonomy (GTDB): domain Bacteria; phylum Actinomycetota; class Actinomycetes; order Mycobacteriales; family Jatrophihabitantaceae; genus Jatrophihabitans_A. The sequence continues at coordinate 21,201 of JAVEET010000157.1, forward strand.
GGTTGCGTCGTCAGCGGGAATAGGCGAGTAAGCCGGGTTCTGCGGCATCAGCCAGGCATGACCGTCCCGTCTACGGAAAGTCTTCACGGTCGCCTCGCCATCGATCATCGCCGCGACGATCTCACCGTTGTCGGCATCCGGTTGCTGGCGCACTACCACCCAGTCGCCGTCGGTGATTGCCGCTTCGATCATCGAATCACCCTGCACCTTGAGCATGTACAGGGTTCCCTCGCCGACGACCGTACGGGGCAGTGGGAACACGTCCTCAACGACCTGCTCGGCGAGTATCGGTCCGCCCGCCGCAATCCGCCCCACCACCGGCACTAGCACCGGCGCCGGCGAGCCGGCGTCCAACGCGTCGTCGTGAGCCGGGTGCAACCGCGTCACATTGGACCGCGGTGCATCATCGGGAAAACGCACCTCCAGCGCGCGAGGGCGATTCGGATCCCGTCGGATGAAACCCTTCTGCTCCAGGACCGAGAGCTGATGGCTGACGCTCGACGTGGACGCCAGTCCGGCCTCGTCACAGATCTCCCGCATGCTGGGCGGATAGCCCCGTCGTTCCACGGCCTCTCGAATGATCGTGAGAATGACCCGCTGTCTGGTGGTCAGGCCGTCGCCAGCGTCGTCGCCGTCCGCCAAGCCGGCGATCGTGCTGTTCTTCGGCCGGCCGAGGGCGCGCGGGCGTCCCTCGGCGGTGCCACGGCCGTTGCTACTTCCAGGGCTACTGCTACTGGCGCTCGTACTCGGCGTCTTCGCCACCGGTATCTCCTCTGTCTCGCACGGCTCTCGCGACGGCTGCTGTCGACCCGTTCCTACCGGTCGGCCAAGGGACTGGCCGAGGGAACGTTCGCTGATAAATCACGAACGCTCGGTGTGGCGGGTGTCTCTTACGGGCTTGAGATTAGCCCGGATCGAGTAACGATTCAAACATCTGTTCGATTGGCGTGTCGAATTCCTGGTTTCTGTCGTACCCATGTAGTAGACATTCGTACAGACGTTCGATCGAACGGATGTTCGAGTAGAGCTTAGCGGTCATTGGTCGCTGGGCGGTGAGATAGGAGGACGACATGTCCGTCGCAACCGAGTTCCCGCCGGTCGTGATCATCCCGGAGCGTGCCCGCCGAACCGACGGCGCCATCCGCCGGGCCCAATCGGGCACCGGCCGCGCTCATCTGTGGCTGGTCCCTGTCGCCGACCCGCCGAACCCGCTGCCGTCGCCGGCCGCGACTCCTGCCCGGCTTGCCGAGTCAGCCCCGCTGTCATCCGTGGCTCCGTTGCGGCTGACGCGTCGCGGGACGCTGGCTTTGGCCGTCCTGGTTGCACTGGCCGGAGCGGCCGTCCTCTTCGCGGCGCACCTCTCTGCTGGTGGCGCCGCGAGCCCGACGTCGACTCATTCCGCCACGGTCACTGTTCGGGCGGGCGACACGCTGTGGTCGATTGCCAGAAAGGTCGCACCGGAGCGGGATCCTCGGGCGGTGGTCGACCAGTTGGTGTCGCGCAATCATCTCAATGGCGTCACGTTGACTCCAGGTCAGACCCTACGGGTGGCCTAGTCCAGCCTGCCGGGGCCGCCCGTGGCCTCCTCCGGCGACGTAGCCAACCCGAATCTGACATCGGTGCAAAGTTTCTTGTCAAAGTTGCTTGATCCGGAGTGTCGCCGCTTGCGGAAGTAAAGCAGACGCTCTAGCGTTCACCCCTACATGTAGTAGTTACAAGCATGTCGTTCGTCCACAAGTTGGGGTTTCTTCGTCCACAGGCTGTCAACACATCTGGCTGGTCATCCACCGATCATCCCCAGGTTATAGACAGCAGGGTGTTGATAACCCCGCGGCCGAGGTCAGCTGTAGAGGGAGGTGAGCACGATGCGTTGTCCTTATTGTCGTCATCCGGACTCCAGGGTCGTGGACTCGCGAGAGCAGGACGAGGGTCAGAGCATTCGCCGTCGCCGCAGTTGCCCCGAGTGCGGGCGCCGCTTCACTACCGTCGAGGAGGCGACTCTGGCGGTGATGAAGCGCAGCGGCGTTACCGAGCCCTTCAGCCGAACCAAGGTCATCAATGGCGTTCGCCGCGCTTGCCAGGGGCGCCCGGTCGACGAGGACGCGCTTGCGCAGCTCGCACAGGCGGTCGAGGACGCCATTCGGGCTACCGGTTGCGCTGAGGTACCAGCTCCAGAGGTGGGACTGGCGATCTTAGGTCCGCTGAAGGAACTCGACGAGGTCGCCTACCTCCGGTTCGCCAGCGTCTACCAGGCGTTCAGTTCGATCGATGACTTCGAGAAGGCCATCGGCGATCTCCGCGTCGGACATCGGACTCCGTGAGTGCGGCCCGGCGATGCGTGAGCCCAGTATGACAACCCCACCAAGGCACGTAACCACAAGTCGAACATCAGATTCAGGAAGAAGGGAACAGCGGGATATGACCGAGGTTGTCGAAGGCGGATCCACTGGCAAGTCATCAGGCACCGCCGGAAAGGCCGGTGCAAGCGGCAAGAATTCCCATGACTCCGCCGGTATCCGCAACAAGGCCGCAGCCAAGCAAGCGCCGGTGTACCCGGCCAACGGGCTGGTCATCGAACGCATCTACACGACCGAAGGCATCCACCCCTACGACGAGGTCGACTGGGAGCGCCGCGACGTTGTCATGACGAACTGGCGCGACGGCTCCATCAACTTCGAGCAGCGCGGCGTGGAGTTCCCGACGTTCTGGTCGGTCAACGCGGCCAACATCGTCACCACTAAATACTTCCGAGGCGCTGTGGGTACGTCCCAGCGCGAATTCTCGCTCAAGCAGCTCATCAACCGCGTGGTGTCGACCTATCGCGTGGCCGGCGAGCAGTACGGCTACTTCTCCTCAGGCGCGGACGCCGAGATCTTCGAGCACGAACTGACCTGGATGCTCATGCACCAGGTTTTCAGCTTCAACTCGCCGGTCTGGTTCAACGTCGGCACGACGTCACCGCAGCAGGTCTCGGCCTGCTTCATCCTGGCCGTGGACGACACCATGGACTCGATTCTGAACTGGTACCGCGAGGAGGGCCTGATCTTCAAGGGCGGCTCGGGCGCGGGGCTCAACCTTTCTCGGATTCGTTCGTCGAAGGAGCTGCTGCACTCCGGCGGTACGGCCTCGGGCCCGGTGAGCTTCATGCGGGGTGCCGACGCCTCGGCCGGCACCATCAAGTCCGGTGGCGCGACCCGGCGGGCCGCGAAGATGGTCGTACTGGACGTCGACCACCCCGACATCGTGGAGTTCGTCGAGACCAAGGCGCGCGAGGAGGACAAGATCCGGGTCCTGCGCGATGCGGGCTTCGACATGGATCTCGGTGGCGCAGACATCACGTCGGTTCAGTATCAGAACGCGAACAATTCGGTTCGCGTCTCCGACGCGTTCATGCAGGCCGTGGAGGACGGTTCCGAGTTCGGGCTGCGGGCTCGCTCGACCGGCGAGGTCATCGAGACCATCGATGCGAAGGACCTGTTCGCCAAGATCGCCAAGGCGGCCTGGGAGTGTGCGGACCCCGGTATCCAGTATGACGACACGATCAACGACTGGCACACCAACCCCGAGTCCGGCCGGATCACCGCATCCAACCCGTGTTCGGAGTACATGAGCCTGGACAACACCTCGTGCAACCTGGCGTCGCTGAACCTGATGAAGTTCCTACGTGATGACGACACCTTCGACTCGGAGAACTTCGTCAAGGCGACCGAGCTGATCATCACCGCGATGGACATCTCGATCTGCTTCGCCGATTTCCCGACCGAGGCAATCGGTGTCAATACCCGCGCGTACCGCCAGTTGGGTATCGGCTATGCCAACCTGGGTGCCTTGCTCATGGCAACGGGCCGCGGTTACGACTCCGAGGGTGGCCGCACGCTGGCGGCCGCCATCACCTCGCTGATGACCGGTACCGCCTACCGTCGCTCGGCCGAACTGGCCGGCGTGGTGGGCCCGTACGACGGCTACGCCCGCAATGCCGAGGGCCACACCCGCGTGATGCGCAAGCACGCCGCGGCCAACGACCAGGTCCGTTCGGTGCACGCGGCGGATAAGTCGGTGCTGGCCAAGGCCACCGAGCAGTGGGCCGAGGGCCTAAAAATCGGATCGGTCAACGGCTGGCGCAACGCGCAGGCCTCGGTACTGGCGCCGACCGGAACGATCGGTTTGATGATGGACTGCGACACCACCGGTATCGAGCCGGACCTGGCCCTGGTCAAGTTCAAGAAGCTCGTCGGTGGCGGTTCCATGCAGATCGTCAACCAGACGGTGCCGCGCGCGCTGAAGGTGCTGGGGTATCAGGTCGAGCAGATCGAGGCCATCGTCGAGTACATCGCCGAGCACGGCCACGTTCAGGACGCCCCGGGTCTTAAGCTCGAGCACTACGAGGTCTTCGACTGCGCGATGGGTCAGCGGGCTATCAAGGCGATGGGTCACGTGCGGATGATGGCGGCTACCCAGCCCTTCCTGTCCGGCGCGATCTCCAAGACGGTGAACCTGCCGGAAACGGCGACCGTCGCAGACATCGCCGATGTGTACCTGCAGGGCTGGAAGCTCGGACTGAAGGCGCTCGCGGTGTACCGCGACAACTGCAAGGTCGGTCAGCCGCTTTCCGCGGGCAAGGGGGCCAACAATGGTGCCGAGGCTGAGTCTGCCGCGGCGCCAGTCGTCGAATACCGGCCGATCCGCAAGCGGCTGCCGAAGTCCCGGCCGTCACAGACGGTGTCGTTCGCGGTGGGTGGGGCCGAGGGTTACCTGACCGCCGGTTCCTACCCAGACGACGGTGGGCTGGGCGAGGTGTTCCTCAAGCTCGGTAAGCAGGGCTCCACCCTGGCCGGTGTGATGGATGCGTTCTCGATCGCGATCTCGATCGCTCTGCAGCATGGGGTGCCGTTGGAGACCTATGTCTCCAAGTTCACCAACATGCGCTTCGAGCCGGCCGGTATGACCGATGATCCCGACATCCGGATGGCACAGTCGATCGTTGACTACATCTTCCGACGGCTGGCGCTGGACTACCTGCCGTTCGAGACTCGATCGGCGATGGGCATCCACACTGCGGAGGAGCGGGCTCGCGAGCTCGAGACCGGCAGCTACTTCCCGGTCGAAGAGGTCACCGAGGACGAGTTGGAGACGCTCGCGCAGTCGGCCGCGGTTGCACCGAAGGAGGTCAAGGCCGCCGATGGTTCGACCAAGTCGCCGGTCACGGTGCACAGCTCGACTGAGCTGATGGAATCGCTACTCGGAGCCTCGGCGGATGCGCCGCTGTGCATGAGCTGCGGTACGAAGATGCAGCGCGCCGGATCATGCTTCGTCTGCGACGGATGCGGTTCCACCAGCGGCTGCAGCTGATAGAGATGGTCATGAGTTTGGCCCGGTGATATCACCGTCGCGCGTGAGTTCGACGGTCGTGACAGCCGCCAGGACTCTCCGGCTGGTCAGGTTCGACGAACCTTAAGAGCGATCCGCCCCGACCCTGTTCGCCAGGGCCGGGGCGGATCGCTGAAGGGCGTTTGCAACGATGTGTCTCGGGAAAGGCGAACGTCGGCGCTCGCTCAGCAGGCCGGACGGCGCAGCGAGCGTCAGGACGTAAACGGCACCCGGGTCCAGCTCAGAACCTGCGGGGCATGCGAGTTAACCGTGACCCGCAGGTAATTGCTGACTCCGGTCGAGCCGTCAACCGTGACGCGCGCCAAGTTCTGCACCGGCTGGCTGACGCCGTAGAACGACAGCCATTTCGATCCTGCAGCGAGCGGGTTGTCGCTGTTGTAGACGTGGCTGTCTCCGTTGAACAGGTATACCGGGCCCCCGAATGCCGCGCTTTCCCGTGCGATGGCTTGGACAATGGGCTGGAATCCGTAGTAACTCGCGAAGGTCGGGTCGGTCACCGTCGGGTCGAACATGTCAGCCTGAGTGAGCAGCGTGACGGCCTTGTCGTGATGTTGCCGGGCGGTGGCGAACGTGTCGTGAATCTCGGAGATTACCGCGGACGTGCGGGCCAGAACCTCGGCGGCTTGTTCCGGAGTAGGCGCGGTGTTGCCGGTCCACGGTGCGAGGCTGTTGTTGCTGCCGACGATGTGGAGCGCGGCGAAGGACACATCGGCCCGCTCCCATCGGACGTCTTCGGGAATGCCCTGGCCGGCTTGGGAGATGACCGGGGCGCTGTGCCGTCCGAGGGTGTGCCCGGGCTGGGGAAAGAACAATTGCCGGATCGCGGCCAGGCGTTCGAGCGGGTTGTAGCCGCCGTTGTTCGTCCGGTGGCAGTCGGTCCACTCGTTGTCACCGACGGTGTACACAAGCGGGTCTTTGAACTGATCGAATTGACTTCGGATCGTCTGGAAGTACGCGTCGCTGCAGACGCTCGACCCGTCCTTGATGTCACCGAGATGGTCGACCCATTGCACGGCCGGATCAGCGTTGATCTGTGCGATGACCTTGGGGAAAGCGCTTATCTGGGCGGGACCATAGGGGATATCGCCAAGGACGGCGAAGGTGTAGCTCGGCTCACGGTCATGCGAGGACCCGAACGCCGGTGACGACTGCGCGAGGGTGACGGTGAGCGTCGTGACTGCGGCGGCGGCCACGGCCGCGCGGTGCCATTTCTTCATCGTGGTATTCCTTTTCGAGGAGGGGGCACGTCCGGCCCGACGCTTCCCGCTCCGATCGACCTTCGGGCGACCTCGAGGTGAACGTTGCGTCACCAGTCGGTGGACTGCCCGTGCAGGTCGACAGCCCCGGGCATCCGGGGCACCTGAGCCTTTACCGATTTGAGATTCCAGCTCGCGATGCGGCTACCCAAAATCCGCGAACGCTGCGCCTACACCAGCTAGAATTGTTAAGCTGGGCGTTGCCGGTGAAGACACACCGCCAAGAACGCCAACCCGGGGTAAACCCGGGCGCGGAGGGGCAGAGGACCCAAAAAGTGCCTTCTGGACCTGCCGCGGTAGCTCTTTTCGGAAAGGTTTCACCATGCTCGGTCTGATCATCAGTCTCATCGTCATCGGCCTGATCGCGGGTGCCGTGGCACGCCTCCTGATTCCCGGAAGGCAGAATCTGTCCATCCCGGCGACCATCCTCATTGGGATCGTGGGCTCCTTTCTCGGGGGATTCCTCGGGTACCTGATCTTCCACAAGGACGGCCAGGACGGCTTCTTCCAGCCCTCCGGGATCTTCGGGTCGATCATCGGGGCGGTCATCGTGCTCTTGCTGTGGCTCAAGGTCGGCGACCGAAACACTGTCCGGAGTTAGCTGACACAGCCAGACCGCACGACGCCGGGGCGGCGAGATCAAAGGCTGAGGCTTTCCGATCTCGCCGCCCCGGATCGCGTCGGACCGCTCAATGCCTGCCAGCGTTCCACAGCGGTTAGACCGCACCGAATCCCAGACATGCCGGGTGGTGTCCGACTGTTACGCAGCGAGCGGCGACAATCATGACATGCGAGCGGTTCTGATCGAGCAGTACAACGTCATGCCCACCGTGGTGGAGGTGCCTGCCCCCAGCATCAGTCCGGACGGCGCCGTGCTGCGGGTGCAGGCCACCGGCTTGTGCCGCAGCGACTGGCACGGATGGCAGGGGCATGACTCGGATATAACGCTGCCCCACGTACCCGGACATGAGATCGCCGGCACGATCGCCGAGATCGGCTCTGACGTGGCTGGCTGGTCCGTGGGCGACCGGGTGACGGTGCCGTTCGTGTGCGCGTGCGGTCAATGCGAGCAGTGCCGGTCGGGCAACTCGCAGGTGTGCCTTGAGCAGCAGCAGCCTGGCTTCACCTACCCGGGATCTTTCGCCGAGTTCGTGGCCGTTCCGCATGCTGCCGTCAATTTGGTACGCCTGCCGGACGAGATCGGTTTCGTGGCCGCGGCCGCGCTGGGCTGCCGGTTCGCTACCGCCTACCGCGGTGTTACCGGCGTCGCCGGCGTGCAGGCCGGGGAATGGCTGACAGTGTTCGGATGCGGGGGAGTGGGTCTGTCCGCGGTGATGATTGCCGCCGCGTTAGGTGCCCGGGTCATCGCGGTGGACGTCAACCCGGCCGCATTGTCGGCAGCCGGCCGCTTCGGAGCCGAGCACGCGATTCTCTTCGATCACGAAACGCCCGGGCGGATAAGGGATATCACCACCGGCGGCGCTCAGGTAACTATGGACGCGCTCGGGTCGGCAGCCGTCGTCGAGGCGTCGTTGCGGAGCCTTCGCCCACGGGGACGGCATGTGCAGATCGGGCTGTTGCCCGGTAACACCACCGTCGACGTGGGCGCGTTGATCGGGCGGGAACTGCAATGGCTGGGCAGCCACGGCATGGCCGCCCGCGATTACCCGCAGCTCTTGAGTCTCGTCCGATCCGCAGCGGTCCGGCCGGCCGAGCTAGTGACACGGGTGATCGGCCTTGACGAGGTCCCGGCCGCGCTCGTCGCCATGTCCGATGCCAGTCCGACCGGCGTCACGGTGATCTGCCCCGGTGAACAAGCGGGCCGCCATGACGGACGGGATCAGCAGCAGCCCGGCTGCGATTCCGTCCAGCCAGAAGTGGTTTCCGGTGGCGGCCACGACGAAAACCGTCAACACCGGGTGGAGGAGGATCCACCAGCGATGCCGTCCGGTGCCGAAGCGAAGGGCCGCCCAGGCCACGAGTAGCGCCCATCCAACGTGTACCGACGGCATCGCGCCGAGTTCGTCGACCGTGATACCAGAGAGGTTGTAGACGGACTGCCCGTACTTGGCGGCCACATCGACGAAACCCAGGTCCGGGAAGAGTCTTGGCGGCGCCACCGGGACGAGTTGGATCAGCAGGCAAGCGGCCGTGAGCAGTACCAGCGCAGTGCGGACCTCGGCGTATCGGTCCCGATGTCGGACGAAGAGCCACAACAGGAACACGCCCAGGACACCGAAGTGCATTGCGGCGTAATAGAGATTGCAGAGCTGGGCGATCAGCGACTGATCGGCGACCAGATGCTGCAGCGATCGCTCGCTCGGCAGATGGGCCGAGCGCTGAATCCGTTCGATCCAACGGCCGCGGGCGAAGGCTCCGCTGGTGCCGAGCAGGGAGACCGACGCCGCGAGCTGCCACAACGCATACAGCCCGGCGACGATGGCTGATTCCTGCAGGTATGGCGCCGCGGCGCTGCTGCGGGGTGAGCGGCTGGCCACTGCCTTGCCTGCGAGCAGCACCAGGCCCAGGACCGACGCCTGCTCCCAGTCCAGCTGGAGGTTCACCATGCCTTCGCCGGCACCGTCGCCGCTGGGTTCACAGGGGTTGTGCGTCCTCGGCCGCGATCACGTGGAGGACAGCGTTGATCAGCGCCAGGTGGGTGAAGGCCTGCGGGAAGTTGCCCAGGTGCCGTCCGGTGTGCGGATCGATCTCCTCCGCGTACAACTCCAGCGGCCCTGCCAGCGAAAGCAGCTTGGCGCAAAGCTCACGCGCACGGACGTGCTCGCCGATCTCGCAGAGCGCCGATACCAGCCAGAACGAGCAGATCGTGAAGCTACCTTCCTCGCCGGCGAAACCGTCGTCGGTCTCGTCGACCTTGTAGCGCAACACCAACCCGTCCACGGTCAGCTCATCGGCGATGGCCAGTACGGTGGCCCGGATTCGCGGATCATCGGCCGGTAGGAAGCGGACCAGCGGAGCGAGCAGCAGCGAGGCATCCAGCGCGGTGCCGCCGTAGTACTGGGTGAGCACGCCGCGTTCGTCGACACCGTGGGCGAGGATATCTTCCTTGATCTCGTCGGCAGCCAGTTGCCACTGCGCGGCTTCTGCTTCCTGTCCGATCATCGACGCCAGCTTCGCGCCGCGGTCGGCAGCAACCCAGCACATGATCTTGGACGAGGTGAAATGCCTGAGTTCACCCCGCACCTCCCAGATACCGGCATCCGGCTCGCGCCAGTGTTTGAGTGCCGCGTTGACCTGCTTGCCGAGGATCGGCCAGATCCGCCCGTCGAGGTGATCTGCCGCCTTCGAATGCAGATACACCGAGTCCAACAGGGCACCCCACACGTCGTGCTGGCGCTGCGTGCTGGCCGCGTTCCCGATCCGGACCGGTCGCGAGTTGGCGTAGCCGGGCAGGTGATCGAGGATGATCTCGGTCAAGTCCCGCTCGCCTCCGATGCCGTACATGATCTGCAGATCGTCATCGGATTCGGCGAGGTCAGCGATGAAGGAGAAGAAATCGACAGCCTCCCAGTCGAAGCCCAGGGAGTACATCCCCCAGAGCGCGAAGGTGGCGTCCCGGATCCAGGTGTAGCGATAGTCGTAGTTGCGCTCGCCGCCGATGGTCTCCGGCAACGATGTCGTCGCTGCGGCGGCAATGGCACCGGTGGGTGCGTAGGTGAGTCCCTTGAGGGTCAGGGCACTCCGTTGCAGATAGCTGCGCCAGGGGTGATCCGGGAACTTGCCGCGAGCCAACCAGTGCTGCCAGTGATGGGCGGTCCAGACCAGACGGGAATACGCATCGGCAAAGTCCATTGGCGGTTTCTTGCTTCCCCATGACAACGCCACGTAGCGGACGTCGCCTTGCCGGAGCAGTGTGCGGGCCGCGGCCTGGCCGCCTTCGAGACCCAGACGCATGTCGGTGGTGAGGACGAGCTCCACGTCGCTGCCGTCTGCCTTGGCCACTGCCTGGTGGTAGACCTTGTCGGTGTAGGACCACCGAGCGAATTTGCGGGCGTAATCGAACGCCGGCTCGCATTCCATCACGGTCTGAACCTCACCGGACACGCAGCGGATGGTGCGCAGCAGCACATGTTCGGCGTCGTAGTCGGTCGGTGTCCGGCGCTGGGTGTGGGAGAACTCGTCCTCGTGCCGCCATGGACCGATCAGCAGCACATCGCGCACGATGATCCAACCGGTGGCCGTGCCCCAGCTCGTTTCGAGGATCACGGTGCCGGGCAGGTAACGCCGGGCCGCGGGGACCGACACGTCGGTGGGTGCGATTCGGAAGGCGCCGGCGTGCCGGCCGAGGATGGCGCCGAACACGCTCGGCGAATCCATCCGGGGCAGGCACATCCAGTCGACCGAACCGCTTGGCGACACCAGTGCCGTGGTCTCGCCGTCGGACAGGAAGCCGTAGTCGGCAATCGGCACAGCGCGGGCAGTCGCGCTCGAATGCTCCGTTCCCGCCCACGAGGAAGTTTCGACGTCCATAGTGGGAAGGATGCTCCATCAGCACCGGGCTGGCCAATTCGCCAGGCCGTGAGGCGGTCGAATCCAGGGAGCGGCGGCGGCTAATCGATGAATGTTGGCCGAAACCGGCTAGCCGCCGGGATCGACATTCTCGTAGCGTTGTCGTAGGTGCCGGGTACATACATGCACACCGGCAACGGGCCGGCAATCGAACCACAGAATTGAGGCGGCGTGTCTCGGCGCGGTTGGATCTTGTTCGCGGCGATGTGTCTGATCTGGGGACTGCCCTACCTCTTCATCAGGATCGCGGTCGAGCACATCACTCCGGGAGCCCTGGTGTTCCTTCGGACCGCGCTCGGCACGGTAGTCCTGCTGCCCCTCGCGCTGACCCGCCGTCAAGTACGGCCGGTCCTGCGCCGGTGGAGGTGGTTGGCGATCTTCGCTGTGGTCGAAGTGATCACGCCCTGGTTGCTGCTCTCGGACGCCGAGCGTCATCTCAACTCCTCGCTGGCCGGGCTGCTGGTCGCCGCTGTCCCGCTGATCGGGGCGGTCGTCGCGTGGTTCAGCCGGGGCGGCGATCGAGTCACCGGCGTGCAGTTCATCGGCTTGCTCATCGGATTGGCGGGCGTGGCCGCACTGGTCGGCATCGACTTCGGCAACCTCAACCTCGTCGCGGTGGGCGAGATGGCGGTGGTTGCGGTGTGCTACGCCATCGGGCCGGTCGTGCTGGCGCGTCGATTGGCCGACCTGCCTAGCCTCGGTGTGATCGCCTGCTCGCTCACGTTGAGCGCCGTGGTCACAGCGCCCTTCCCGGTCGTTCAGCCGCCGAATCTCGGCCGGGCGTCCGTGGTGCTGAGCGTCGCCGTGCTCGGCGTGGTGTGCACCGCCTTGGCGTTCATCCTGTTCTTCCAGCTGATTGCGACCATCGGGCCCACCCGATCGACAATCATCACCTATGTCAACCCGGCGGTGGCCGTGCTACTCGGTGTGCTGGTGCTGAATGAGAACCTCACGACCGGAATGCTGGTTGGATTTCCGCTGATCCTGTTCGGATCGATCTTGGGTGCTCGGGCCGGGTCGAAACCACTCCCGACGGACCGCGTCTCGGTCGACCTGACCCCCGTCAGTCGATCGTGACGACTCCGTGCGGTGTGGTGAAGTGCGCGGCCGCGATGCCGGTCTCGCCGTCGTTGTCCGAAACGGACAGCCACTTGACCTTCAGACCTTCCAGGTCCTGAGTGGCCCGTTCACCGAGGAAGGCGGTGACGGTCGACCGGTCACCCGCGATATCCATGCGCTCCAGGTTGATGACACCGCCGGCCGCCGAGGGATGCTCGGACTTCTCGGATTCCCAGTGGATGAACCATGGCAACTGCGGGTCGTTGGCCGTCTCGTTGATACCGATCTGACGCCACCGGAGGTCATATCCGTCGGGCCGCACGCGGTGGCCCGGCGCCGCTGGCCGGCCGAGGCGCGCCTCGATCGCCGGCAGGTCCGATACGCCCACCACCCAGTTGAGCCAGCCGCCACCGGCCTCGCTGCGGGCCTTTACCAACCGGCCGAACGGCGCCCTTTCGACGGCTGGGTGGTCGAGTGCCTCGACGACCTCGAGGTAGACGCCACCACGTAGCGGCAGGACGAAGTTCCGCGTTCCGAATCGCGGATGCAAGCCGCCGTCGGTGAACCCGGCGCCGAGCTGTGCGCCGAGCCGCTGCACGCAGGAGGCGAGACCTTCCTCGCCGGCCGCATAGGAAAGATGGTCCAGTCGCATGACTCGATACTGACCCAACCCGAAATGCGCACGGCAACCGGGGTGGGTCGACCCAATGGGTCCGGCCACCGCTTCAGCTGCTATGGCGTCGGCCCTGAATCAACAGACCACGGTGGAGGTGAAGGTGACCAGTTCCAGCACCCGTGCCGGATTGTCGGCGGTCAGCCGGGCGTCCTTGCCACCGATGTCGAGCCAGGTCTGGATCACGTCCTCCGCGGTGTCGACGGACTGTCCGGCTGCGACGCGCTCGAGGAGCCCGGCAGCCAGCTTGCCTTTGTGGTATTTGGATGGGTATGAGATCACGCCCAAGCTGCGATCAGGTCTGGGAGACAGGACCCGGACGCCCACCATCCGCTCGCTGAGCGCGCCCATCCGGTTCGGGCGCCACATCGCGGCGTAGTCACTGGACCTCAGATCGACGATGAGGCCGGCGCCCAGTAATGGCGGAAGCAGATCGTCAAGCTTGCGGCGCCAGTACGTTCGCACCACGCCAAGCCCGGGCAAGGTGGCTTTGGCCGGTACCCGATAGTTCGGCACCGGATCACCACCACGAACGACGCCCAACAGGCCGGACAGCACGAGCACATCGCGATTGGCCAGGCGGCGGGCTGCGGGACTGAGCGCGGCGGCGGCGAGCCCGTCGTAGACGATGCCGGCGTATCGGTCGAGCGCCGGGCGGGTGGGTGTCGTGGTGACCCGAGCGTTGTCCGCGAGTGCCTGGGCTGCGATCGACTCGGGCAGGAACAGCGACCGGGACGCCTCGACCGGACCCGATCGGAGGAGGGCTCCCAGAGCGTGCAGGACCGCCTGCCGGGCTTGATCGAGCGGGGTGTTCGCCGACCGGGACTCCAATGGTTTGCCGCGCCCACCGCCCTGTTTGGCCTCGCTGGGCGGGAGCAGGATTCGCACCGACGCACCTTATCGGTCACGCTGGTGGCTCAGCCGAGCGAGGTTGCCGGCATTCTCCTACGATCCCCGAGGCCGGTCGTGCAGGGACTCTGTCAGCTCAGCGACAACAGCATGGCCGGATCGAGCACCACCAGGATCTGGCGGCCTGGCTCGGCTTCGGCGACCAGGGCAGCCGCATGATCGGAGTCCTCCACCAGCTCGGGTAGGGCGAGCAGGCGATGCAGCGATCCGGCGTCCAGACCGTCCGGTAGCCGGCTCGCCGCCAGTCCGTTCGCCGCGACGTCAGCCAACAACTTTTCGTCGGCTGCGCCGGGCCCGAGTAGCAGCCGCAGTGGCGCCGGAACCCGCTGCAGTTTCGGCCACGCCGACGCGAAGCCACCATGCAGCACGAGGTCGTCGACCTCTGCGACCGGCACCCACTCCACCGAGACGCTCTCAGCGTTCGCGGCCGACGGGTACAGCGGACGACGGGGTCGGGCGACCACGGTCGTATAGGACCAGCAGCCATGATCTGCGATGTACAAACCGACCGGTTCGATATCGGCCTCGTCCAGTCCGGCCTCTTCGTGTGCTTCCCGTAGCGCGGCCTGTACCGCGGTCTCCCCGGCGTCGCGAGCGCCGCCGGGGATGCCCCAGCTGCCGCCTTCGTGGGTCCAGGGCGCACGATGCTGCAGAATCACCCGATCGCTCTCGATGATGAGGACACCTGCGGCGCCGAACAACCCCCAGTGCCGATGGCCCAGTGCGCAGACGGTCCATCCGTCGCCCGAGCCCATCGCACCCCGCCTCGCCGCTTCGCAGTAACCGATCAGGCGAACGTCGACTGCAGCTCAGGGACCACAACGTTCGTTGGACGACGTCGGCCCGCCAGGTCGCCTCACGGCGGAAGGCCGCTCATGGCGGCAATTGTGGGACCGGGGGCCATGGATCGGGCCGACGCCAGGGTCCAGTTTACCGTCTTGTGCTGCAACCGCCGAACCGCTTCGGCGCGCCCGGCCACGAGCCTCGCCGCCTTCCCTGCCACCTTTCGACCCATAGGCGCAAGCCCTTACCCTGGTGGGGTGACCGAGCCTCAACGCCCGCACCGCCCAGTTCGGCGCGCCGACCTGGCCTCGCTTGACGGCGCGGTTTCCGACGTCGAGCCCTTTGCCCGCACCGAACTTGCGCATGCCACGGCGGCTGCGGTTCTCAGCCAGGGTCGAGAGAACGCCGATAACTCTTTCGTCGACCTTGCCGACCGGGTAGGACTGGACACCCTCGCGGAGCTGTGGCGCGACGAGCAGCCTTCGAGCCTGCCCGGGGCCCTCTGGGCGCTCTACCTTCTGCGACGTTGGTGCAACGGCAACGGCGAGGAGGTGACCCGCCTGTGGCGGGCCGGTCGTGGCTTTGCACCGGCGGATGAGGTCGTCGCCGGCGTGTCCGATAACGCGGACCCGGCCGCCGTAAGTGCATTGGCCGACTCTGTCCTGAGCGGGGCCTACTCCGGCGACTTCGACGTTGCGCTCGAGCGTGCGGCGGCGTTCTTCCGGGTCGTCGCGGCGGGCCGCCGGGAGTCCGCGCCGCCGGGTTCCGAAGGAGAACGCGAGTTGCAGCTCGCCGAACGAAACTCCGACGTCGCCGACGGCCTGGCGCTGGCGGCTGCGCGCTGGCGCGCCCAGCCGCTGTAGCGGACTACCGCTGGGACGGCTCGACGATCCGCACAGACGATCCGCTCAATAGTCGATCCGTCCGACATTCTCGTTAGGCCTGTGGAAAGTCCGCCGTTGATCCACAGACTGTCGGTCGGGCCGGAATATGGGTTTGACAGCGCCCAAGGTTGTCCCATGACCTTCACCGACGTACGACGAATCAGCATCAGCGATCCCGGCGAATTGATCGAGGCGATTCCCTACCTGCTTGGGTTCCATCCCCGGGAAAGCTTGGTGCTCCTCGGCTTCGAAAGCACCGATCCGGTGCGGCCGATGACCGGCACCGTCCAGGTTGCGCTACGGGTTGATCTTCCGCCGGACGTGAGCGAACCGATCGATATCGAGCCGTTGATCGAGACAATGCGGGGCTCGGGCGCGAGCGCCGTGGCGGCCATGATCCACAGCGCCGATGTCGGCGACCCGGCGGGGCCGGCGGGCAAGTGGACGGCGCTGGCCGACGCGGTGAGCACGGCCGTGGCGGTTGCGGACATGGCGTTGGTGGATTTCCTGTTGTCTGACGACAGCCGATGGTGGTCGCTGATCTGCGCCGATCCACGCTGCTGTCCGCCGACCGGCCGGGCCCGGGCTGTGGGCTGTTCGAAGGCTGCGGCTCAAGCCACTCTCGCCGGTCTGGTGGCGCTGCCCGATCGTGAAGCGCTCGAGGCTCAGCTCGACGGAGACACCGAACTGACCCGGCGCAAGCTTCAACCGCACCTCGAGCAGGCCGAACACCGTGTCACCCGTGCCGTGTTGAGCAACGGAGTCGGTCGCTTGACTCGAGCTGATGCGACAGCATTGAAGAAGGCCTGCCGGGACAAGGCAGCAACCGCCGCACGGCAGGCGAAACTGTTGACACCCGAACAGCTGGCCAGATTCGGTGTTGCCTTGTCCGATATCGACGTCCGCGATGAGCTCTGGCTGGCCGTCGATGACCAGTCGTTGGACGCTGGCCAGCTGATGCACGAGCTGCTGACGCGATTGCCCGCCCCGTACGATGCCGCTCCGCTGTTTCTCTACGGCTGGCATCAGTGGCGGGCAGGCAACGGCACGCTTGCCGCGGTTGCCGCCGAACGGGCTTTGGAGTCCGACCGGGGGTACTCCGCCGCTCGGCTGCTCTTGCAGGCGGTTCGCTCAGGTCTTGATCCGCACAAAACCCCGTACTTGAGGGACCCGGTGGCTGATCCTAGAACCGTGCCCGGCGGCTGATTATCAGGCTGGGACGGAAACGAAGATTCCCTCGGCGACGGGTGCACCGACGATGGTGTCCTGCTGACCGCCGCTGACCTGGATGCCGTCCTTCGTTCGCTCGATGGTGACTGTGCTGCCCGGCGTAAGACCCGTCAGGGAGAGCAGTCTCATCAGCTCGGCGTTGGGTTGAAGGTTCTCACTGATCCGTTCGATGCGCACTTTCGTCGAGACATCGGTGACTGAGGCAGCCAGTGTAGGAAGGAGCGCCGCATCCACAGGCTGGCCGAACGGCAATCCGAGATCTTCGAGCCCGGGAATAGGATTTCCGTGCGGACATACCAGCGGCTTGTCCAGCAGGGCCAAGATCCGGCGCTCGACGGCGTCGCTCATCACGTGTTCCCAGCGGCAGGCCTCGATGTGCAGTTGATCCCACTCCAGGCCGATGACATCCTGCAACAGGCGCTCGGCGAGGCGGTGCTTGCGCATCACCGCGGTGGCCAGCTGCCGACCCTCGACGGTCAGACTGAGGTGCCGATCACTCTCGACGTGCAGGAGGCCATCTCGCTCCATTCGGGCGACGGTCTGACTGACCGTTGGTCCGGACTGGCCCAACCGCTCGGCAATCCGCGCCCGCAGGGGCGTCACGCCCTCTTCCTCGAGTTCGTAGATGGTCCGCAGGTACATTTCCGTGGTGTCGATCAAATCGCTGTGATGGTGCTGGTAGTTATTCATGCAACGGACCTCTTTCAAACCGCTCGCGCCGCGGCGACGCGCGGTCTGAGTATCCATGTTAGAACCGTCATCGTGATCATTGATGCAGACTCGACCCTGGTCCGACCTTCCGAGCTGGCCGGGCGGCTGCGAACCGACCCGCCGGTGCTGCTCGATGTTCGCTGGGTGGTGGGATCACCTCCCCAGCGAAATGCTTATCTGGCCGGCCATATTCCTGGGGCCCACTTCTGTGATCTCGACGCTGACCTCGCCGATCCACCGGGTGCCGGCGGTCGGCATCCGTTGCCAGACAGTGGGCGGCTGCAGCATCGGATGCGGGACTGGGGCATCCATGACGATTCATCGGTGGTGGTCTACGACGGCGATTCGTCGGTCGCCGCGGCACGCGCATGGTGGGTCCTTCGCTGGGCCGGCTTGAGCCGGGTCCAAGTGCTCGACGGCGGCTTCGCGGCATGGGTGTCGGCCGACCTGCCGGTCGAAATCGGAGCCGTGCCGAACGAATCCGGCACGGTGAGCGTCCGGCCGGGCTCGGTGCCCGCCCTGGACGCGGCCGGGGCGGCGCGATGGGCCCAGGCTGGCAGACTGGTCGACGTCCGGGCACCGGAACGGTTTCGCGGTGAGGTCGAGCCGATGGACCCGGTGGCCGGCCACATCCCGGGAGCCAGGAACCTGCCCACCACCGAGCACGCCACCTCCAGCGGGAGCTTCAAGGCGCCCCGTGCCCTGCTTCGCGGGCTCGCCGAGGCTGAGATCGAGCCCGGCCAGGAGGCGGTGGGCGTTTACTGCGGGTCCGGCGTGACTGCAGCACACTCGGTGTTGGCCATGAGCCTGGTTGGGATTGAGGCCGTGCTCTATCCGGGCTCCTGGAGCGAGTGGCTCAATGATCCAGGGCGTCCGGTCGCAACCGGTTGAGCGCGGCGGCCGGATCGACCTCGGCCTGCGGCGGCCGGATCGACACCGACAGCGGCCAGTGCCGCGCCGGCCTACCGGCGACGTCGGCCGGTCCAGTCGAGAAGTTTTTCGACGGGCCAAGTTGTGACGATGCGATCGGCCGGTATGCCGCACTCGGCGGCTCGGGCGCAGCCGTAGGGCAGCCAGTCGAGCTGCCCGGGGGCGTGGGCGTCGGTGTCGATGCTGAACAAGCAGCCCGACTCGACAGCCAATGACAACAGCTCGACCGGGGGGTCCAAGCGCTCGGGGCGGCTGTTGATCTCGACTGCCACGCCGGCTTGCGCGCAGGCCTGGAAGACGGCGAGCGCATCGAACGTGCTCTGGCCCCGCTTCTTGGCTCCCACCAGCCGGCCGGTGCAGTGCCCGAGGATGTCGGTCTGCGGGTCGTTGATGGCGGCGATCATCCGCCTGGTCATTGCCGCGGACTCCATGCTCAGCTTCGAGTGCACCGAGGCCACCACGATGTCGAGGTGACCGAGTAGTTCCGGGGACTGGTCGAGGCGACCATCGTCGAGGATGTCGACCTCGATTCCACTCAGAAGCCGGAAGGACCCCAGCCGGGGACGAAGTGCCGCCAGCACTTCGAGCTGACGCACCAGACGGTCAGCAGAGAGCCCATGCGCAACCGTGAGCCGCGGAGAGTGATCGGTCAGCGCTTGGTACTCGCGGCCCAGTTCGATGGCCGTGATGGCCATCTCCTCGATCGGGCTGCCGCCGTCGCTCCAGTCCGAGTGCGAGTGCAGATCACCCCGCAGCGCCGCCCGGAGGCCAGCGGCGTCAGAATTGAGCTCGACCAGTGGAGTTGCCTGGGTCTCGAGCTCGGCCAAATAGGCAGACTGTCCACCGGCCAATGATTGGATGATCACCGAGGCGGTGGCATCCCCGATGCCAGGCAGTTCCTTCAGCGTTCCGGCAGCGGCGCGCTCGGAGATCTCATGGTCTCCGCGCGCAACAACTACGGCCGCGGCCGTCCGAAAGGCCTTGACCCGGTAATCGCGCGCTTGACCGCGTTCCAGCAGGAACGCGATCCTTCGCAATGCCGTCAGCGGCTCCACCGGCTCACCGTATCGGGCGGACCGCCCGAAACGCCATCAAACGGTGACTCAGGATTCTAGGTAGTCCCGCAGCGACTGAGCGCGCGACGGGTGCCGCAGCTTGGCCATCGTCTCCCGCTCGATCTGCCGAATGCGCTCCCGGGACAAGTTGAACTTCTTGGCGATGTCGTCGAGCGTGTGCGGGTTGCCGTCCGCCAAGCCATACCGCAACCGGACCACTGCGGCTTCGCGTGGCTCCAGTGAGTCGAGCACAGATGCCAATTGACTGCGCATCAGTTCGAACTCGACGGCCTCGGTCGGCTTGGTCGCATCGGCGTCGGCAATGAAATCACCCAGCGAAGAGTCCTCTTCGGCGCCCACCGTCTGGTCCAGGCTGACCAGATCCCGGGCGTGGTCCACCAGTTCGTGCAGGCGGTCGACCGTGATGTCCAGCTCGTGGCTCAGTTCCTCGTCCGTGGCATCTCGGCCCAACGTCTGCCCGAGTTCGCGGCGCATGCGCTGCATCTTGTTGATCTGCTCGACCAGATGGACCGGCAGCCGGATCGTGCGCGACTGATCGGCCATCGCTCGGCTGATGGCCTGGCGGATCCACCAGGTGGCATACGTCGAGAACTTGAAGCCCTTTGTGTAGTCAAACTTTTCCACGGCACGGATCAGCCCGAGATTGCCTTCCTGAATCAGGTCCAGGAACGGCATGCCACGGCCGGTGTAGCGCTTCGCCAGCGAAACGACCAGTCGCAGGTTCGCCCGCAACAGCAGATCCTTGGCGCGTTCTCCGTCAGCGGCGAGGGCCTGCAGTTCGCGTCGCCGGGGTACGGTCAGCCGCTTGCTGGTACTCAACAGGTGCAAGGCGTACAGGCCGGCTTCGATGCGCTTGGAGAGTTCCACCTCTTCGACCGCGGTAAGCAGCGAGACCTTGCCGATCTCGTTGAGATAGGAGCGCACAAGGTCTGCGGCCTGGACCGTCTCGTCGAGGTCTGCGGTCGCGAGCACCGGGTTTGTCTCGGTCAGCTGTTCGACGGGCTGGTCGTCGCCGACGGCAACGGTGGTTGCCGCAACCTCGGACTCGTGAGGAGCCCGCGCGGGTGCGGCTGATGTCCGGCTCGAGCGGTGCCCGGGCAGCGCCCGGGACGCCGGCGTCCGGCGCTTGGAAGGGGTCTGGGTGCTGTTGGTCGAAGTCGCAGGCTGGCTGGCGCTCGCCATGTCGGTCCTCTTTGTATCTGGCTTTGTCGCTGGCTGCGTCACGTCGGTGTCCGTCCGCTAATTTGGGGGTCTGTTGTCCCACCCTGTACAACGATTCGGGGCGGAGCTTGTTCCCGGATTGGCTGTGCAAGGGCTTTGAACCCCAGGTCTGAAGGGTTCCCCGGGGGCACCGACCTGGCCTGCTACCGCTATTGCACGGGCAGCTGCCGGACGGTCAGTTCGCGTCCAGCCAGATGGTCATCGGACCGTCGTTGATGCTCGACACCGCCATGGTTGCCCCGAACACCCCCGTCTCCACCGGGACGCCCAGTTGCCGTAGCTGGTCGCAGAAGGCGGTCACCAGGGGCTGCGCCATCGCTGCGGGTGCCGCTGCCTTCCAGCTGGGTCGCCGGCCGGAGGTCATGTCCGCGTACAGCGTGAACTGGCTCACCACCAGGACCGGAGCGGCGAGCTCAACGGCCGCTGCCTCGTCCCTGTCGCCATCGCGCAGGATTCGCAACCGAGCGGTTTTCGACGCCAGCCCACGCGCACCGGCCTCGCTGTCGCGGTGCGTTACGCCGAGCAGGACCAGCAGGCCGGGCCCGATCTGGGCGACGAGGTGGCCCTCGACCCGCACCGAAGCGCCGGTGACCCGCTGCACCAAGGCGCGCACCTAGGTAGCCGCCGTTTCCGGCGGCAGCAGGATTCCGCGCTGGACGAGGTCGGCGACCACCGGCAGCAGCGAGGAAGTCACCGCCGCCGGATCCAGGCCTTGAAGCTCGGCGACCAGCGCAAGTGAGGCCCGTAGCGGCACCTGCCCGGTGCAGGAGGACAGCAGACCCGCCACCGCAGAGTCGGTCTCGAGTTCCCAGCGCATTCCCCGCGCCTGGCGCAACTGACTGACGGCGGACTGCCAGCCGGTGGGGCCGAGCAGAGCACGCTGTTCGTAGATGAGATCTGCGACGACAGTGAACGAGGCATCCAGCAACCCGGCGGGTCCCGCGCTCCGCAGCCAGTCTTGGCGAGCGAACCACGTGGCGATCTCGGCTCCGATCGGCTGTTCGACCGCCTGGCGGACATCCTCGGCCACGATCACCGGTACCGATGATCCGGATCGGCGCAGGTTGACCAAGCCCATGCCTACCGCCAACACTCCGTTCTCGGCGAACCAGTCGAGCCAGCGGTCGTACTTGGAACGCCAGGTCCGAGAACCGGGTTGCTCGCCGGCATCACGCAGCCACAGGGAGACGTACTCACCGGGATCGGCGACCTCCCGCTGCCAGATCCAGACGTCGCAGTCGGCGTCACCGAGCCAACCGGCAAGCCGGTCCTCCCATTGCCCATCGGCCGTGATCATCCAGTTGGCGAGTACCTGCGCCGTCCCGCCGGGCCGCAACATCGGTGCCAGCCCGCTGATCAATTGGCGGCAGACCTCGTCGCCGGGCAAGCCGCTGTCTCGATACGTGAAACCCTCATCCGACGCGGTGAACCCCGGGCCGACGATGAACGGCGGATTGCTGACCACGAGGTCGAACTGCTCCGCGCGTACCGGATCGAGCAGCGATCCGGCGCGCAGGTCCCAGCGGAGCCCGTTCAAGGCAGCCGTCGTAGCCGCCATCCGCAGGGCTCGTCCGCTCAGGTCGGTGGCCACGACTGAGCGGGCATGTCGTGACAGGTGCAGTGCCTGGACGCCGCAGCCGGTCCCGATGTCGAGGGCGGTCTCGACCGGCCGCCGCATGGTGGCCTGGGCCAAGGTGGCGGCCGCGGCACCGACACCGAGCACATGCTCGGGATCCAAGGCTCCGGGTCGCACCTCCGCGCCGAGATCGGAGATCACCCACCAGTCGGGGCCGCCGGCTTCGGAATACGGCCGTAGATCGAACATCGTCCGGACGCCAGTGGAGCCAGGCTCGAGAAGGCCGGCGGCGACCGCGTCGAACCGACCCTGCGTGCCGAACGCCCGGTCGGCGGCGTCGTCGGCAACCTCGATTCCCAGCAGGAACAGCCTGATGAGTGTCTCGGTCGCCGAACCCCCGCGGGTGAATCGCTCCACCCCCGTGAGATCACCTCGTGACAGGGCCGCCTGGCCGGCCAGGCCGAGTGTCTCGGTTACGGCCTGGCCGCTGAACTCATCCGATAGGCAGGCGCGCAGCCTGTCGATGACAGCGCGCGGGAACAGCGGGGTGGGCGGCCCGGGCGACGAGTTCACGGGGCCCGGCACCCCATCCTCGGTCACAGAATCCGCATGGCGGATGTCGCCCCGGCCAATTCACCGAGGACGCTCGATTCGCTCAGGACCTCGGCCGCGAACGCGGCGATCTCGTCGGCCACGGCGACCGGCTGCCGCAACTGCAGGTCGTGGCCGCCATCGATCTGTACCCATCGTGACGCGGCAATGGCCGCCTGCAGCGCCGCCGGTGTCCGTTCGGGGATGACCTGATCCTGGTCGCCCGTGATGATCCGAGTAGGTGTGGCGATGTCGGGTAGCGCGGCTGTGATCATCGGTAGGTCACGAAGCAGGGCTCGCTGCTCGGTCAGGAAGCTGCGCCAGAGCGGCCGGAATCGCATTGCCGCGCCGCTGGATCGGGCGTAGGGCAGATCCATCGAATCCAGCTTCCCGCCGATCAGGGTCGCCGCCTTATGGGCAATCGGGCCGCGGCCGATCCGCAAGGTCGAAAACGAGATCAGCTCACCGAGTACCGGTGCCGCCAGCACGGGGTCCAGCCGAACCAGGCACTCCGGCCCGACGGAGGCCAGCAGCACCAACCCGGCGATCCGCGTCGAGGCTCGCTCGGCGGCCGCCAACGCCGCGACGCCGCCGGCCCAACTGTGCCCGACCAGCATTACCGGTCCCGGACAGAAGCGGTCCATCCACCGGGTCAACCACGCGACGTTTCCGCGATAGTCCGTCGCTGCAAGCCCATTCGCCCCATAGCCCGGACGATCGGGCACACCGATGCGAACCTCGGGCGACACCCGACTCCGCAGCGC